>JBIIXY010000142.1:0-5019 GCA_044347105.1 Prochlorococcaceae cyanobacterium
GGCCCATTCAGGTATACTGAGCTTTGCTGATCTTAGCTCTTATTTCAGATCAGGCCAGTCCATGGCATGATTTTTCGAGGTGCCCTATAGGATGTGAATATTGGCTAGAAACTTGAATGTAGTATCTCCGCACCCCTTTGTCTTCGCCCCGATTTGTCCTTACATTCACCGGTTGCTATCTTGGCAGTGTTGTCAGTAGCATCACTTGGGCGCTTAGAGCCATGAGGATCTTCGGGTCGAGCGGGGCATCACGCCGGGGCCCCCTGCTCACAGCAGCTCGGGCAGCTGGGTGGGGTCGCACTGCTGGCCGCCGGTGAACTGGCCCCCCCAGGATGCACACGACGACTGGGGTTTCCAGCTCGCACAGTTTTGTGCATCGGCGTGACGTCCAGGGCGGGCCCTGGAGCTGCCCCCTGGAGAGGTGATGGCCGAGCAGGCGCAGGCTCACCGATGTTCGCGCTGCGCGGTCTCAAGTGGCGGTTCGTAGCTCAGGGAAAGCTCGCCGTGCGGAAGCTGCCGCCCCAGCTCACGCTCAGGGCCACGGCCCGGCCGGCGCGATCCACGTTGGTGAGATTCGCGCCGGAGAGCGTGAGATACAGCGGTGTGGCCCGCAGCGGCACATAGGAGAGGGAGGCGTTGAGGCCGCGGCCCGCCCAGCCGGTGCTGATGCCGAGGTTGGGGGCCAGCTCCACGCCAACGGAAGCAATCAGGCCGTTACTCACCAGATCCTGACCATCCAGCCGTTGAAAACGTCCGCCGCCGCCGCCGAGATTCACCTGCAGGATCTGCCGAAACTCGGCATCGTTAGGTCGCAGCGGCCAGGCGGCGGTGAGCACCCCGTAGGGCGATCCACCTGCTTTGGGCCAGTCGCCGTAGGAGGCCACCCCCAGCCATCCGGCGCCCAGCTGCAGGGCGAAGGTGTGGGTGCTGATCAGTTCCCGGCCCAGCCGCACATCCAGGCTGCCGCCGTTGTTGGTGTCCGCCAGGCTCTCGAGGTTGAAGTCCACCTCCACCGCCACAAACTTGCGCGCATTGCCGGCGCCGACGCCCACGCTCACCGCCCCATCTGTGGTGAGGCCGGAGCTGCCGTTGCCGTTCTCATAGCCGTACACCGAGGCCGCTACGAAGTAGTTGCCCCATTCGGCCACATACGCTGACGGCACCTGGGTGGGGTTGAGGTTCGGCGGTTTGTAGGGCGGCAACGGGGTTGGTTGGACGGCGGCGGGCTTGTCTGGGGTTGTCGTTGGCAGAGGCACGGCTACCTGCGTTTCGCCTTGACTCTCCTTTTGGCTCGGGGTTTGGCTCTGGTTTGAGTCAAGGTCCTCCCCCCGGCCCGGCTCCGCCAGAATGGTGAGCTGTAGCAGCAATGCTCCCCAGGCCAGGCCAGAGCGGCAATGGGCGCGCACGCGGTTCTTCATCAGCTCAGCCCTCCACGCAGCGCTGGCCGCGGCGGGTCGGCAGCTGCCGCTGGGCCAGCAACCAGCGCAGCGGGCCTTGCTTGAGCTGCCAGTTTTCGTGGCCCGTTGGTAGCGGCATCCAGTTGGGTTGCTGGGCCTGGAAATACACGAGTCCGCACACCTCCGGAAAGCGCGGTAGAGAGTCCACGGCCTCGATGATCCAGCGGCGCTGGTCGGAGCTGGGCCCACTGACGCCAGCCTCAGCCACCAGCAGTGGCCGCCTGAAACGACGTTGAAGCCAGCGTTTTTGCTTCAATTGGTGGCTGAAGCTCTCCAACGACTGGTCCGGGGTCCAGGCGCGGCTGGCGTAGATCGATAAGCCGATGAGGTCGACGCTGCCATCGCCCGGCCAGTAGCGATCGGCATTCGGAGCTCCCGCCGGCGACCAGACCCAGCGCAGGTTGGTGGGCCGCTCCGCCATGACCTTCCCGTGCACGTAGCTATAGAGACGGAGATAGCGATCGGGATCGGCGAAGCCCCAGGGGTATTGCCCCGGCTTGTCCATCTCGTGGGCAAAGCGCAGCAACACGGGTCCTGGGTGGGAGGCCAGGGTTCGGGTGATGGTGGCGATGGCCCGGTCATGGCGCCCGGCATGCACATCGGCCAACAGATCGGCATTGGTTCGGCCGCTGGCCCGGTCAGGGAAGGGTTCGAGCGTCAGCAGGGGCAGGCGCTGATGTCGTTGCGCCTCGTCGAGGAAGGTCTGCAGCAGGGATTCCGCTTTGCTGTCGTTCCAGTCGAGAAACATCACCGCGATACCCATCGTGTTTTGAATCGACGTCGGAATGGGTTCGTAAATGCCCAGTAGGGGGCTTTCCGGAGGGTGAGATGAGGCATGGCTGAACATCACGAGCAGGCTGGCGGTGGCGACGGCCGTTGCCAAAAGGCCGAGGGAGCCAAGAGCGCGCATCGAACTAAAGCGAAGAAAAGGGAAGCGCCCCTGCGCCTTGCAGGGGGACAGTGAGGTCGGGCAGGCGCCACAGGCAGCAGCCGAGGCTCACCAACAGGGCACAACCCGCTAGCCCCATCTGGGGAAGATGCACATGCAAGGGATGGGGCCCCTGGCGATGGCTCAGCACCGCCACGGCGAGCGCTGTGATCGCAAACAGGGTTGTGGCGATCAAGGTGAGCAGGACGTACCCTCTGGCCAAGCGGGTGCTGTCGCCGAAGATCAGAGTTGCCAATAGTCCAATCAGCACTGCGATCAGGTACGGCATCAGAAAACGCAGGGGCAGAGGTTGGGCAATCGCCTGCTTGCGCGTGACGTGGAAGGTGATCGGCCTGGGCCTGATCCATTCCTGGATGGCCTTGATCACGCCAGCAAAGATCCAGGGGCCGCGGCTGAGCTCAAATAGGGCTTGTTCCCACGACAGGGTCGGAGCTGATGGGGGCCGCAGTAACTGGCAGCGGCGTACTTGCAGCACAGGCAACACTGTGAGCACCATCTGAAGGGTGGAGAAAAATAGGAAGCTTGGGTAATGCACCGCCATCCAGGGCCGATCGAGAATCAGGGCCAACACGGGCAGCAGCAGGCCTGAAAGACTCAGGCTGCCCCGCAGGGGATAGAACACCTGGGCGTAGAGAAATTGCAGTCGCAGTGGTGGCGGCAGCTGTCCGAAGGACGGGGGTAGGTAGCGCAGCAGGATCGTGGTGAGGCTTCGCGACCATTGAAATTCCTGCACCATCGCGTCTTCGAAGGTTTCAGGCCCCAGCCCATGGCAGATGGCGCGATGGGCAAAGGTTCCTCGCCATCCCTTGGCATTGAGCAACAGGGTGGTGGAGTGGTCTTCAGCTAGTTCAGGACCAAGACCACCCGTCTCCTGCAGGGCCTGGGTGCGCACGGCGTAGTGGCTGCCGATGCAGAGGGGTGCAAACACCCCGTTGCAGCCCAGTTGCATGGGCCCGTGCAGCACAGCCTCGGCAAAGAGGCGTCCCCGGGCTGCCCAGCTGCGCTGGCTGTTGAGGTTGCAGATCGATGGCGCCGCCACGTAGCCCACGCGCGGATCGTTGAAGGGCTGCAACATTGCAAAAAGGTAGCCAACCTGCGGGATGTGATCGGCGTCAAGTTGCACGACAATGTCGTAATTGGCGTAGCCGTAGTGGTCGTAGAAGTATGCAAGGTTGCCCTCCTTGCAGCGGGTGCGTCGTGGCCAGGTGGGCTGGTGATAGGCCTCTACCCCGTCGCGGGTGGAGAGCCCCACACCGTGCTCCTGGCACCAGTGGCGCACGGCCTCGCTGGGCTGCTCATCCGCCAGCCAGGTGTCGTGGGTTGGTGCCTGCGCGAGGGCTGCCAAAAGGGTGTGCTGAACCAGCTCCCACGGTTCCGATGGGGCTTTGGTGACCACCATCGCCACCCGCAGTGGCGCAGGCACGGGGAGCTGGGGGTTCACCTGCCTCATTCTCAAAAACAGATAGAACGGCCAGGCTGGAATGCCGGTTACATAGATGAGCAGCAGCAGGTTGATCAGGGTTCCAGGGGTACTCACCCACACCGTGGGTTGCAGAGCCCAACGCCAGAAGGCCAGCGTGCCCACCACCCACAGCAGCACCAGCGCCATGAGGAGCCGCCGTGCTCCGGCCGGCAGTGCCGGTACCAGTACGTCTTGTGCCTGAGCAGCGTTCATGGGCATCCAACGGCCGTCGTGCCGGGGGCAATTCGGGCGAGACCTCCCATCCGCTGTCGCCGGTGCTCCCAGGCAAGTGCGTCGCTAACGATTCGCTCCAGCTCTGAATACTGGGGGCGCCAGTTGAGCAGATGCCGAGCCTTGCTGGCATCGCATACCAGGGCCGGTGGATCACCCTGGCGCCGCGGGCCGATGTCCAGTGCGATCCTGCAATGCCCCACCCGCTCCACGCAGGTCACCACCTCCCTGACGGAATGCCCCTCACCCTTGCCCAGGTTGAAATCGGTGGTGGGGCCGCCCGCAAGCAGGTAATCGAGAGCGGCAATGTGAGCGCTGGCCAGGTCGCGAACGTGAATGAGATCGCGAATGGCGGTGCCATCGGGTGTATCGAAGTCATCACCGTTCACGCGGAATGGCGTGCCATCAATGCCGGCCTGAATCGCTAGCGGCAGCAAGTGAGTTTCCGGGCTGTGGCATTCACCGCAGCCGTTCTGGGGATCAGCTCCCGCTGCGTTGAAGTAGCGGAGGATGACCGCCGGGAAGCGGTGTTGCCTCGATAGATCCTCCAACATCCACTCCAGGGCGAGCTTGCTGCGGCCGTAGGGATTGATCGGCACCCGTGGCGTCAGTTCCTGGATCGGCAGCGTCGGCGGGATGCCGAACACCGCGCAGGTGGACGAGAACACCACCGCCGGCGGTGCCTCCGGCCGATGGGCCACCGCCTCCTCCAACAGGCCCAGGGCATCTGCCGTGTTCACCCGGTAGTAGCGATCGGGGTGCTCGGTTGATTCGCCTACGTAGGCAAGGGCTGCGAAATGCAGGATCGCGTCGATGGCATGGTCTGCCAGCACGCGTCGCAGCAGTGGGCGGTCGGCCAAGCACCCCACCACCAGGGGGACTCCGTGGGGAGTCACCAGTTCGGCATTGCCGCGGCTGAG
>JBIIXY010000046.1:0-15704 GCA_044347105.1 Prochlorococcaceae cyanobacterium
CCGAGCGAATAGCCGGCCAGATCCTGGGCGATCTTCATGATCTGCTCCTGATACACCATGATCCCGTAGGTCTCCTTGAGGATCGGCTGGAGCTTCTCGTGGGCGAAGTCGATCGGCTCGCGGCCGTGCTTGCGGTTGATGAACTTCGGAATCAGGCCCGCATCGAGAGGCCCCGGCCGGTAGAGGGCCAGGATCGAGGAGATGTCCTCCAGGGAGGAGGGCTTGAGGTCGCGCACGATCTGGCGCATGCCGCTCGATTCCAGCTGGAAGATACCCTCCAGATCACCGCGGGCCAGCAGGCCATAGGTGCCGGGATCATCGAGGGGCAGCGCATCGGGATCCACCGTTTCGCCGGTGCTCTGCTTCACCAGATCGATGGTTTTATCAATCATCGTGAGGTTTTTCAGGCCCAGGAAGTCCATCTTCAGCAGGCCCATCGACTCCACGTCTTCCATGAAGTACTGGGTGATCACCTGGCCATCGTTGTTGCGCTGCAGCGGCACCACCTCATCGAGCGGATCAGCCGCGATCACCACGCCAGCGGCATGCACGCCGAAGGTCTTGTTGGTGCCCTCGATACGCATCGCCATGTCCACCCAGCGCTGCACCTGGGGGTCGTTCTGATATTTCTCGCGGAATTCCGGCGCCGGCGACTCCTCGCCGATCATCTCCTTGAGTTTGGCGGGCTTGCCGCGCACCACCGGGATCAATTTGGCCAGCCGGTCGGCGTCACCGTAGGGGATGTCGAGCACGCGAGCTACGTCCTTGAGCACCGCCTTCGAGGTCATCCGGTTGAAGGTGATGATCTGGGCCACCTTGTCTTCGCCGTAGCGACGGGTGACGTAGTCGATCACCTCGCCGCGGCGCTCGATGCAGAAGTCGGTGTCAATATCCGGCATCGACTTGCGCTCCGGATTGAGAAAGCGCTCAAACAGCAACCCGTTGGTGACGGGATCGATGTTGGTGATGCCCAGGGCATAGGCCACCAGCGAACCGGCCGCTGAACCGCGGCCCGGCCCCACCGGGATGCCGTTATCACGGGCGAAGCGGATGTAGTCCCACACCACCAGGAAGTAGGTGGGGAAGCCCATCTGCTCCATCACCTGCAGCTCGAAATCCAGCCGCTCGCCATAGGTGGCCTCAAACGCCGCTCCATCGGCCAGCCCCAGCCGAGCCCGCAGCCCCTGCTCGCTCACCTCGCGCAGGTAGCTCACCGGCGTGTGCCCCTCCGGGATCGGGAAGCGCGGCATCTGGTAGCGGCCGAGAATGTCGTAGTCCTCCACCTTCTCCGCCACTCGGGCGGTGTTGGCCACGGCCCGCTCGATCACCTCGCGCTCCAGGTGATCGCCGAAGAGCTGCAGCATCTCCGCCTCGCTCTTGATGAATTCGGTGCCCGTGTAGCGCAGGCGCTTCTCGTCGCTGATCAGCTTGCCGGTGAGCACACACAGCAGCGCGTCGTGGGCCTCCACATCGCCCACGCTCAGGTAGTGGGCATCGTTGGTGGCGATCAGCTCGATGCCGAGCTCGGCGCCGATCGCAGCGATGCCGGTGTTCACGATGCGGTCTTCGATGCCGCCGTGGTCCTGGATCTCCAGGTAGAAGTCGTCGCCGAACACGCCCTGATACCAGCGGGCCACCTCGCGGGCCGCATCGGGGCGACCACGCAGGATCGCCTGGGGGATCTCGCCGCCCAGGCAGGCGGTGGCCACGATCAGCCCTTCGCTGTGCTGCTCCAGGGTGGCCTTGTCGATGCAGGCCCGGGCGAAGATGCCGCGCCCGCGCATCCCGCGCAAGTGGCTGATGCTGGTGAGCTTCACCAGGTTGCGGTAGCCCACCGCGTTCTTGGCCAGCACCACCAGGTGGTAGCGGCGCTCCTTCTTCGGTGGATTGGGGTCATCCAGCGAGCCGTTGATGACATACATCTCGTTGCCGATGATCGGCTTGATGCCCGCCTTGCTGCACAGCTTCAGCAGCTCGATGGCCCCATACATCACACCGTGATCGGTGAGGGCCACCGCCGGCATGCCCAGCTCCTTGGCCCGCTCCACCATCGCCGGCAGCTGGCTGGCCCCATCCAGGAGGCTGTAGTCGCTGTGATTGTGAAGCGGAACGAAAGCCACCGGTAGCGGCGAGGAGAGCTTGACCTTAGACGGAGGACGCCAGATCTGGTGCTCGGACTGGACTCAGGGCACCAGGGGCGCTGCGGGCCTGGAGGCCATCACCCGGGCCGCCTGCTCGTAGTGGTGGGCCACCTGCAGCAGGCGCTCCTCCTGCAGCACGCCCGTGATCAGCTGAACGCCGATTGGCAGGCCCTGCTGGTCGAAGCCACAGGGCACGGAGATCGCCGGCAGGCCGGCCATGTTGGCGGGAATCGTGAGCAGATCGGCCAGATACATGGCCAGGGGATCTTCGGTGTGGGCCCCGAAGCGGAAGGCGGTAGTGGGCGAGGTGGGCGTCAGCAGCACATCCACGCGCTCGAACGCCCGATCGAAATCGCGGCGGATCAGGGTGCGCACCTGCTGGGCCTTCTTGTAGTAGGCATCCACGTAGCCGGCCGAGAGGGCATAGGTGCCGATCAGGATGCGGCGCTGCACCTCATCACCGAAGCCCTCGGCGCGGCTGCGGGCGGTCATCTCCGCCAGGCTGGCCGCGCCCTCAGCCCGGTGGCCGTACTTCACACCGTCGTAGCGGGCCAGGTTGGCGCTCGCCTCCGAGGGGGCGATCACGTAATAGGTGGCGATGCCGTCGTTGAAGCGGGGGCAGCTCACGTCCACCAGCTCACAGCCCAGGGCCTGCAGCTGCTCGGCCGCCGCCAGCACCGAGGCCTTCACAGCCGGGTCGAGGCCCTCGGCCTCCAAGCACTCGCGCACGATGCCCACCCGCAGACCCGCCACCGGTTGCTGCAGGGCAGCGCGGTAGTCGGGCACCGGCGCCTTCAGGCAGGTGGAATCGCGGGGATCTTCGCCGGCAATCACCTGCAGCAGCTCGGCGGCATCGGCCACCGAGGTGGTGAAGGGGCCCACCTGATCCAGCGAGCTGGCGAAGGCCACCAGCCCCCAGCGGCTCACGCGGCCGTAGGTGGGCTTGAGCCCCACCACCCCGCAGAAGCTGGCGGGCTGGCGGATCGACCCGCCGGTGTCGGAGCCGAGAGAGCCCAGGCACTCACCGGCCGCCACCGCGGCGGCGCTGCCGCCGGAGCTGCCGCCCGGCACCCGCTCCGGGTCCCAGGGGTTGCGACTGGGGCCGAAATAGGAGGTCTCGGTGGAGCTGCCCATGGCGAACTCATCGAGATTGGTCTTGCCCAGCAGCACCGCTCCGGCCTGCCACAGGCGCTCGGTGACGGTGCTCTCGTAGGGCGGCACGAAGCTCTCCAGCATGCGGCTGGAGCAGGTGGTGCGGATGCCCTGGGTGCAGAGGTTGTCCTTGATCGAGAGGGGAATGCCGGCCAGGGGCGGCAGCGCTTCTCCGGCGGCCCGGGCGGCGTCGATGCGGTCGGCATCAGCCCGAGCACGCTCAGCGGTCACCTCCAGGAAGGCATGCACCGTGCCTTCCACCGCCTCGATGCGGGCCAGGTGCTGGTCGGTGAGCTCCCGGGCGGAAACCTCACCGCGCTGCAGCTCTGCGCGCCATTCGGCGATGCCCATCCAGCCACTCACCAGGTGATGGCGACGCTATCAGTCAGGGCCCACCGGTCAGAGCCCAGCCAGGCAGGCCCGGGGATCGGCATCCCTCACTCCACCTCGGTGAGCGGTTCGCCCCGGCGGGTGCGCATCAGCTCATGTTCCAGACCAACCGGAGATTCGGCCTGGATGTCACTGAGAAAGGCCGGCAGAGCCCGCTCCAGGGTGCTGCGGCGCACGAAGGGGCCGAACCAGTAGGTGACTGCGGGTGACTGGGTGCGCACCCGCGCCCACCAGGCCAGGCCCAGTCCGTTGGCGCAGCGGCGAACGGGCCAGAGCAGCGGATTCATGCAGCGGGAGTGATCACCGCTCCATTGTGCCCGCCCTGGGGTTGATGGGCATGGAATCGCATCAGAGCTGCACGTCCGTGCTGAAACCGGGTGGCTGGGGGAGCTGGAAACCCAGCTCAAGGGCTGCCGGCGCAGGCTCCGGCTCTGGCGCGGACATCGCGGGCTCATGCGGAGAACCAGCGTCCTCGGGCTCCGCCAGCTCGGGATTGAAAGGAGGGGGCTCCGCCAGGCCCGCATCCGGCTCGGACCGCGCGGTGGCAGTGGGAGTGGCAGTGGCAGTGGCAGTGGCAGTGGCTGGGTCAGCGGCGGCGTGAGGCAGCTGGGGCCGCACGATGCGGGGGGCAGGGTCGCCGCCGCGCAGCCCCTTCATCCAGCCCCGCCGTGCCACCTCATAGAGGAGCAGGGCCGTGGCCACGGAGGCGTTGAGGCTGGGGGTGGCACCGCGCAGGGGGATGGTGATCAGCTGGTCGCAGTGCTTGCGGGTGAGCATCGAGAGGCCATCGCCCTCCGAGCCGGTAACGATCACCAGCGGGCCGTCCAGGTCGGCCTGCTCCAGGCTCACGCTGCCCTCCGCCGCCAGACCCACCACCCGGTAGCCCTCCTGCTTGAGGCTGTCGAGGGCGCGGTTGAGATTCACAACCCGGGCGACGGGCAGATGCTCCAGGGCTCCCGCGGCCACCTTGGCCACCGAACCGGTGAGCCCGGCGCTGCGGCGCTGCGGCAACACCAGACCGTGGGCACCAAGGGCCTCGGCGCTGCGGGCGATCGCCCCGAGGTTGTGGGGATCGGTGATGCCGTCGAGGGCCATGAGCAGCGGCGGCTCGCCCAGCTCCCGGCAGCCATCGATCAGGCTGGCCAGGTCGAGGGTGTCGGCGGCGGCGGCCTGGAGCACGATGCCCTGGTGCACGGCGCCACTGGTGATCTGGCCGAGGCGTGCCCAGGTGACCTCCTCCACCAGCACGCCGGAGGCCTTGGCCTCCCGCAACGACTGCAGAAAAGCGGGGCTGAAGCGCATCTCGGCGGTGCACCAGATGCGGTGCACAGGCCGGCCGCTCTCCAGCGCGGCCTGGGCGGCATGGCGACCCCAGATCAGGTCGCTGGCCGGGCTGTCATCGGCATGCACACCCTGGGCGGGCTCCGGGGGGTTGCGCGCCTCCACCACCAGCGGCGGGCGGCTGAAGCGTGAGGGCAACAGACGGCGCGGGCGGCTGTCGTCCCGGCGGGGAGCGGGGCGGGAATAGCCCTTGCGCTCACCCACCCCGCGCACCGGCTCGCGGCGGCTGTCCCGGCTGCGCTCCCAGTCACGGCCCACAGGCCGTTCGCGCTCGCCAGGTCTGTCGCGCCCCGCCGGACGGTAGCGGTCCTTGGGCCGCTCGCGGTTGGCATCCCATTGCCGGCCCCTGTCCTTGTCGCGGTCGCGGCCCTGATCCCGGTCACGACCCGGTTCGCGGTCGCGGAAGGAACCACCGTTGGCGGAAGCCGGGCGCCCTGGCCTGCGGCCCCCGGATCCGGCCCACTTGTCGGGGCGGCGTTCAAATCGAGGGGTCATGGCGAAAGCTGGTTATGGATCGTTCTCCTCCAAGTGATCTAGCAGTTCGACCAACCGCGGGGGATCGTGCAGGAACAGCCAGCCGAGCAGGGCCTCGAAGCCGGTGGCCAGGCCATAGGCGGCGGGGTCGCCATGGCGGGGCCCGCGGCCGGCCCTGTTGCGGCCCCGGCGCACAAGCTCACGCTCCGCCTGGCTGAGCAGGCCGTCGAGCCGCTCCAGGGCCTGCACCTGGGCGTCGGCGCGCACCACGGCCACCACCTGGCCGTGAAGGGCGTGGGCGCGGGCGGGAGTGCGGCAGCGGCGCAGCCGCTGGTGCAGTTCCCACACGGCATCCCCCAGCCAGGCCAGCTGCAGGGGGCCAAGCTCGCCACTGGGACGTGCGGGGGCGAGGGCGGCCAGCCAGGCGGTGTCGCGGCCGCTGCCCTCAGGCGGCGAGGTTGGCAAGGGCGGTGTCGAGATCGGGCTGGAGATGGAGGAACTCCTCGAGCCGCACCAGCTTCACGGTCTGCACCACGCGTGCATTGCCCACCACCAGGAAACGCTGGCCGTCGGTGTTGCACTGCTTGGCCAGCTGCACCAGGGCGCCCAGGCCCGAGGAATCGATGAAATCGATCTGGGAAAGGTCGATCAGCAGGGGCTGACTGGCACTGCGGTGGGCGGCGATGAATTCGCCGAACTGCTTGTCGGAGTAGGCGTCGAGCTGGCCCGTGAAGCGGTAGAGCTGGCAGCGGGCCTGCTGCTCGAATCCCCCGCGCAGGGACACCGTGAGACGCTGCAGGTCGTTGATGGCTCTGGCCCCCATTGCGAGTCTGCGGGGAGTGTAGGGATCGCGGCCAGGGCTGCAGGGCCTGGGGCGGAAATGGCCAGGATCAGTAAAACTCAGTCAAAAACGAAGGTGCTCAGCGGCGCTCAGCCATCAGGGCGGTGAAGCGGGCGAAGTGATGGTCGGCATCGTGGGGCCCGGGGCTGGCTTCGGGGTGGTACTGCACCCCGAACACCGGCTGGTCGGCCAGGGCCAGGGCAGCCACGGTGCGGTCGTTGAGGTTGAGGTGCGTCAACCGCACCCGCTCCGGCAGGGACTCGGCATCGAGGGCGAAGCCATGATTCTGGCTGGTGATCTCCACCTGGCCGGGACTGCCGCAGGGGTGATTGAGACCGCGGTGGCCGTAACCGAGCTTGAAGGTGGAGCCGCCCAGGGCCAGGCCGAGGATCTGGTGTCCCAGGCAGATGCCGAACAGGGGCAGCTGGGGCTGGGCGAGCAACTGGCGGGCCAGGGCGATGCCCTCGTTCACCGCCGCCGGGTCGCCGGGTCCATTGGACAGGAACACCCCTTCAGGCTCCAGGGCCAGCACCTCTTCAATGCTGGCGGAGGCCGGCAGCACCGAAACCTGACAGCCGTGGGCCACCAGCCGGTCGAGGATGGCGCGCTTGATGCCGAAATCGATCGCCACCACCCGGTAGGGAGCGTCGGGGCGGGGCTGCAGGCGGGCGTCGAAGGCGGCACTGCAGGCCTGCTGCCAGGTGTAGGGCTCGCGGGTGCTCACCGTGGCGGCCAGGTTGAGCCCCTGCATCGAGGGGGCGGTGCGCACCTGCTCCAGCAGGGCCTGGGGGGACGTGCCATCGCTGCTGATCACGCCGTTGATCGCGCCGCCCTCGCGCAGATGACGCACCAGGGCGCGGGTGTCCACCCCGCGGATGCCCACCACCCCATGACGCTCCAGCCACTGCTGCAGCGGCTCTTCAGAGCGCCAGTTGCTGGCGGTGGGGGCGAGCTGGCGGGCGATCACCCCGCGCACGTGGGGGATGTCGGCCTCCTGGTCAGCGGCGTTCACGCCGGTATTGCCCAGTTCGGGGTAGGTGAAGGTCACGAGCTGGCCGGCGTAGCTCGGATCGGTCATCACCTCCTGATAGCCGGTCATGCCGGTGTTGAACACCACCTCACCGAGAGCGGTACCGCGGGCGCCGAAGGCCTCGCCGCGCAGCACCGTGCCATCGGCCAGCACCAGCAGGGCAAGGGTGGTGGACACGGACACAATCACGGCTGCAGCACAGGATTGATCATCCCCCAGCGGGGGAGTGCAGGGCGGTGCGCAGGCGCTCCAGCCGGCTCCAGGCTTCACCGGCGGCGAGCGTGGCGGCTGCCCGCTCGTAACCGGCGGCGATGCTGTCGGCGAGGTCGGCGGCCCAGAGCACCAGGGCCGCGTTGAGGGCCACCACGGTGGCCTGGGCCGGGCTGCCCCGCCCCTGCAGCACCGCCTCCAGAATCGCCTGGTTGGTGGCCAGATCGCCGCCTGCCAGGGCGCTGATCGGCGCCGGCGCGATGCCGAGTGCGAGCGGATCAAGCAGCTCCTCGCGCACCGAGCCCCCCTCCACCAGGCGCAACTGGTTGGCACCGGCCAGGGAGGCCTCATCAAGGCCACCACTGCCATGCACCACAACGGCCCGGCGCAGGCCCAGCCGCGCAAGGGCATCGGCCATCGGATCGAGCAGGTCGGGGCGGGCCACGCCGAGCACCTGGGCCTCCGGCCGCAGCGGATTCACCAGCGGGCCGAGCAGGTTGAACACGGTGCGCACCCCCAGGCTGCGACGCAGTGGCGCCAGGCCCACCAGGGCGGGATGCCAACCGGGGGCGAACAGGAAAGTGACGCCAGCGGCTGGGAGGGCCGCCAGCACCTGCTCCGGAGGGGCCTGCAGCTGCAGGCCCAGCCCCTCGAGCACATCCGCCGAACCCACCCGGCCGCTGGCGCTGCGGTTGCCGTGCTTGGCCACGGAGGCCCCGCAGGCGGCGGCCAGGAAGGCCACGGCGGTGGAGATGTTGAAACTGTCGGCGCCATCGCCACCGGTGCCGCAGGTGTCCACCAGCGGCAGCTGGGGGCGGCCAGCCGGTTGGGGGCAGGCCTGGCGCAGCACCCCGGCCATCGCTGCCAGCTCCTCACCGTTCACCCCCTTGGCCCGCAGGGCAGCCAGCAGGGCGCCGGTGAGCACCGGGGGGATCTCCTCAGCAAGCCAGCCGCGCATCAGGCCGGCGGCCTGCTCGCCGCTGAGGGCCTCGCCGGCCAGCAGGCGCTCCAGCAGGGCCGGCCAGCTGGGGGTGTGGGCATCAGCGGCCATGGCCGCGCCTCCGAAAACCGTGGTGACCGGCCAATTCAACTCGGCACCGGGCGGGGGCGGAGACCCGGCAGCCACAAAAAAGCCCGGGTGCGAAGCACGCCGGGCCGGGTGATGGGGACCTGTCCACTATCCCCCGAAACGGTGCGCTTGGCGAGCACAGCGGTGCGGGTCTTGCGCATCAGCCGTCCTGATCGGCGGTGTCGAAACCGGAGCCCACCGCCTCCTGGCCGGGGGCCGCGGGGTCGGCGGGGCCGGGGCGAAAGCCGCTGGCCCAGATCGATCGGGTGCGTTCCTGCAGCTCCTCGCGGCTGAGACCCCACAGGCGCAGCACCTTGGCCAGGTCGTCCTGCAGATCGCGGGCGCCGGGGAAGCCCTGGTAGCGCATCAGCAGGCGGGCGGCATCCACCAGCTGGGCGGCAGCCGGGGTCTGCACCGCCAGCAGGCCGTCCACCACGTCGCGGTCGAGGGCGTGCAGGGGATGGCTCTGCTCGGGCAAGGCCGAGCCTGACGGGGTGGAGGGGTTGGGAGCGGGGGGCACGACCGGCGGGGGCGATCCTTAGGTTGGGGCCATCTTCGGGCAGACGGCTTGGCTGCGATTCGCACCGATCTGATCCGGCGCTACCTGCGGCCCCACCGGCGGGTGGTGGCGCAGGGGATGGCGGCCCTGGTGGTGGTGAACCTGCTGAGCGTGGCGATTCCGCTGCTGGTGCGGCGGGTGATCGACGACCTCCAGGACGGTTTCGAGCTGCGCGATGTGCTGCTCCAGGCCCTGCTGATCGTGGTGCTGGCCACGCTGATGGGCGGCGTGCGCCTGCTCTCGCGGATGCTGGTGTTCGGGGTAGGCCGGCAGGTGGAGGCCGACCTCAAGCAGCGGATCTTCGACCACCTGCTGCTGCAGGAACCCGGCTGGGTGCAGACCACCGGCAGCGGCGAAGTGATCAGCCGGGCCACGAGCGATGTGGAGAACGTGCGCCGGCTGCTGGGCTTCGCCGTGCTCAGCCTCACCAACACGGCCCTGGCCTATGCCCTCACCCTGCCGGCGATGCTCGGCATCGATCCCTGGCTGAGCCTGGCGGCCCTGGGGCTCTACCCCCTGATGCTGGTGACGGTGCGCCTGTTCGGCGGCCGGATGATGCGCCAGCAGCGGCGCCAGCAGGAGGCCCTGGCCCAGCTCAGCGATCTGATCCAGGAGGATCTCTCGGGCATCAGCGCCATCAAGATCTACGGCCAGGAGAGCACGGAGCAGGCCGCTTTCGCTGGACGCAATCGCATCTACCGGGATGCGGCGCTGGGCCTGGCGCGCACGCGCAGCACCCTGTTTCCGTTGCTGGAGGGGATCTCATCGATCAGCCTGCTCCTGCTGCTCGCGCTGGGCAGCGGGCAGCTGGAGAGCGGCCGGCTGAGCATCGGCGACCTGGTGGCCCTGATCCTCTACGTGGAGCGGCTGGTGTTCCCCACCGCCCTGCTGGGCTTCACGCTGAACACGTTCCAGACCGGCCAGGTGAGCCTGGAGCGGGTGGAGCAGTTGCTCGAGCGCCGCCCGTTGATTCAGTCGCCCGACAAGCCCCAGTCACCGGCACCCACCAGCCGGGGCGGTGTGGAGGCCCGCGGTCTCACGGTGCGCTATCCCGGCGCCACGCGGCCGGCGCTGGTGGACGTGAGCTTCAAGGTGGAGCCGGGCGAACTGGTGGCGGTGGTGGGGCCGGTGGGCTGCGGCAAGACCACCCTGGCCCGGGCCCTGGGGCGGATGGTGGAGCTGGGCGAGGGCGAGCTGTTCCTCGATGGCGTGGACACAACCCGCCTCGCGCTGGAGCAGCTACGCCGCCGGGTGGCCCTGGTGCCCCAGGAGGGCTACCTGTTCACCGCCACCCTCGCCGACAACCTGCGCTACGGCGAACCGGAAGCCGGCCAGGAGCGGGTGGAGCAGGCGGCGGCCCAGGCCCGGCTGGAGGGGGACATCAAGGGCTTCCCCGACGGCTACGCCACCCTGGTGGGCGAGCGCGGCATCACCCTCAGCGGCGGCCAGCGCCAGCGCACGGCCCTGGGCCGCGCCCTGCTGGTGGACGCGCCGGTGCTGGTGCTCGATGACGCCCTGGCCAGCGTGGACAACAGCACCGCCGCGGCGATCCTGGCCACCATCCGCGGCCAGGGCAGCCAGGGCCGCACGGTGCTGATGATCAGCCACCAGCTCTCGGCGGCGGCCGCCTGTGACCGGGTGCTGGTGCTGGAGGACGGCCGGCTGGTGCAGCAAGGGCGGCACAGTGAGCTGCTGGAGCAGCCCGGCACCTACCGGCGGCTATGGGCGCGCGAGCAGGCCAGCGAGCAGCTGCAGGCGCCGGTGTGACCGCCTGGCGCGCTGCCGAACAGTTGTTGCGAAGGGCAGACAGGCCCCGCCAGCGGGGCTTAGGTGGAACCACAGCCCGTCCATCCCCCAGCGCCCTCTCCGCCATGGCCCCTGAGCAAGTCCCACCCCCAGCCCGCGCCCTGCTGTCCGCTCAGGGCTTCAACCTGCGCTGCACCCTCACCTTCGGCGACATCTACGCCCAGATCCTGATCTGGATGGGGGTGATTTTCGCGAGCCTGGCGGCCGGGCTGGCCCTGATGGGCACCAGCAAGCCGATCGTGGCCCTGATGGCGGTGGGGCTCATCCTGGTGCTGTCGCTGCCGTTCCTGCTGTTCGCCTTCACCACCACCCTGCTCAACCACATCGCCCTCGATCCCCGGCCTGACTAGGCTCGCGCCAACTGCACAACACCGGTGTTCGGACTGTTCCAGAGCCAGGACAAGCCGGCTCCCGCCGCCAACCAGGGCGGGGTTGAGCAGCATGCGGTGCTGAGCACGCCGATCAGGCAGGCACCCGCAGAGGGCCAGGCGGAGGTGCTGTTCGGCTGCGGCTGCTTCTGGGGGGCGGAGAAAGGCTTCTGGCGGCTGCCGGGAGTGGTGACCACCGCCGTGGGCTACGCCGGCGGCGCGTTGGCCAACCCCAGCTACCAGCAGGTGTGCTCGGGTGCCACCGGCCATGCCGAGGTGGTGCGGGTGGTGTGGGACACCAGCCGCCTGCACTTCAGCGACCTGCTCAAGCTGTTCTGGGAGTGCCACGACCCCACCCAGGGCGACCGCCAGGGCAACGACCGCGGCTCCCAGTACCGCTCGGCGATCTACGTGAGCGATCCCGCACAGCTGGACCTGGCCCAGGCCAGCCGCGAGGCCTACCAGCAGCTGCTCAATGCAGCAGGCTACGGCCCGATCACCACCGAGATCGCTAGCGGGCGCACCCTCTGGTACGCCGAGCCCTACCACCAGCAGTACCTGGCCAAACCGGGCAGCCGGCCCTACTGCTCGGCCCAGCCCAGCGGCCAGCTGCTGGGTGGCTTCGCCGGTGCCAGCTACCAGCTCGACCCGCGGGTGTGGCAGCACTACGACTGGACCATCAGCCACTGCGTTCTGCGCGGCGACAATGACCCCATTGCGATCTGAACGGTGGCGCCCGTTCCGCTCCTGCTGGCCCTGAGCCTGATGGCCCAGAGCTCCCCCTGGTGGGAGCAGTACGACAGCCGTGACATCTACGTGTGTCCGCGGCTGGGCCGGGTGGTGCTGGAGCGCAACGACGCCCAGGCATCCCTGCTGGCCAGTGGCTACCGCAGCACGGGCTTCCGCCACGATCGCCAGCTCAACGGCATCCGTTATCGCAATGAACGGATGACGCTGATCCTGCGGGGCGACCTGCTCACGATCGAGCAGACCCCCGATCGGATCGACTGCACGCGCACGGAGCAGGCGTAGTGATCGTCCACACCCCATCGCCCCGGCTGCCAGCATGAACCCCTTACCCGACCGGGTGGTGCTGATCGGCCTGATCGCCACCATCGGCCTGTGTTTCGCCCTGGTGTTCTGGACGGTGAAGCTGCAACCCGGGCCGCAGCAGCAGCTGCAGTGGCGGGAGGCGCCGCCGGCGCCCCTCAAACCGGGTGAGCAGCTGCTGTGAACCAGCACCGCCCTGATCCTGGCGGCGACACCAGCACCCTGGAACCCCGCCGGCTGCATCCGCTGCCCCGGGGCCTGGTGGAGCTCTATGGCCTGCTGGCGGTGCTGGTGGTGCTGGTGCCGGAATGGCTGGCCAGCGGCGCCCTGGAGGGCTGGGTGGGGCAGCGGGCGGGTGAGCTGCTGCCGCCGAGCAGCCAGGCCTGGCAGCGGCTGCCGGAACTGCGCCTGGCCAGCATGAGCCTGGCCGAGCTGCGCCAGCTGGCCAAAACCCTGCGCCTTGGCGGCTACGGCCGCCTGCGCCGCGACCAGCTCAGCGCCCGGCTGCTGCGCCGCTTGCAGCGTGGCCAGCCGGGCCGCAAAGCGCTGTGATAGCTTGCCGTTGCCGGCGCAAGCCGACGGCACAACCGGGGCGTAGCGCAGCTTGGTAGCGCACCACTTTGGGGTAGTGGGGGTCGTGGGTTCAAATCCCGCCGCTCCGATCCTTCAACCTCAGCTTCACCGTGAGCCCGCACCATATCCGGCGGGCTCGGGAGCTCTCACCAAAGCCGATCCTGCTCGGCGCTCAGCTCAGCCAGGCTTGAGCCCACTGCACTCGCCTCCATCACCTGTGCTCATCCACACGGTCGCCATGGTTGAGGCGTGTGGTCACGCCAAAACGCGCCAACCAGCGGTTCACGCGCTGGCGCAGCCTTGGCGGCACCTCGCTGATGAAGGCCATGAGCTCCTGGGCCGCGATCCGGTGCATGGCACGCACATCAACCCTCCACAGCCCTTCAGCCTCACGGATCAAGCGCGCCCATGTTCGGCTCACCTGCCAATTGGAGAGGCTGATACGGATGGGATCGGCGGAGGGTGGCGGATTGTGGTGAGCCAGGGTCCGCTCCAGATGCTGTGACCAGCTTGAGGACGGGTCAGGGCGTTGGCGGAGAACTGCCGGAGAACCTTCAGGCAACCGAAGCAAATCCAACAGCGACTCATCCGTTTGACCGTCGGGTCAAGCCGCCTCCAGCGGCTGCACCGAGAACGGCAACGCTGCCGCCTCGCGGTCGCTGAGGCGGCGGCTCCAGGCCCCGCGCACCGGCTCATTCCAGCGGAAGCCGGCCTCCTTGGCCTGCTGGCGCTCGCTGTAGGAGAGGCAGGCGCGAAACAGGCGGCGCGGCTCCAGGGCTGCGGCCAGCAGCTGTTCCAGGTCGGCGCAGCGCTCCAGCACCTGGGCCAGATAGATGCAGTCGGTGAGAGCCCGGTGGGCCGCCCACACCGGCACCCCGTAGGCCAGGGCCAGGTCACGCACCGATGGACTGGCACGCAGGTGGCGCTCCGCCGGCCAGCGGATGTCCTCCATCGAGCAGATCCAGGGTTTGGCGACTGCCGGCAGCAAACCGTGGCCGAACCACTGGCGGTCGAAGGCGGCGTTGTGGGCCAGCAGCGCATCGGCCGCCGCCAGCATCGCCTCGAAGCACTGCAGCCCGGCCTGCCAGGGCTGGGGCAGCCGGGTGATCGCCGCATCGATGCCGTTCACGTGGGCCGCCGGATTGCTGGCAGCCGGCAGCAGAAACGACACCTGAGCCAACACCGCCCGCCCGGCCACCTGAAACAGGATCGCCCCCACCTCGATGCACTGCCCCTCCTCGGGGCTGAGCGCGGTGGTTTCAGTGTCGAGGATCAGCAGGGTGGACGGGAGCCCGGAGCGGCCGGGTACCGGCTGGGGCTGGTGCTGGGCGGCCGGCTGCAGCGGCGGCAGGCTGGGCGAGCTGGGTGCGTGCTGGGCTGGGCGGGGCGCCGCTGGAGGAGTGGCGGCAGGGCTGGGCAGAGCGGACGGCGCACCGAACAGGTCCGCCTGCTGCCAGGGGCTGGCGGACTCGCCCGCGGTCGGATCGGGGGTGGCAGCTGGGCTGGCAGTCACGGGGGGAGGGCCGCAAACCGTTGACCCCATCATCCCAGGATTCAATGCCGCAGCGCCAGTTCCTAGGCTTGCTGGCACCACCCTGCTCACCAGCCCGCATGGCCCTCGGCGCCGGCGACACCGCCCCCCTGATCGACCTGAGCGATCAGCAGGGCCAGCAGCGGCGCAGCGACCAGCTCGATGGCCGCGCCCTGGTGCTGTTTTTCTATCCCAAGGACGACACGCCCGGCTGCACGATGGAGGCCTGCGCCTTCCGCGACAGCTACGCCGAGCTGCAGGCCCTCGGTGCGGAGGTGTGGGGCGTGAGCGGCGATGACGCCGCCAGCCATCAGCGCTTCGCCCAGCGCCACAGCCTGCCCTACCCCCTGCTGGTGGACCGGGGCAACGGTCTGCGCAAGGCCTTCGGTGTGCCCAGCGTGCTCGGCCTGCTGCCCGGGCGTGTCACCTACGTGATCGACGGGCAGGGGGTGATCCGCCATGTGTTCAACAACCTGCTCGACGGCCCGGCCCACCGCCGTGAAGCGCTGGCGGCCCTGCAGCGGCTGCAGCAGGGCTGAGCGCCATGGTCCGCTGGCGGCAGAGCGATGCCCTCTGGGTGGTGGAGCCTGAGGGCGCCAGCAGTCAGCAACAGCTGCCCGCGATCGCCTTCATCGGCGGCAGCTACCTGGCGGCCGCTCCCCAGCTGAGCTACCGCCGCCTGCTCGAGGCCATCGCCCAGCAGGGCTGGCGGGTGCTGGCCTGGAGTTATGTGCCGGGCTTCGACCACCAGGCCCAGGCCAATGAGGCCTGGCGCGCCTTGCGCAGCGCCGGCCCCACCACCCTGCGGCTGGGCCACAGCCTGGGCTGCAAGCTGCACCTGCTTGCACCCGATGGCGGCCGCGGCTGCAACGGCCTGGTGACCATCAGCTTCAACAACTTCTCCGCCGAGCGCTCGGTGCCCCTGCTGGCCGAGCTGGGCCAGCAACTGAACTTCCGCAGCGAATTCAGCCCGTCCCCGGAGGAAACCCTGCGCCAAGTGGCCGCCAGCTACCGCCAGAGCCGCAACCTGCTGATTCGCTTCGATCGCGACGGGATCGACCAGAGCAGGAGGCTGCTGGGCGTGCTGCAGGCCCGCAGCGCCGACCGCTCCGAGCTGCTGGAGCTTCCCGGCGACCACCTCACCCCCGCCAGCGGCGGCCTGCGCCGCC
>JBIIXY010000047.1:0-15684 GCA_044347105.1 Prochlorococcaceae cyanobacterium
AGAAGATCGGCCTGGTGCAGGACCTGGTGCCCGTGCTCGAGCAGATCGCCCGCACCGGCAAGCCCCTGCTGATCATCGCCGAGGACATCGAGAAGGAAGCCCTCGCCACCCTGGTGGTGAACCGCCTGCGCGGCGTGCTCAACGTGGCCGCTGTGAAGGCTCCTGGCTTCGGCGACCGCCGCAAGGCCATGCTCGAGGACATCGCCGTGCTGACCAACGGTCAGCTGATCACCGAAGACGCCGGCCTCAAGCTGGAGAACGCCAAGCTGGAGATGCTGGGCACCGCCCGCCGCATCACCATCAACAAGGACACCACCACCATCGTGGCCGAAGGCAACGAGGTGGCCGTGAAGGCCCGCTGCGAGCAGATCCGCAAGCAGATGGACGAAACCGACTCCTCCTATGACAAGGAGAAGCTGCAGGAGCGTCTGGCCAAGCTGAGCGGCGGTGTGGCTGTGGTCAAGGTGGGCGCTGCCACCGAGACCGAGATGAAGGACAAGAAGCTGCGCCTGGAAGACGCCATCAACGCCACCAAGGCGGCCGTTGAGGAGGGCATCGTTCCCGGTGGTGGCACCACCCTGGCCCATCTCGCCCCTGCCCTTGAAGAATGGGCTGCTGCCAATCTCTCCGGCGAAGAGCTGATCGGCGCCACCATCGTGGCTTCCGCCCTCACCGCTCCCCTCAAGCGCATCGCCGAGAACGCCGGTGTGAACGGCTCCGTGGTGGCCGAGAACGTCAAGCACAAGCCCTTCAATGAGGGCTACAACGCCGCCACCGGCGAGTACGTCGACATGCTGGCCGCCGGCATCGTGGATCCCGCCAAGGTGACCCGCTCCGGTCTCCAGAACGCCGCTTCGATCGCCGGCATGGTGCTCACCACCGAGTGCATCGTGGCCGATCTGCCCGAGAAGAAGGAAGCTGCTCCCGCCGGTGGCGGTGGCATGGGCGGCGACTTCGACTACTGATCCTGAGCCCCAATGGCTTCATCACAGGAGGGACCGCAAGGTCCCTCTTTTTTTGCGGCTGGGTGACTCGGGTGCTGATCGGCTGGTGGCGCACGCCTGAGCCTCAGCGTTTCTGGCACACGCCTTGATCAAGAATCCGCTCGCCGCCCTGGTTCCGGTCCAGCACCACGAGGCGGCCGCCTGCCGGTTCAAAGCGGAAGGCGCAACCGTCAGGGCAGAGCCGATCAGGCCAATGGCCCTCAAGCGTCGGAGGAAGGGATCGTGATCCGGTTGATCAGGAGCGGCTGCTGCCCGCCGTCCGTTCAGCCTTGAAGCGCAGCGCCACGCCGTTGTTGCAGTAGCGCTGGCCGGTGGGCCGGGGTCCATCGCCGAACACATGGCCCTGATGGCCGCCACAACGCCGGCAGTGGTATTCGCGGCGGGGCACGATCAGCTTGAAATCAAGCTTGGTGGCAATGGCCTGGGGCAGCGGTTGCCAGAAGCTCGGCCAGCCGGTGCCGCTGTCGTATTTGCTGGCGGAGCTGAACAGGGGCAGATCGCAGCCGGCACAGTGGAAGGTGCCCTTGCGCTTCTCGGCGTTGAGCGGGCTGCTGAAGGGCGGTTCGGTGCCTTCCCTGCGCAGCACCCTGTAGGCCTCGGCGCTGAGGCGCCGCTTCCACTCGGCATCGCTGAGTTGCCAGGCCGGTTCACCCGCAGCGCTGGCGGCCTGGGCGCCACTCGCACGGCTGGTGAGCCCTGCCAGCCCTGCCAGCAGGCCAGCCAGGAGAGTGCGACGGCTCATGCTCACGCCAGCCAGCCGGCGCTCAACACCACGGCCAGGCCGAGAAACACCAGGAGCAGGGTCCAGGTGATGCGGTTGAGCGTCTGCTCAGCACTGCGGGCACTGGTGAACATCGAACCACCGCTGGAGGCCAGCCCGCCCATGCCATCACCCTTGGGGCTGTGCAACAACACGCTGATGATCAGCAACACCCCGCAGCCGAACCAGAGCCAGGACAGCACGGTGGTGATCATTCGGCGACTGGCTGTGACTGGCTGGAGCCAGATTAGACGCCCAGGGTCTGGGGAACCCGTGAAGCTGCCTGGCCAATGCCGGCTGCCTGGATCAGGGACTCGCCGCTCATCTTGTCGGGTTTGTCCAGGCCGAGGATCTCGAGCACCGTGGGGGCGATATCGGCGAGGCCGCCGTGGTCGCGCAGTTCGATGTCGTTGCCCAGTCCGGGACATTTGCGCTTTTCCCCTTCCACCAGGATCACCGGCACGGGATTGGTGGTGTGGGCGGTCCAGGGGCGTCCATCCGCACCCTGCATCACTTCGGCATTGCCGTGGTCGGCGGTGATCAGCATCGTCCCGCCCATCCGGCAGGTGGTCTCCAGCAGCCTGCCCACGCAGCGGTCCACCGTAGCGATCGCCTGGGTGGTGGCCTCCATCTGACCGGTGTGGCCCACCATGTCTGGATTGGCGTAGTTGATCACAACCAGGGAGTAAATGCCCTTGTTGATGGCGGCGATGCAGCTGTCGGTGAGTTGCTCGGCCGACATGGCCGGCGACTGGTCGTAGGTCGCCACCCGTGGCGAAGGCACCAGGTGGCGGTCTTCGCCGGGGAAAGCCTGCTCGATGCCGCCGTTCATGAAGTAGGTGACGTGCGGATACTTTTCGGTTTCGGCGGTTCTGAACTGGCGCAGTCCGGCCTCGGAGATCACCTGGCCGAGCAGGCCGTCCAGGGATTCGGGCGGGAAGGCCACCGCAACGGGCAGCCCCTTCTCGTACTGGGTGAAGGTCACCACCGCCAGATCGTCGATCCGCTGGCGGTCGAACTGGTCGAACTCCGGCAGAACGAGGGCCCGGATCAATTGGCGCACGCGATCCGGACGGAAGTTGAAGCACACCAGTCCGTCGCCGTCCTTCACGGTTCCTTCAGCCAGGCGCACCGGTTCGATGAACTCGTCCTCCACACCGGAGGTATAGGCCGCGCTGATGGCTGCGGCGGCACTGCTGGCTGTGATGGCCCCGGGTTCGCAGAGCAGCCGATAGGCCTTCTCCGTGCGCTCCCAGCGATGGTCCCGATCCATGGCCCAATAGCGGCCGCAGAGCGTGGCGATGCGCCCCACCCCTGCCTGCTGGATCAACTCCTCCACCCGGGCCACATAGCTGGGCGCGCTGGTGGGCGGGGTGTCGCGACCATCGCTGATCACGTGCACGCAAACATCGCTGAGGCCCCGGGCAGCGGCCCACTGCAGCAGCCCACCCAGATGGTCCACGTGGCTGTGAACACCGCCATCGGAGCAGAGTCCCACCAGGTGAAGGCAGCCACCGTTAGCCAGAAGCCGGTCGGCCAGCTGATTGAGGGCGGGATTGCGGGCGATCGAACCGTCGCGAACGGCCTGGCCGATCCGAACCAGTTCCTGGCGAATGATCCGGCCGGAGCCGATGGTGAGATGGCCCACCTCGGAATTGCCCATCTGATCGTCGGGCAGGCCCACGGCTGCCCCGCTGGCCTCGATCAGCGTGTGGGGATAGGCGTGCCAGAGGGCATCCATCACCGGTGTGTCGGCGGCGCGGATGGCGTTGTGGGCGTCGTCGTGGCGATAGCCCCAGCCATCGAGGATGGTGAGCACCACAGGGGCTACCGGGCCGGTGGCAATCGGTTGGTCGTTCCGGAATGCGCCATTCATGTCAGGGCCTTCGGCAGAAACGACTGAGGCGGTTGAAGACTGTGCGCGGCTGGACGACCAACCGCTCCGCTCGGCAGAACCGTACTGCGACGAACCTGGCTGGGACGAACCTGACGTCACCCGACTCACCTCGCGACAGCGGGATGCGGCATAGGACCGCGCCTACCCAAGCAAACCTACAGCCCGCCTGTTGTGCGCCTTACCGTTGATCCCGGCTCGGTCAGGTTTTGGCCACATCGAGGGTTCATCGATCAGCGATTGCAGAGCCATCCAGGCGGCTTGGCATGGACGGGCAGGGTCGATGAACACCCCGCTTAGAATGGGGCTTGCGGAGAAGATCGGCATGGATCGCCTGGTCATTCTCTCCAGGGATGAACTGGCTCGCACCCTGGATCGCCTCGCGACCCAGATGTTGGAAGTCACCGCGTCCAGCCGACAGCTGGTGCTGGTGGGAATCCCCACCCGCGGCGTCGCCTTGGCGGGTGTTCTTGCTGCCCGTCTGGAAGCCCTCTGCGGCCATCCGGTGGATCAAGGCAGTCTGGATCCCACCTTTCACCGCGATGATCTGGAGCGGGTCGGCACCCGTCTGGTACAGGCCACCGATCTACCCGCCGATCTGAGCCAGCGCCATGTGGTGCTGGTGGACGACGTGATCTTCACCGGCCGAACGGTGCGCGCGGCCCTGGAAGCGCTTCAGGCCTGGGGGCGTCCAGGCCGGGTGAGTCTGCTGGTGATGGTGGATCGGGGCCATCGGGAACTGCCGATCCAGCCGGATTTCTGTGGCCGGGTCGTGCCCACCAGCCGCCAGGAGTCGATTCAGGTGTGCCTGATGGGGATCGATGGCGAGGAGGGCGTGCTCTTGCTCCGTCCCTGAGGCCGGCAGGGGTTGGCGGTCGCTTCAGACCCGTTCCAGTTCGTCGGTCCGGAAGTGGGCCCGGAACTTGCCGAAGGCCACGATCACGGGCAGATTCGGACTGATCACCCGGCCTTTCCAGTCGTTCAGGACGGTGTGCACCGCGCCTTCCTGGCCCTGGAGGTCGAAGGCTTCACCGCGGTGCTGTGGGTGGTGGAAGACCACCACCGATTGGCAAACCCTCACCGGGTCTCCCGCCTGCAGTGGATCGACAGCCTGCTGGGTGCTGGTTCCAGGTTCACCGTGTTGCATGAGCCGGCGCGCTTTGCCCAGCCAATCTTGTCATGGGGTGACCGGCGCTGAGGGCCCTGGCTAGCGCTGGCACGCCGAATCCGGACCTGCTTCCACCACCCGGCCGCCGAGGGCGGCACAGCCGCTCTTGAAGGCACTCCATTCGTCCATGCCCTGCTCAATCCGGCGCTGCACTTCCCGATCCAGGTCCGCCACGGGAACCGAGTGGGGCAGGGCGCCGTGGCTGTCGTGCTGGCGCTCCTCGCGGCGCAGTCCGGCAATGCCGGTCTGCACGGCGCCTCGCAGGGGCTCCCCCTTTTGTTTCCACCAGGGGTGATCGATGCGGTTGAGGGACTCCAGGGCCTCCCACCAGCGCTGCTCCTGGCGCAGGCGCTGGGCCCGCTCAAAGGACAGCCGGTTGCGCTCCCAAACCTGGCGCAGCTGGTCTCCCAGGGCGCTGCCATCGCTGCGGTGGTCCTCGCCCATCGGTGCCAGCAGGTCCAGGCTCTCCTCCAGCTGGCCAGCCTGGAAGCGCTCCATCGCCTGCACCCGCAGGGATTCCTGCCAGGCCTCCAGCTGGCGTCGGTCCGTGGGTTGGCCGGCCGCGGAATTCACCAGTTGCAGTTGCTGAAGCAGGGCGTCACGCCAGCGCTGCTGCTCCCAAAGCTGGGCCGCTTTGCGGCGGCGGCACTCCCCCTGTTCGACGGGCGAACGATCGCCGAGCCAGCGCAGGGCCTGCAGCTGCTCGCTGTAACGCAGGCAGGCGTCCAGGTCGCCCCGTGCAGCGGCCTGCTCCAGGCGGCGGGGCAACTGCCGCTCCCACCAGTAGGCCCCCCCTAGGCCAGCGGCCACCAGGCCCAGGGTGAGACCCAGCCAGAAGCGGGGTAATCGGTGCTGGCGCAAGGCCAAAGGGTACGGGAAACGGATGGATCCGTTCTATGGAAGCGACGCGCCTGGCGCCCGGTCTGGCGTGCAGCAAGCGCTGTCGTCCACTCTGCCGCTTCGGCCGCCCGCCGTGCTCAGCGCACCCGTCCCAGGGTCTGCGGCGGCGTGCTGGAGCCGCTGAGTAGATCGGTGCATTCCAGCTCCAGCTCGGCGCTGGCATTGATCGAAAAGCGCAGCCGCAGCCGGTCCTCCCCCTGGCGGCCCGGCGGGGTGAGGGGAAGGGGATCGGGTTGCTCCCGCCAGGCCCTCACACTGGCGTCCCCGGCCATGGCCGCACGCAGCACCGGCAGACCGGCCGCGTCGAACACCACTTCGGCGCGCCGCTCCTCCCCCGGTTCCCCCAGCACCAGTTCCAGAGCGCTCTGCTGGTCGTCCCTGCAGGCCAGCACCAGCTCCAGGGGAGCAGTCGTTGGCCAGCTCTGGCCAGCCATGAACAGGGGATGCCAAAGATGGCGGTTGCTGCGCCGATCCCAGCAGCGCAGCGCCACCCCCCGGCTCAGCACATCCTGCACCCGCACTCCCGGGGTGAGGGCCAGGGCACCCAGGGCCACCGCTTCCACCGGTCGCTCGTGCTGGATGGGCACCGTGGCAAAGCGCTCTGCCAGCCATTGGCGCACTGCCGGCAGACGGCTGCTTCCCCCCACGGGCAGCACGGCGCTGATCCCCTCCAGGCTGACGGAAGCCCGGCGGCCGGCGGCGAGCACCTCATCCAGCAACCGATCGAGCTGCTGCAGCAGGCCGTGCTGCAGCAGCAAACCGTTGAGCTGCTCCCGGGTGAGCCGCAGTTCGCGCGCCGCTCCCTCGGGGTCACGCACCACCACCAGGGCCTGGTCCTCGTGGCTGAGGGCACATTTCAGCCGCTCGCAGCCGTCGAGCATCCAGCCGCTCGGATGGGCGTCACCACTGAGATGGCGCGCGATCCAGCCGTCGATGTCCCGACCGCCCACGGCCACACCCGCCTTGCCGATCACCCCCGCCAGCCGCTGCCGCTGCCGGCTGTGCTCCAGGTCGCGGCCACCAAGGCGCAGCAGCTGGGCAATCGGGTTCGCTCGGCCCTCTCCTCCCTCCAGGCGCACCAGGCAGAGGTCGATCGTGCCGCCTCCCAGATCCACCACCAGCACCGTGCTCCCCGCCGGCAGACCGGAGCCGATCGCCGCAGCGGTGGGCTCGTCCACCAGGGCGAGTTCCGGCACATCCAACCCACGGCAGACCTCCAGCAGCCAGCCGCGGTAACCCTGATACGCCTCGATGGGTGCCGTAAGCACAAGGCGCTCGGGGGCCATGCCGGCCGGGAGCGCTCGCCAGAGGTGTTGCAGGAGCAGGGCTCCGGCCCGCTCGGCGCTGAGCGGCAAGCCCGTGTCGGCCCCCGGCACGGCGCTGCCGATCCGGCGTTTGAAGTCGCGGTGCAGTTCCACTGCGTCGCCGTGGGCCAGCCCTGCCTCCAACACCTGGCGGCCGATCAGGGGACGGGGATGGTCCACCTGCTGCAGCCACAGCAAGGTGGGCACCACCGTGGGATCACTGAGGCTGTAGGGCGCGAGGTTCAGCAACCTCGGCTCCTCGCCTGGGGCCTGATAGGCCACCACGGTGGTGCTGCTGCCCAGGTCGATGGCCACGGTGCCGTGGCCGCCGCGGCTGCGAGGCCCATTGCTCTGGTTGCTGCTGGGCATGGCGATCCGTCGGTCGCAGCCGCTCCATGCGGTCGACCGGGCGTTTTCTAGCGGCCCTGCCGCTGCGTTGACTTAGGCTTTAGGGATTGATCGGCAAGAACTCGTGATGCAGGGCGGGATCGACGTCAACTCCAAGGATCTGGCCCAACGCGCCGAGAGTCTGATCCGCCACTCCAGCAACCGCTACCTCACCACGGTCCGCATCGCTTTCCGCGCCAAGCAGCGTCGCTTCGACGATTTTGATGGGCTTCTGGAGGATTCGATGATCAAGCCAGTGCAGCGGGCCATCATTGAATTGAGCGACGAACAGGACCAGCCAGCTCTGCTCCCCGGCTGACGGTTCCGGGTCACCCACGTTGCAGGTCCAACAGGGTCCGGGTTGGCGTTTCGGTTTTGACCCGTCGCGTCATCCTTACTCGGTTCTGATCGGCGGTGATGGCTGGGCTTCGGAGTTGCGCCAGCACGAAGCCGCTGCCCTGCTTCAGGCCGCGCAGCGGCTCCACGCGCAATGGCTGGCGATCCGCGATCAGCTGATGCCTGAGGAGGAGATCAGCCTCGACACCGAGTACGGTGCGCTCTGGGTTGAGCTGCAGGGCACGGCTCAGGCTGTTGCCCTGCGTTTCGTGCTCCAACCGGCGGCAGCCGAGCGTGCCCTGGAGGGTGGGTGGTCCGGGCAGGCCACCGAGGCCCTGATCGCGGTGTTGACCCAGACCGCCCATTGCGAGGAGTGGCTGGGAACCGCTTGAGATTCCTGCGCTGGAACAGCACTGATCAGATGTTCTGATCGGTGCCTGTCTCCACCGTTGCCCCCAGGCCCGTATAGCTTTTTCCACGGCTTTTCCCCAGGCGGGTACGCCATGGCCCTCTGCGGGCGTGGGCGCTGGGGAGAACGGCGGCAGATGACGCTCCCTCTTGACAGCAGCCAGCGGGCGCCTCGCCGGCAGCGATGGCGGGCTGGCTCGAACGGTTCAGTCCTTGGCCTGACTGACTTCTCAGCGGGTGAGACGATCAGCCGGCCGCCGCCGCCCTCGATTTGACGGCCGCCGTCTGATGTGGGGAACTGGGGCGCGCTAGTTGTCGACACGATGGAAACCCCTGCCCCTGTTCGCTGCCACCACACCGGAGTGGGAGAGGCTGTTTCCCTGCGATCCGCGGCTGCACCCATGGCACCGGAGCTGGCCCAGGCCAGTCCATCCATGGTGAGCCTGCACACCGATGTTCCCGAAGCGCTGCTCGCCTCGATGCGCAGTTTCATCGAACGGCATCCGAACTGGGATCAGTACCGTCTGATCCAGGCGGCCCTGGCCGGTTTTCTGCTCCAACAGGGCCTGCAGAATCGCGAGCTCACCCGCTGCTATCTGGCCAATCTCTTCCCTGCTCAGGCCGGATTCCGGGAGGGCTGAGCGGTGCGCAGACCGAACACCTGGCGGTAGGCCGCCACCAGGGTGCAGGCTGCCAGGGGCAGGGCGCCGGCCAAGCCAACCACCAGCAGCAGAAAGCCTGCCAGCACCAACAGCCCCAGCAGCAGGGTGAGACCGAGGGCCTGGATCCAGTGGGGATCGATTGCCGCCCGGCTTCTGCGGAAGGCCTGAAGCGGGCCCATCGGCACAAGCACGCTGATCGGCAGGCTGAACAGTTGATCGGTGGCCAGATACACCACAGCCGCCAGGCCGGCCATCAGGGGCAGCCCCACCAGCAGGGGTTGCAGCAGGGCCAGCATCCAGGCGCTGGCCTGGGCCAGCCGCAGCACCAAGGCCAGCACCAGCAGCACCAGGGCCACGGTTCCCCCGGCCCGCAGCAGGTCGCCCGGCTTGCTGGTCAGCAACTGGATCAAGCGTGGGCGTTCCCCTCCCAGAGCGCCATCGGCACCGCGCAGCAATCCCACCAACAGCCAGAGATTGCTCACCAGGTAGCCCAGCCAGGCCACCAGCTGCAGCACCAGCGCCACCGGGTCCGGCTGGCCGAAGGGGTCGAGCAGAAGCTCGCCGCTCCAGCGGATCGCCAGTTGGCAGAGCAGGTTGAGGCCGCCCACCAGAACGGTGAACAGGGACATCGGCAGGGCGGCATCGCGAAAGGCGGCCCAGCCCTCCTCCAGTGCCCGCCGGATGGCGATCGGGGGCGGGGTCTCCAAGCGGCCGGGGGCGCCGCTCCCGGTGCGCCGCCGCATCATTCCATCAGCATTGCCAGGAGGCGCTCAGCCACGGGCCCGTTCACCGGCACGATTGAGAGGCGGTTTCCAGGCCTCAGCACCAGCAGCTCGTCGGCTGTGAACGTGCCACGCAACGTCTCCAGGCTGAGCAACTGGGGGAAGGTGCGCAGGTAACGCAGGCGCACACAGTCCCAGCGGGGGCGTTCCGGGGTGGCTTTCGGATCGTGATACTTCGATTGTGGATCGAACTGGCTCGGGTCCACCAGATGGGTTTCGATCACCTCCATCAAGCCCACGATGCCGGGGGGCTGGGTGTTGGAGTGATAAAAAAAGGCCTGGTCGCCGATCGCCATCTGCCGCATGAAATTGCGAGCCTGGTAGTTGCGGATGCCATCCCACAGGGTGGTTTGCTCGCGGCGGAGATGGTCAATCCCATAAACCTCCGGCTCGCTCTTCATCAGCCAGAAGGCCATCGCTGGATGGGATTGCGTCCGGCTGAATGTTACGCCTGGCGCTGTGTCGGCCCGGTTGCGCTGCGGTGCCGTTGCGCCGAGCGGGTCTACAGCTCCACCACCAGGCTGCGGAAATGGTCACCCCGGGCCTCAAAGTCGCTGTACTGGTCGAAGCTGGCGCAGGCCGGGGAGAGCAGCACCCCCTGGCAGTTGTGCTCGCGGGCCAGCCGGGCGGCCAGTGGCACCGCGTCATCCAGCCTGCGGCAGCGTTCCACACGCCCGGCGTAGCCCTGGGCGGCCAGCAGCTCGGCGAAGGCTTCGCGGGCTTCGCCATAGAGCACCACGGCTGGGGCCTGACGCCGCAGTGCCGCAATCCAGGCTCCCGCCTCACCCTGTTTGGCCTGGCCGCCGGCGAGCACCACCAAGGGGCCTTCCAGCGCCTGCAGGGCCACTTCGGCGGCGTCGTAATTGGTGGCCTTACTGTCATTATAAAAACTGATTCCCTCCTTTCGGCGGATCAGCTCCAGGCGGTGCGGCACGCCGGGGAAACGGCGCAATGCCGCTTCCATGGCCGGCCCTTCGAGCCCCGCTTCCAGGCCGGCGGCCACCGCCAGCAGCATGTTCTGCCGGTTGTGGGCACCGGGCATCGCCAGGGCATCGGCGTCCAGGAGGTCGCTGCAGCGGCCATCTCGCTCCACCCACACGCGTCCGTCTTCGATCCAGAGAGCGGGGCGGATGCCGGGGGCCAGCTCCTGGCGCGGTCCCGCCGTCACCCACACGGCATGGTCCCAGCTTTCTGCCCGCTGCCGCAGGTCCGGGTCGTCGCCGTTGAGGATCCGCACTTCGGAGCGCTCCAGCAGTTGGCGCTTGATCGCCCGGTAGTTGTCCAGGGTGCCGTGGCGTTCCAGATGGTCGGGGGTGAGGGTGGTCCAGATCCCCACCCGTGGCGAAATCCGCGGACAGGCCTCGATCTGATAGCTGCTCATCTCCACCACCAGCCAGTGGGGGAGCCCCTGACCACACTGTTGCCGCTCCAGCACCAGCTCGGCGGCGGAAGTGCCCACATTGCCGGCCATCGGCGCGTCGATACCGCAACCGCAGAGCAGGTGGCTGAGCAGGTGGGTGACGGTGGTCTTGCCGTTGGTGCCGGTCACGGCCATCCAGGGCTGGGGCCGGCTGGCCTGCCAGGCCGGCTCCACTTCCCCCTGCACCTGCAAGCCGGCATGGCGCAGACTGGCCAGCTCCGGATGGTCCCAGGGAATGCCGGGGCTCACCACCACGGGCCCCACGGCGGGAGCCAGGGACAGGATCGCAGTGGCGCTCAGGGGTGCATCCAGCTCCACCCTGATTCCTGCCGCCCGCAGCGCTTCGGCCCGTTGCTCGAGCGCCGGAGTGCGCTTGCTCTCCAGAACACAGACAGAACGCCCCTGGGACTGCAGCAGACGGGCTGCACCGACACCTGAACGCCCCAGGCCAATCACCACCGCGGTGGAGGTTGAGGGGGGGTGATCGGGGACCACGTCAGTCAGAGCCAACTGAAATAAAGATGTTGATAACGACGCCGATTCACTCGGATGAAAACCGATCAAATCCAGCGGATGGGCGATACTGGAATCGAACCAGTGACTCCTACCGTGTCAAGGTAGTGCTCTACCTCTGAGCTAATCGCCCGGGACAATCCTGAGGTCAGATTGGCATGGTGCGGGATCGTCGATGGAAGGCCCTGAGAAATGATTCAGGAGTGGTCAGTCGATCGAGCTTGGATTGGGTTGGTGCCAAGAGTCGAATTGGTGGGCAGATTGACAATTCAGAGAGTGCTCTTGGAGCCATCACCTGAAGGTGCTTTCTGCAGACAGTCTTGGTTGGATGGTCGACCGTTGGTGTCTGACTCAGGGCGAGCAGGACATACCTCGTTGGCTTTTCCAGGGAAAGACTGATCTCTCCGGCGATCGGCAGCGGCGGTTCAAGAATCGAAGATCCGTAACCGGAGCCTCCAGATGGTACCAGCACCACTGGGCAGCTCCCCTGGGTGCGTCGCGCTGCTTCAGCGGCGCAGCAGGGCAATCCGGTAGCGATCGCGTTTGGTGGTGGTGATGGCTTCCACCGTGAGCTCCCCTTTGCCACTCAGCTGCACCCGGTCGCCCGTGCGCAGGGGATGGCTGGGGCTTGTCACCGTCAGCCAGTTCACACGCACCTGGCCGGCGCGGATCAGCTCGGCCAGGCGGTTGCGGGCCACCCCGAAACCGGCCGATGCCACCGCGTCCAGGCGGGTGGATGCCTCCACGCTGTGCAGCCGCCTGGGTTGGCGCCGTGGGGGTGCTTGCAACTCGGCCAGTGGCCGCGGGGCGATCTGCACCGGCACGCTGCGCACCGGGGCTTCGCCCCCGAGCAGCTGTTTCTGCCACTCCTGCCCCACCACTCCCTGGCCGCCCCGGTCGCCCCGCAGCCAGAGGTCGCCGATGCCCTCCAGGGGCAGGCCGAGGCTCACCAGGGCCGCCCGCAGGTCGGCAGGTTCGGCTGGATCGAAGAGAAAGTTGCCGCTGATCTCCACTCCCACCAGGGGCGGCTCCAGCTGGGCCAGCTCCAGGCCGGCGTCCCGCCGCGCCAGCACCAGCCGCCGTCGCTCGGCTCCGGGGTGGCCCCCTTCGCTGTGGCTCGCCAGTTCGGCCAGGGATCCGAGGCGCAGCGCGGCCTCCTCCAGCACGCCGCCATCGAGAAAGCCGCTCCAGCGGGGCTGCCAGGTGCGCAGGGCCTGTTCGGCCGCCACCAGCACCCCTTCCAGGGCTGCCGGGTCGCGGCTCCCTGCCAGCAGGTCTGCCCTGGGCAGCATTCAGCTCTCCCCCAGGCGCACCACCATCTGGGGGCGTGCCTGCTGCAACATCCGCCAAGGCATTTCGGCGCCGGCCATGGTCTCCGCCAGCAGCAGCCAGCTGCCCTCGTCGAGCCGGTTGCGCAGGGAGCGCAGCCGGTCGTCCTCCTCCGAGCTCACGCTGGCGGCCGCGGCAAAGCTGCCCATGAAGCCCGAGCCCATGCCCAGCAGGGCACCGAACAGGTGCTGGCTCCAGGGTCCGAAGAAGGCCAGCGTGTCGAGATCGGTGATGTAGGTGAAGGTGAGGCCCGCCAGGAAGCCGAAGGGCATCAGCCAGCGGGCCATGGCCCGCTGGCGGCGGCGGCGGGTGGCCGCGGGATTGAGCCGATCCACGGCCTCCAGAGGCGTCTCGCCCTCGCCCACGGCCATCAGCACCGCAAGGGGCGGCTGGCTGGCGGCCAGGTCCCGCTGCAATTGCTGCAGGCGCTTGTGATCGTTGAGCACCACCACCACCGTTGTTGACACCCGTCGGCCCCCGTTCAAGCGCTAGATCAGCCCCGATTCTCGGTGCCTGGCGGCGGCCGCTGGGTGGCGGGAGTCTCCCGGGCTGGCGGGGAGCAGATGCGCGCCCGTCACTACACTGCACCGCCGGCTGATCGCCACCTTTCCCCAACCCCGCCGGGCATGACCAAGGTTCTCGTTTCCGATCCCATCGACCAGGCGGGGATCGACATCCTCGCCCAGGTCGCCAGCGTCGACCTGCGGCCAGGCCTGTCCGCCGATGAGCTCAAGGCGATCATTGGGGACTACGACGCCCTGATGATCCGCTCGGGCACCCAGGTGACCGGCGAGATCATCGAGGCGGCCAGCAAGCTGCGGATCATCGGCCGCGCCGGCGTGGGCGTCGACAACGTGGACGTGCCGGCCGCCACCAAGCGCGGGGTGCTGGTGGTGAACTCGCCCGAGGGCAACACGATCGCCGCCGCCGAGCACGCCCTGGCGCTGATGCTCTCGCTTTCGCGCCACGTGCCCCACGCCCATGCCAGCACCATGGCCGGCGGCTGGGACCGCAAAACCTATGTGGGCAATGAGCTCTACAAGAAGAAGCTCGGCGTGGTGGGCCTCGGCAAGATCGGCTCCCACGTGGCCCGGGTGGCCCAGGCGATGGGCATGGAGCTGCTGGCCTACGACCCGTTCGTGTCGGAGGAGCGGGCCCAGCAGATGCAGGTGAAGTTGCTGCCGCTGGCCGAGCTGTTCGCCCAGGCCGACTACATCACCCTGCACCTGCCCCGCACCCCCGACACCGAGAACCTGGTGAACGCGGAGCTGCTGCGCACGATGAAGCCCAGCGCCCGCCTGGTGAACTGCGCCCGCGGCGGCATCGTCGATGAGGCCGCCCTGGCCGAAGCGGTGGAGGCCGGCGTGATCGCCGGTGCCGCCCTCGATGTGTACGCCAAGGAGCCCCTGGCGGCCGATTCACCCCTGCGCGGCGTGAAGGAGCGGCTGGTGCTCACCCCCCACCTGGGGGCCAGCACCACCGAGGCCCAGGAGAACGTGGCCATCGACGTGGCCGAGCAGATCCGTGACGTGCTGCTCGGCCTGCCGGCCCGCAGCGCCGTGAACATCCCCGGCCTCAACGCCGAGGTGATGGAGCAGCTCAAGCCCCATCTGCAGCTCGCCGAAACCCTCGGCCAGTTGCTCAGCCAGCTGGCCGGGGGCCAGATCAGCGAGCTGGAGGTGCGCCTGCAAGGCGAGTTCACCGCCCATCCCGCCCAGCCCCTGGTGGTGGCGGCCCTCAAAGGGGTGCTCTCCACCGCCCTGGGCGATTCGATCAACTACGTCAACGCCAGCCTGGAGGCCAAAGACCGGGGCATCCACGTGCTCGAGGTGAAGGATGAGGCGGCGCGCGACTACGCCGGCGGTTCCCTGCAGCTGAGTTCGCGCAGCAGCAAGGGCAACCACACCGTGACCGGCGCCGTGTTCGCCGACGGCGAGCTGCGGGTCACCACCGTCGACGAGTTCCCGGTGAGCGTGGCCCCCAGCCGGCACATGCTGTTCACCCGCCACCGCGATATGCCCGGGATCATCGGCCAGATCGGCTCGGTGCTCGGTGAGCACAATGTGAACATCGCCTCGATGCAGGTGGGCCGCCGCATCGTGCGTGGCGACGCCGTGATGGTGCTCAGCCTCGACGATCCCATCCCCGCCGACCTGCTGGCCACGATCCATCAGATCAACGGCATCCAGGAAGCCCACCCGGTGACCCTCTGAGCCCGACCGGCGCCACACTGCGGCTGCGGCCACTCCCTTCAGCCATGACCCTCGCCTGGTGGCGCCTTGAACTGCCAGCCCAACCGGAGCTGGAGGAATCCCTGCTCTGGAAGCTGGCTGAACTGGGCATCTCCCGGGTAGCCCTGCGCCACCGGCCGGAGGCGCCCCAGGAGGGCCAGCTGCTGGCCTGGCTGCCGGAGGCCGACTGGCCGGAGGCTGAGCGCGCCGAATTGCAGCGGGCCCTGGCCCCCCTGGCCGCCACCTTCGGCCTTGAGCTGCCGCCCCTGGCCTGGCAGCGACAGCTCGACGAGGACTGGAGCCTGAGCTGGAAGCAGCACTGGCAGGCCGATCCGGTGGGGGAGCGGCTGCTGATCCTGCCGGCCTGGCTGGAGGTGCCGCCGGAGCACGCCGATCGTCTGGTGATCCGCATGGATCCCGGCAGCGCCTTCGGCACCGGCAGCCATCCCACCACCCGCCTCTGCCTGGAGGCCCTGGAGGCCCTGGCGAGCGAGCGGGGCCGCCAGGCCGGCACGTCCCCCGATCTGGGGCCGATCCGGGTGGCTGATCTCGGCTGCGGCAGCGGCATCCTCGGCATCGCCGCCCT
>JBIIXY010000004.1:0-51973 GCA_044347105.1 Prochlorococcaceae cyanobacterium
TGATCGCGATCCGGGTGGAGCCCCGGTTCAACGCCCTCGACGATGAATGACGCCTGAGCGGCTGGGGCTGCTCTGGGGCGTCACCGTGTTTGCGGGGGCGCTGGCCCAGGCCCTGGCCTGGCTCACCGGCCTGCCTGGGGTGGTACTCCTGCTCAGCGCCGGTCTGCTGATCGGCCGGGCGGGCCTGGGCCTGGTGGAACCGCTCGACCTGGGCAACGGCCTTGGCACGATCACCGGCCTGCTGGTGAGTCTGGTGCTGTTCGAGGGCGGACTCAACCTGCGCCTGCCCGCCGACGGCACCCGCCAGGCGGTGCTGCGCATCTGTGCCGTGCGCCTGGTGCTGGCCCTGCTGGGCGGCCTGCTGGCTGCCCACTGGCTGGCGGGCCTCAACTGGGCCCTGGCCGCGGTGTTCAGTGCCATCGTGCTGGCCACTGGCCCCACGGTGGTGAACCCGCTGGTGCGCCAGATCCGCCTGACCCCCCCGCTGGGGGATGTGCTGGAGGGGGAGGGCCTCGTGCTTGAACCGATCGGCGCTGTGCTGGCGTTGTTGCTGCTGGAGCTCACCCTCGGCGATCTGCAGGGGTGGCGCGGGCTGGCCACGGGCTTGCTGATGCGCCTCGGCGGTGGGGTGGCCATCGGAGCTGTGTCTGGTTGGCTGCTGTCGGAAGCCCTGCGCCGCATTCCCGCCCAGCAGGCTGGCCCCCTGCGGCTGCAGCTCACCCTGGGCAGCCTGTTTCTGATGTTCACCGGCTGCGAGCTGCTGCTGCCCGAGTCCGGGCTGCCGGCGGCCGTGGCCGCCGGGGTGGTGGTGGGCCGCCGCCCGGACACCGATGCCGCCGGCCTGGATGAGCTGATCCGCCAGCTGGCCCAGCTGGCGATCACCATGCTCTTCCCCCTGCTGGCGGCGGACGTGAGCTTTGCCCAGCTCAGTCCCCTGGGCTGGAGGGGCGTGGCCTGCGTGCTGGCCATGATGCTGCTGCAGCGCCCCCTCACGATTGCTCTGGCCACCTGGGGGCTTGGTTTCACCGTCCCTCAGCGGGCCCTGCTGGCCTGGCTGGCGCCCCGGGGGGTGGTCACCGCCGCGGTGGCCAGCCTGTTTGCCATCCAGCTGGAGCAGGCGGGCGTGCTGGGGGCCGGTCGGCTGCAGGGTCTGGTGTTCCTCACGATCCTGCTCACCGTGGGCCTGCAGGGCCTGACGGCCGGTCCCCTGGCCCGCCGGCTCGGCCTGGTGGAGCTGGAGGATGCCCTGCCCTCAGAGGCAGCGCTGGATGCGGGCCAGGGCGTCGCCGCTGCGCTGCAGCAGCAACCAGGTGATGAGTAGGTCGGGCCCCTGCAGGCTCCCCAGCAGGGCGGCGCGCAGGCTCTTCATCAGCACGCCCTTCTTCACACCAGCGCTGGTGGCAGCCTCACCCAGCTGGGCCTGGGCCTGAACGGCGCTCAGGGGCTCGGCCGGATCGTGGTCGGCCAGAGAGGCTGCCAGGGCTGCCAGGGCAGGCCGGGCGCCCTCGGCGGCCAGCTGGGCCTCGGCCGCCGCGTTGAGTGGGGGGCAGGTGAAGAACGGCTGCGCCTGTTCCACCCCATCGGCGAGCAGGGTGAGCGAAGGAGCCAGCAGCTCGATCAGCTCCAGCTGCCAGGCGGGGTCGGCGTGCGCGGGATTCCCCCCGGCGCCGGCGCTCTGTGGGGTCACCGCCCAGCCCCGTTCGGCCCACAGCGGCAGGAGCTGCTCCCGCAGGGTCTCGGCCCCCTGATCGCGCAGCACCTGGCCGTTGAGCCAGTTGAGCTTGTCCCAGTCGAAGCGGGCGCCGGCCTTGTTCACCCGCTCGAAGCCGAACACCGCGGCGGCCTCGGCCAAGGAGAAGCGCTCGCCCATGCCCTCTGGCGGCGACCAGCCCAGCAGGGTCATGTAGTTGGCCAGGGCCGGGGCCGTGTAGCCCATGGACCGGAAGTCGCTGATCGAGGTCACGCCGTCGCGCTTGGAGAGCTTCTTGCCCTCCTTGTTGAGGATCAGCGGCGTGTGGGCGAACACCGGCGCGGGCTGGCCCAGGGCCTCGTAGAGCAGCAGCTGCTTGGCGGTGTTGGCGATGTGGTCCTCGCCGCGGATCACGTGGCTGATCGCCATGGCCGCGTCGTCGACCACCACCACCAGGTTGTAGAGAGGGTCGCCGATCTGATCGGCCGGGGCACGACGGGCGATCACCATGTCGCCGCCCAGGTCGGCTCCGCTCCAGCGCATCGTGCCGCGCACCAGGTCGCTCCAGGTGATCGTGCGGCTGTCGTCGATGCGGAAGCGGATCACCGCCTCGCGGCCCTCGGCGATGAAGGACTGCTCCTGCTCGGGCGTGAGGTTGCGGTGACGGTTGTCGTAGCGGGGGGCCTGCTTGCTGGCTGTCTGCTGCTCGCGCATGGCGGTGAGCTCCGCTTCGCTGGCGTAGCAGCGGTAGGCATGGCCGGAATCGAGCAGCTGCTGGATGGCGGCGCGGTGCAGCTCCACCCGCTCGCTCTGAATCACCGGGTCGCCGTCCCACTGCAGGCCCAGCCAGCGCAGGCCCTCAAGGATGTTGGCGGTGTATTCGGGCTTGCTGCGTTCCTTGTCGGTGTCCTCGACGCGCAGCAGAAATTCACCGCCGTGGTGGCGGGCGAACAGCCAGTTGAACACCGCCGTGCGTGCGGTGCCGATGTGCAGGGTGCCGGTGGGGCTGGGAGCCAGGCGTACGCGGATCGGACGCACCACATTGGCCTCAGCTGCCACCGCTGACTCTCCAGACAATAAAAACGGGACTGACGGGGCTCGAACCCGCAACTTCCGCCGTGACAGGGCGGTGCTCTAACCGATTGAACTACAGTCCCAGGATTGACCTTGTCCAGGTTGATCCCTGGTGATGGCCGTTTGAACGGAGCCTTTCAGCGGTGAAAACCAGCTGAAGAGGGCTTTGGTGATCCGGAGGATCAGGTTTGCCGGAGCTGCTTCGCTGCGACCAAGCCAGTATCCATTGTCGCCCCCCCCCTCGTCAACTGGCCGTGTTGCAGGCTGCTGCGCAGCGTTTCTCACAAAAAATCCACTCCCGAAGGAGTGGAGCAAGCCCGTGCAGGGCTTGGGGCTGATCAACGCGCTCAGGGACGAAAACCGGCGGGTTCAATCAGGCGCACCTGATTTCCGCGCGCGGTGAATTCCCTGCCCTGATCGCTCTGAACAACAACACGGCCACCGGATTTGACCCGGATCACACGGGCACGAACCCAGCCGAGCGCGGCGGACTCGAGAACCTTGACCACATCTCCGGGTTGAAGATCCAACTCCATGTTCGGGAAGGGAAAACAGCGGGGCAAACAAGGACGGAAGCAAAACGATCCAGGCTCAGAAACCCTGGGCAGGGATTGAGGTATGGAGGATGGCTCCGTCTACTGGGGACATCGAACGCGCCGTGGAGGACTTGAACCCCCGACATCAGGTTTTGGAGACCTGCGTTCTACCAACTGAACTAACGGCGCAGAGCCCGATATCCCCAGTTGGAGGTGGTGAGGCCAGCTCCTCGTGGAGCAGATCTCAGCGGTCGAAGCGTTGCTTGACGCGGGTGGCTTTACCCACACGGTCGCGCAGGTAGAAGAGCTTCGCCCGGCGCACTTTACCGCGCCGCTCCACCTTCACGGAAGCGACCTGGGGGCTGTGGAGCATGAACACCCGCTCCACACCAACACCTTGGAAGATGCGTCGGACGGTGATGGTGGCATTGAGGCCGCCATGGCGCTTGGCGATCACCACACCCTCGTAGGGCTGCACGCGCTCCTTGTTGCCCTCGCGGATGCGCACGCCCACCTTCACGGTGTCGCCCACATAGATCTCCGGCAGCTCAGCCTTGAGCTGTTCGGCTTCGAAGGCCCGGATCAGGTCGGCCGCGCACAGCTTGCCCGTGCTCACGGCCACGGCGGCTGTTTTGGTTTCCACAGGGGATGGCGCCGTGGTCGATGGCTCAGTGGCCTGCGGGGCTGCATCAACAGCTGCGTCAACAGCCGCATCCACGGCGGGCTCTACGGTTTCGGGGGTCATCGACGTCAGGGTCTCGCTTGGGACGGCTGGGCTTGCGCAGATTGGGACCGGCTGGCTGCGGCTGGGCCGAAGCAGCTGACCAAACCGCCACTGTAACGGCTGGGGGGTCAGCCCACCCCCCTGCGCCAGCGCTGCACCAGCAGGGCCCCTCCGGTCGCCAGCATCCAGAGCAATCCCAGGCCATTCAGCAGCACGTACACCGTTTCGCCGCTGCTGCCGAACCAGCGGGTGAGCCACTCGCCCTCGTGCAGCACCATCAGCAGATGGGCCCGATCCCGATCCAGTCCGCCCCAGTCGCGCAGCAGGCGATAGCCGAGGCCCGTGGTCACGGTGATCAGCAGGGGTAACAGCACCAGTGGCGCCAGGGTGGCGTGGATCTGGCGCAGCCGTGCGGCCAGTGTTCTCGGCTTGGATGCGGGCACAGGGGGGCTGCAACCGTTGATAGCTTGACCCCAGTCGTCAATCTGCCCGCGGGTCTTCTGATGAATCTCTTTGCCGACCTGCTGGCCAGCACCACCGGTAGCGGCCGCAGCCCGGCCGGTGGCGGCGGCATGGGCCAGGACAGCAAACCCAGGCCCCTGGTGCAGGCCGGCCCACGGATTCAGAAGAGCCGCCGGGGTGTGGAGGTGAAGAGCGCCCGCGAGATCGAGACGATGCGCCAGGCCAGTCGCATCGTGGCCACGGTGCTGCGCGAGATCATCGATCTGGCCGCTCCAGGCCTCACCACCGGTGACCTCGACGCCCATGCGGAGAAGCGCATCCGCGAGATGGGGGCCACGCCGAGTTTCAAGGGCTACCACGGCTTCCCGGCCAGCATCTGCGCCTCGATCAACAACGAGGTGGTGCATGGCATTCCCAGCTCCAAGCGCCTGATCAAGGCCGGTGACCTGGTGAAGATCGACACCGGGGCCTACTTCGATGGTTACCACGGCGACAGCTGCGTGACGATCTGCGTGGGCGAGGAGACCCCAGAGGAGGCCAGGCGTCTTTCGCGGGTGGCCCAGGAATCGTTGATGCAGGGTCTGGCCCAGATCCGCGCAGGCCACACCCTGTTCGATATCGCCGCCGCTGTGCAGGACCACGTCGAGGCCCATGGCTACGCGGTGGTGGAGGACTACACGGGCCATGGCGTTGGCCGCAACCTGCATGAGGAGCCCTCGGTGTTCAACTACCGCACCCGCGAGCTGCCCAACATGAAGCTTCGGGCGGGCATGACCCTGGCGGTGGAGCCGATCCTCAATGCCGGCAGCAAGGCCTGCCGCACCTTGAAGGACCGCTGGACGGTGGTGACCGTGGACGGCAGCCTGTCTGCGCAGTGGGAACACACCATCGCCGTGACCAGTGACGGCTGCGAGATCCTGACCGACCGGGATTTCTAGGCGCTCGGGCGGGTGAGCAGCCTGAAATAGAGCCAGCGGCTCAGGGTGGCCATCGGCATCAGCACGAAGGTGAGCGGATTGGGCGTGACGATGATCAGGTTGCAGCCCAGATCGGCCTGACGGAGGATCTGGCCGGCGACGAAGCCGGCGCCCATCACGCCCACCGGGTTGAGGGCTGAGCGGAACGGCCCCAGCACCAGCCGGCGGATGCGCAGCTGTGGCCCGGCCAGATCCAGGGCCCGCAGGCTCACCAGCTGCCCCAGCAGCCGTTTGCTCAGCTCATAGAGCGGACTGAGAGCGGGCTGGATCTCGGCCTCGGAGGTGTTGATCCACACTTCGGCCTGGGGCCTGGCAGAGGCGGGGTCGGCGGCCTGGCGTTCGGCCACCACCGCCGCATACAGCTCCAGCAGCCGCCAGCTGCTCAGGGCGTTCACCTCCAGGGAGCGCTGGCAGGCCTCCAGGCTGCGGCCGCCATACACGTTGATGCCGTGGTTGAGCACCAGGATGTCCACCTCCGCCAGCAGGGGCCTCAGGCGGTCTTCATCGCCCACGCACCAGGTTTCGTTCCGCAGCGGGATGGCCTGGCCGCTCTCATCGCGCAGCAGCAGATCCCGCGGCCCGCAGCTCAGGCCGATCAGGCGGGCTCCCCGCTGGTGCCAGCGGAGCAGCAGGGCCTGGCCCAGGGCTCCGCTGGCACCGGTGATTGCAACGCAGGGACTGTTCGCCACACCCCAGAATCAGGGCCTCAGCCTTCCACTATGGGCGACACGCTCGGTGCGTTCCGCCGCGCGGGCCGCGGCTAGGGTCTGGACTAGGGACAGGTGCCATGCCGCGCTGCAAGCAATCCCAGTCGGGTTCAACACTCTGTCGGGCCTCATGACTTCCGCTGCGGATCTCCTCCCCACTCCTCCTGAACTGGAGCCGCAGGTGCTCCTGTTCGCCCCCTACTGCGGTGGCGTGGCCTACCGCCACCTGCTGCAGCCGGCCGTTGCCCAGCTTCATCAGGGTGAATGGCGGGGTGAGCGGCGGCTTGCTGATGGCCGCAGCCACGCCTTCGTTCTGCGTTGGCAGGGCGAACTGGCACCGCTCGAACCTCTGATGTGCGCGTTGCAGTTTCCGCAACTCCCCGATTTCGGCTACAGCTTCACCCTCCCTGCCTATGAGGTTGTGTATTGGTTGATGCAGCGCGGCGATGGCCAGCTGCCCGAAAGCTTCTGGCGCTGGTTGCTCACCGGTGAACAGCCAGGCAGTCCGGAGAGTGGCGGCTGAGAGAGTGGCGGCTGAATCGATGCAGCGGTTCCACTAATTTGTGGTGAGCCGCAGCCCGCTCCATGGCCCCGATTCTGCTGATCGGCTCCTGCGAACCCTTCAGTGGTAAGTCTGCCGTGGTGCTTGGGCTCGGTCGCCAGCTGATCAGGGCGGGCGTGCCCCTGCGCTTTGGCAAACCGCTGGCCACCACCCCCGAGGACGGCGGGATGGCCCCCGGTGATGCCCTGCTGGACGCGGATGTTCGCTTTGTGGGCTCCACCCTGGGGCTGGCGGAGGAACAGCTGATCCCTTCGCTGCACGCCCTGGAGCCCGAGGCGGCAGAGCGCCGCATGCTCAGCGGCGAGCTGGGCCCAGGACCGGGCTTCGAGCAGTTGCGCCGCCAACTGGCGGAGGGAGCAACGCAGTCCCTGGTCTTGCTGGAGGCGGCGGGCAGCCTCTATGAAGGTCTGCTCTATGGCCTCAGCCTTGCCGAGCTGGCCAGCGGTCTGGGGGCGGCGGTGCTGCTGGTGCATCCCTGGAGTGACAGCCGCAGCCTCGATCCTCTGCTGGCGGCCCGGCGGGAACTCGGCGAGCGGTTGGCCGGGGTGGTGCTGAATGCCGTGAATCCCGATGCCATCGGTCCGATTCGCGAGCAGGTGGCGCCTGCCCTCGAACGCTTGGGCCTGCCGGTGCTGGGCGTGATGCCCCGCAGTCCCCTGCTGCGCAGCGTCACGGTGGAGGAACTGGCACGGCGCCTGGGGGCCCAGGTGCTCTGTTGCCACGACCGGCTGGATCTGCTGGTGGAGACCCTCTCGATCGGCGCCATGAACGTGAACTCGGCGATGGAGTTCTTTCGCCGTCGTCGCAACATGGCGGTGGTCACCGGGGCTGACCGCACCGACATCCAGCTGGCGGCCCTGGAGGCTTCCACCCAGTGCCTGATCCTCACCGGTGCGGGCGAGCCCCTGCCCCAGCTGGTGTCGCGGGCGGAGGAGCTGGAGGTGCCCCTGCTGAAGGTGGAGCACGACACGCTCACCACCGTGGAGGTGATTGAGCAGACCTTCGGGCACGTGCGCCTGCACGAGGCCGTGAAGGCCAGCTATGCCGTGCGCCTGGTGGAGGAGCACTGCGATTTCAGCCGGCTATTCGCTCGGCTCGGCCTGGCTGCCCCCACTCCCTGAACACCCTGCAGCGCTGCTAGTTTCAAGAGGCCGCCCGTGGGCCTGTGGTGACCCGGTCTCTGGATATTCCCTCACTGGATCGGATCGACACGCTGGCCCAGGAGCTGGCCATGCTTCAGGACCGCAGCAAACGCCGCATCGCCATTCTGGGCAGCCGCCATGTGCCGGTGGTGTCGATCCATCTGGTGGAACTGGTGGCCCGCTCCCTGGCCCAGGAGGGGCACAGCCTGATCACCTCCGGCGCCCAGGGGGTGAATGCGGCGGTGATCCGCAGTGTGCTGGAGATCGATCCTGGCCGGCTCACCGTGCTGCTGCCGCAGAGCCTCGACCGCCAGCCCGCCGAATCCCGCGACCAACTGGAGCAGGTGCTCCATCTGGTGGAGAAGCCTGAGCACGATGAGCTGCCCTTGCCGATGGCCAGCAGCCTCTGCAATCAGGACATCATCAGCCGCTGTGACCAGCTGATCTGCTACGCCTTCCACGACAGCGAAACGTTGTTGGCCAGCGTGCGTGTGGCCGAAGACATGGGCAAGGTGGTGAGCTTGATGTTCTTCGACTGAGGACTCCCCTCATCCAGGCCCGAATGCCACCTGACAGGCTGCATCGAGCTGCTGGGATCGCTGCCGTTGAGACGGCCGTTCTGGCAGTCGGCCGTCATGCTGAACCGCTCACCATTGCGCAGCACCTCAAAGGTCACCTGCCGGTCGCTGGGAACGCTGAGGGAGCCGTACATCAGTTGATTGACGCTGTCCGACACGGCGATCGTGTTCTGTTTGGCGTCAACGGCCAGGGGGGCGCCGGCCATCGGCAGGATGCACATGGCCAGTAGCCAGCCCCCGCACCGCGAGGCCGGTGGTGAAGGCCGGAATCTTCGGAGGAGGGGCTGTGGCTGAACCTTTGGTGCATCCTGCCCCAGGCGTAGCATGGAGTCAGGCATAATGCCTTTACCGTCATAACCCGTTTTCATGGGTGCTCCGGGTTCCATGCCGTCTCCAGAGCTGCTGGAGGAATACAGCCAGTTCTTCCGGCTGCTGAGTGAGCCCGCCCGGTTGCAGTTGCTCTGCCAGCTCAAGCAGGGGCCGATGGATGTGGCCAGCCTGATCAAGGCCACCGGTTTTTCCCAGTCGCACATCAGCCGCCAGCTCGGCCTGCTGCAGAGGGCTGGGCTGTTGCGGTGCACCCGGGACGGGGCCCGCACGATCTGGCAGGTGGAGGGGGAGCTGGTGGACGATCTCTGTGCCCTGGTGCAGACCCGTCTCACTCAGCGCCTTCGCGATCAGTTGGCCCAGCTGCAGGCCGCCTGAGCGAGGAGAACGGCGCCAGTCATCCCCGCTCCTGGTGTGGCTGGCCCTTCAACCGGCCAGCAGCGCCTTCAATCCCTCGGCATAGAGAATGCCGCTGCAGGTGAGCCCACCGGCCCAGCAGAGTCCGCGCAGGGGCGGGATGTTGGCCACATAGGCGCCGATGTAAGCCAACCGCAGGGCGGGGTGGAGCCAGGCGGCAATCACCGCCACAGGTCCGCTCACACCGGCCAGCAGACAGAGCAGGGCTGCCGGCGCATGCAGGGTGAAGGCCTCAAAGCAGTTCTGGTGGGCCCAGGCGGCCCGTTTGCCCCAGGCCGGCAGCCGCTCGAACATCGCCCGCGGCGCGGCCAGGTCGGCCATCTGAAAGTTGGCCTTGGAGCGGGCGGCCCCCAGCGGCACGGTGCTGAACACCACCACCCCGGCCGCCAGCAGCAGCGACCAGGCAAAGGGGGCAGAGCTGGCGGTGAGGACCATGGTGCGGCAGGCGGCAGGCAGAACGCTCGTTCTGTCGCAGGGCGCGCCCCGCTGTCAATCCCAGCCCGATCCCCTCGCCGTGCCCCCCGCAGGCTTCTGCAGCTGCTGGAATGAGCCACCGCCGTGCGGCTCGCACCGCCCCATCCAGCCATCGCCATGACCAGCAGCGCTGCTCCCACCGCCACTGCCGCCAACCCCGCTGCCACCGACCCCGCTGCCGCCTCCAGCCATGGAGCGCCGCCCAACTGGGTGGATCAGCGCCATCCCCTCGGCCGCCTGATCCGGCTGCTGCTGGCCCTGGCGCCCCTGCGCGGTCTGCTGTTCTTTCAGGCGCGGCAGCTGATCATCCGCACCGCCGAGCGCCGCGGCATCGCCTGGCGCCAGCGGCGCCAGCAGCTGCAGCAGCAGGCTGAACCGCTGCTGGCGGCGATGCGCGATCCCGCGCTGGTGCCGCCGGCCTACTACCGCGCCCCCTTCCACGCCTACCGCCAGGGCAACCTCTGCTGGGCCGCCGCCTGTGAAGCCGAGCAGGCCACCGACGCGATGGCGTTGCGGGTGTGGCCCGAGGAGACCCTCTGCCCAAGTGCAGCCCAGCAGCGCTTGCGCCAGGCGATCGGCGCTGCGATCGCACCCAGCCTCAGCGGCCCGGTGCGCGAGGCCCTCGACATCGGCTGTTCGGTGGGGGTGGGCACCCTGGCCCTGGCCGCCTGGCTCGATCAGCACCAGCCCGATCAACCGCCGGCCGCCGTCAGCGGCCTCGACCTCTCGGCCGAGATGCTGGCGGTGGCGCGGGTGCGCGACCAGGCCGCTCGCATCCACCGCTGGCACCACGCCGCCGCGGAGGCAACCGGCCTGCCGGCGGCCAGCTTCGATCTGATCACCCTGCAGTTCGTCTGCCATGAGTTGCCCCAGCAGCCCACCCACGCCGTGCTGGCCGAGGCGGCGCGGCTGCTGCGGCCCGGCGGTGTGATCGCCCTGGTCGACCAGGACCCCGATTCCGCCGTGATCCGCCGGCTGCCGGCGCCGATCGCCACCCTGCTCAAGAGCACCGAGCCCTACCTGGAGGACTACTTCCGCCTTGATTTGGTGGCCGCCCTCGAGCAGGCCGGTTTTGAGGCGGTGCGCCGCGAGGCCTGCGATCCCCGCCACCGGGTGCTGGTGGCCCGCCGGGCCCTTTTCTAGGCTGCCCCTGCCGCTTGCCTGACCGGATCGCTATGGCCGACACCTTTTCCTTTGACGTGGTCTCCGATTTCGACCGGCAGGAACTGGTGAACACCCTCGATCAGGTGCGCCGCGATGTGGTGCAGCGCTACGACCTCAAGGACTCCGGTACCGAGATCGAGCTGGAGGAGACCAGCCTGACGATCACCACCGCCAGCGACATGACCCTGCAGGCGGTGGCCGATGTGCTGCTGCAGAAGGCCACCAAGCGCAACCTCTCCCTGAAGATCTTTGATTTCCAGGACCCCGAAGCCGTCGGTGGCAACCGCGTCAAGCAGGTGGTGAAGCTGCGCAAGGGCCTCAGCCAGGAGCTGGCCAAGAAGCTGAGCAAGGCCGTGCGCGACACCATCAAGAAGGTGACCGTGGCCATCCAGGGCGAGAGCCTGCGGGTGACCAGCAAGAGCAAGGACGATCTCCAGCAGGTGATCGCCCTGCTGCGCGAACAGGAGAAGGACCTGGAGGTGCCGCTCCAGTTCGAGAACTACCGCTAGGCCCAGGCCCGTGAACCCTGGCTCCACGCTGTTTGCCAAGACCCGCTCCCTGGAGCTGCGGATCGACGAGTTTCTCGACAAGGTGGCCGAGGGGGGCATCCTGTTCGAGCGCGGCATGGTGTTGTTGCTGGAGCGGGGCCTGGTTCCCGAAACCGAAGAGAAGCTGGAGCAATTGATCCAGCTCAAGGAGCGCTGCAATCAGCTGCGCCGGCGGGTGATGGACACGCTCTACAGCGAGATGCTGATTCCCGAATTTCGCGGTGATGTGCTGCGGTTGCTCAGCAATCTCTACCGCCTGCTCGATTCGATCAAGAACGTCTTTCAGGATTTTCTGATCGAGTACAGCGATGTGGTGAGCGGTCAGCAGTCGATCGCCGAGGCCAAGGAACTGGTGGCGGTGGTGGTGCAGAGCGTGCAGGCAGCGGTGCAGGGGGCCCGCGCCTTCTTCCGCAATCCGGAGGCGGTGCGCGATCACATCAATCAGATCCGCGTGTACGAATCAGAAGCCGATGGCATCACCGTGCGCCTGAAGCGAGGTCTGTTCGCCTCAGGACGTCCCCTGGAACAGAAGCTGCTGGGCCGTGATGCCCTGGCGGTGATCGATGGCCTGGCCGATCTGGCCGAGGAGATCAGCGACGAGCTTTCGATCCTGGCGATCAAGCGGGCGCTGTAGTGCTGGCATCCGGTCTGCTGTTTCTCTCCAGCGGTCTGTTTCTGGGCTGGTCGCTGGGGGCCAACGATGCCTCCAACGTGTTCGGCTCGGCGGTGGGCAGCCGAATGCTGCGCTTCTCCACCGCCGCGATGCTGTGCAGCCTGTTTGTGATCCTCGGGGCCGTGAGTGCCGGCGCCGGTGCCAGCGGTGGCCTGGGGCAACTGGGAGCCGTGAATGCCCTGGCCGGCTCGTTCACCACGGCCCTGGCCGCGGCCCTCACCGTGAGCTGGATGACCCGTGCAGGCCTGCCGGTGTCCTCCACCCAGGCGGTGGTGGGGGCGATCGTGGGCTGGAACTGGTTCAGTGGCTCGGCCACCGACCTGAGCCAGCTCAGCCGCATCGTGGCCACCTGGGTGGTGTGTCCGCTGCTGGCGGCCGTGGTGGCTGCCCTGCTCTACCTGGGTGGGGCCTTCCTGCTGCGCAGAAGCAGATTGCACCTGTTGCGCCTCGATGCCGGCCTGCGCCTTGGCCTGATCCTGGCCGGGGTGTTGGGTTCCTACAGCCTGGGGGCCAACAACATCGGCAATGTGATGGGCGTGTTCGTGCCGGCGGCCCCCTTCCCGGCGGTGATCCTGCCGGGGGGCCTGGTGTTCAGCGGCAGTCAGCAGCTCTTCCTGCTCGGCGGCCTGGCGATCGCCTTGGGGGTGTACACCCGCTCGCGCGAGGTGATGATCACGGTGGGGGCCAGGCTGATGCCCCTTTCACCCTTCGGGGCCCTGGTGGTGGTGCTGGCCAATGCGCTGGTGCTGTTCGTGTTCTCCTCCCAGGGGCTCTCCGATGGGCTGGTGGGGCTGGGACTGCCGCGGATTCCCCTGATCCCCGTGTCGAGTTCCCAGGCCGTGATCGGCGCGGTGGTGGGGGTGGCCCTGCTGCAGGGCCAGCGCGGCCTGCGCCAGGTGCGCTGGGGAATGCTGGCCCGCATCGCTTCCGGCTGGGTGTCCACGCCGGTGTTGTCGGCAGTGCTGGGCTATGTGCTGCTGTTTGTGGTGCAGAACGTGTTCGGCCAGGTGGTGTTCGAGCCGCCCGGCTGAGCCCGGCCCGTCGCCTGGAGGGGGCACCTACGCTGCCGCGATGACGGAGCAGGCTGGGCAGGGCGGCCGCGGTTGGCGGTTCTGGATCGACCGGGGCGGCACCTTCACCGATGTGGTGGGCTGCGATCCGGTGGGCCGCCTGCGGGTGGCCAAGGTGCTCTCCGAGCAGCCCGACCGGCCCGGCGATCCGGCCGTGCGGGCGATTCAGGAGCTGCTGGGGCTGGTGGAAGAGGCTCCCATCCCCGATGGACTGCTGGAGGAGGTGCGGCTGGGCACGACCGTGGCCACCAATGCCCTGCTGGAGCACCACGGGGCACCGGTGCTGCTGCTGATCAACCGGGGTCTGGCCGACCTGCTCACCATCGGCGACCAGCACCGTCCCGACATCTTTGCCCTGGCGATCGAGCGGCCCCGTCCCCTGGATGTGCGGGTGATCGAAGTGGGGGGCCGGCTGGCCGCCGATGGCCAGGAACTGGAGCCGCTGGAGCTCGATACGGCCCTGGCCGCGGACGTGCGGGCGGCCCAGGCGGCCGGCTACCGCAGCTGTGCGGTGGCCCTGCTGCACGGCGGTCGCCACAGCGCCCATGAGCGGCAGCTGGGGGCCTGGCTGGCGCCCTTCGGCTTTGACGCGATCGCCCTCTCCCACCAGCTCAGCGCCCAGCCCCGGCTGGTGCCCCGCGGCCACACCACCCTGGTGGAGGCGGCGGTGGCGCCGGTGCTGGAGCGTTACCTGGCCCAGGTGCGCGCTGCCCTTGGCCCGGCCCCGCGCCTGCGGGTGATGGGCTCCAGTGGCGCCCTGGCCGATCCGGCCCTGCTCCTCGCCAAGGACACGATCCTCTCCGGGCCCGCCGGCGGCATGGTGGGCGCGGTGGCCGTGGCTCGGCAGGCCCTGGCCGAGGCCGGTGGCTCCGACTGCCCCGTGGTGGGCTTCGACATGGGCGGCACCTCCACCGACGTGTTTCACTTCGCGCCTGAGCTCGGCGCGCTGGCCTGGGAGCGGCTGCCGGAAACGGAGATTGCCGGGCTGCGCCTGCAGGCGCCGATGCTGCCGATCCACACCGTGGCCGCCGGTGGTGGCTCGATCGTGCATTTCGATGGCGAGCGGCTGCTGGTGGGTCCCGAATCGGCTGGCGCCAATCCGGGGCCCGCCTCCTACCGCGGCGGCGGCCCTGCCACCATCACCGACGCCAACCTCCTGCTGGGCCGGCTGCCGGCGGCAGCCCTGCCGGCGGTGTTCGGAGCCGGCGGCGACCAGCCTGCGGATCTGCAGGCCGCCCGCTCCCGCTTCGCGGAGCTCGCTGCTGCGATGGCCGCGGTGGCTCCCGGCATCACCGCCGAGCAGGTGGCGGCCGGGGCCCTGGCGATCGCCATCGAGACGATGGCCGGAGCCATCCGCCGCATCTCGATCGAGCGCGGCCATGACCTGCGCGGCGCCCTGTTGGTGAGCTACGGCGGAGCCGGCGGCCAGCACGCCTGCCGCCTGGCCGAGGTGCTGGGGGTGCAGCGGGTGCTGCTCCACCCATTGGCGGGGGTGCTGTCGGCCTACGGCATCGGCATGGCGCGCCAGCGGCTGTTGCTGGAGAGCAGCCTGGCTGCTCCCCTCAGCCCGGCGCTGCTGCCCCAGCTGCAGCAGCTTTGCGACCAGCTGGCGGCGGAGGGCGCTGCCCGACTTGGGGGTGATCGGCCGTCCCGGCGCAGCGTGTGGCTGGAGCTGCGCTACCCCGGCAGCGAGCGGGGGCTGGAGCTGCTCTGGGCTGAGGGGGCGGTCGCCCTGGATGCCGACGAGGCTGTGGCCGCACTGCAGCAGGCCTTTGCCGCCAGCCATCGCCGCCGCTTCGGCTATGTGCCCGAGGGGGCCGCTGAGACGCTGATCGTGGAGCGGCTGCTGGTGGAGCTGGAGGCCGCCGCTGAGGACACCGCATGCCGCCCGGCGAGCGTTGCCTTCCCCGCTTGCGACTCCGCCCCTGCCGGCCTGCCTGAGCCAGCCACCTGTCCGCTCTGGCACCACGGCCAGTGGCAGTCGGTGCCCCACTGGCAGCGCGAACAGATGCAGCCGGGCCAGGCGCTGCAGGGGCCGGCCCTGATCAGCGACCCCACCTCCACCAGCCTGCTGGAGCCGGGCTGGCAGGCTCGGCTGCTGCCCGGGGGCGCCCTGTGGCTGGAGCAGACGGAGGGCGCTGCAGGTGCGGACGCCGCAGCCCCGTCTGCCACCACGGCCGCGGCCGCCAGCCCGGCGACTGCCGCGCCCGATCCCACCCTGCTGCAGCTCTACAACCACCGCTTCATGGCGGTGGCCGAGCAGATGGGGGCCCGCCTGCAGCAGAGCGCCATCTCGGTGAACATCCGCGAGCGGCTCGACTTCTCCTGTGCCGTGTTCGACGGCAACGGCGCCCTGGTGGCCAACGCCCCCCACATTCCCGTGCACCTGGGCTCCATGGGTGACAGCGTCGCCGCCCTGCTGGCGGCCATAGCCCGGGGAGAACGGGCTCCCCTGGCCCCCGGCGATGTGGTGCTCAGCAACGACCCCTACAACGGCGGTACCCATCTGCCGGACATCACGGCAATCACGCCGGTGTTCGCTCCCGCCGCCGCTGGGAAGCCCGGCTCGCCGCAGCCGGTGCTGTTCGTGGCCAGCCGCGGCCACCATGCCGACGTGGGCGGGATCAGCCCGGGCTCGATGCCGGCCTTCAGCCGCACGATCGCCGAGGAGGGGCTGCTGCTCGACAACCGGCCCTTCGTGCAGGCGGGGCGCTTCGATGAGCCCGCCTGGCGGCAGCGGCTGGGGGCCGGTCCCTGGCCGGTGCGCAATCCCGACCAACTCCTGGCCGACCTGCAGGCCCAGGTGGCCGCCAACCAGCTGGGCGTCGACCAGCTCCAGCAGTTGCTCGCCCGTCATGGGCTGGCCGAGGTGCTCGCCTATGCCGGCCACGGCCAGCGCAACGCGGCGGCGGCGGTGCGCCGGGCCCTCACCCGGCTCCGCGATGGCGACTTCCACCTCGATCTCGATGGCGGCGGCCATATCGCGGTGGCAATCCGGGTGGACCAGGCGGCGGGCCGGGCCCTGGTGGATTTCAGCGGCACCTCCCCCCAGCGGCCCGACAACTTCAATGCCCCCCTGGCCGTGACCAAGGCGGCGGTGCTCTACGTGTTCCGCTGCCTGGTGGGTGAGCCGATTCCGCTGAATGCCGGCTGCCTGGAGCCCCTGGAGCTGGTGGTGGCCGAGGGTTGCCTGCTCAACCCCCGCCCGCCCGCGGCGGTGGTGGCCGGCAATGTGGAGGTGTCGCAGGCGCTCACCAATGCCCTGTTCGCGGCCCTGGGCGTGCAGGCGGCGGCCCAGGGCACGATGAACAACCTCAGCTTCGGCAACGCCCGCTGCCAGTACTACGAAACCATCTGCGGTGGCAGCGGTGGGGGCTGCACGCCGGATGGGCTGGGCTTCGCCGGTGCCGCGGCCGTGCAGAGCCACATGACCAATTCCCGCCTCACCGATCCGGAGGTGCTGGAGGCCCGCTTCCCGGTGCGCCTGGAGCGCTTCGCCATCCGCCGGGGCAGCGGCGGCGCCGGCCGCTGGCCGGGGGGCGACGGGGTGGTGCGCCAGTTGCGCTGCCTGGAGCCCCTGGCGGTGTCGCTGATCTCCGGCAGCCGCAGCGTGGCGCCCTTCGGGCTGGCCGGGGGCGGGCCGGGGGCCTGCGGCCGCAATGGGCTGCTGCGGGCCGATGGCAGCCGCCAGGAGCTGCCGGGCTGCTGTGCCATCGAGCTGCAGCCGGGCGAGGCGCTCTGCATCGAGACCCCCGGCGGCGGGGGCTATGGCCCCGTTGCGGATGCCATCGATCCGTCGCCTGCCCCTTCTCCCGCCGCCGATCACAGTGGCTGGCCGACCCGGGCCCAGCCATGAGTCCCCTCCACCCCACTGCCTGGATCAGGCCGACGTCAGCCCTGATCGCCCTGTTCGTCGCGCTGCCGCTGCCGGGGCGGGCCAATCCCCTGCAGGAGGGGCGCCAGCGCTTTCAGCCGCAGTGGTCGGCCGGGGGCATGGTGGCCAGCCAGGAACGCCTGGCCTCAGAAGCCGGGGCCGCGGTGCTCCGCCAGGGGGGCAACGCGGTGGACGCCGCGGTGGCCACCGCCTTTGCCTTGGCCGTGACCCTGCCCCAGGCCGGCAACCTGGGAGGCGGTGGCTTCGCCGTGCTCTGGCTGCCGGGCCCGTCTCCCGCCCGCCAGCGGGGCTGCCTGTCCGATCGCGGGTCCGCCAAGGGCGGACCCGAGCTGGCCATTGGCCGGGGAACCGCGGTGGCGGTGAACTTCCGGGAAACGGCCCCCCTGGCGGCCACCCCTGGGATGTTTCTGGGGGCGGACGGCCAGGTGGACCGCCAGCGGGCCACCCGCAGCCTGCTGAGCACCGCCGTGCCCGGCACGCCTGCCGGCCTGCTGCTGGCCCAGCGCTGCTATGGCCGCCTGCCCCTGGAGCGGGTGATGGCCCCAGCGATCGCGCTGGCCGAGCGGGGCTTTGCGGTAGGGCCGGAGCTGAGCCGTTCCCTGCGCCAGGCGGCGCCGCTGCTGCAGGCTGACCCCAGCTCGCGCCAGCTCTTTTTCCAGCCGCCCCGACAGCCCGGGGGCGAGCCCCAGCCCTACCGCCCCGGGGCGCTGCTGCGCCAGCCCCAGCTGGCCGCCAGCCTGCGCCGCATCGCCCAGAGCGGCGAGGCCGGCTTCTACCGGGGGCCCAGCGCCCAGGCCCTGGTGGCGCTGGTGGCGGAGCGGGGCGGCCTGATCCGCCAGGCCGATCTCGATGCCTACCGGGCCCAGCTGGTGCGGCCCCTGCGGGGCAGCTTCCGGGGCACCACCGTGCTGGGCATGCCGCCGCCGAGCAGCGCTGGCGTCACCCTGCTGCAGCTGCTGCAGATCCTCGAGCCCCTGCCGCTGGAGCGCTGGGGGCTGAACAGCGCCGCCGCCATCCATGCCCTGGTGCAGGCCATGAACCTGGCCTACCGCGACCGCAACCAGTGGCTGGGTGATCCCGACCAGGTGGCCATCCCCCTCCAGCGGCTGCTCAGCCGGGAGTACGCCGATGAACTGCGCGGGCAGCTGGACCTGAACCGGCACCGTCCTGCCGCGAGCCTGGCGCCGCCCCCTGCTCCCCGCCGGGAGGGGCCGAACACCACCCACCTCTCGGTGGCCGACCGCCAGGGCGGGCTGGTGGCCCTCACCACCACCCTCAACTTCGCCTATGGCAACGGCGTGAGCGTGCCCGGCGCCGGCTTCCTGCTCAACAACGAGATGGACGACTTCACCGCCCGCCCCGGCCAGCCCAATGCCTACGGGCTGGTGCAGGGGGAGGCCAATGCCATCGCCCCCGGCAAGCGTCCCCTCAGCTCGATGAGCCCCACGCTGGTGTTCCGGGCGGATGGTTCCCCCTGGCTGGCCACCGGCAGTCCCGGCGGCAGCCGCATCATCACCACCGTGCTCCAGGTGCTGCTGGGCCGGCTGGTGCACGACCTCAACCTGGCCGGCGCCGTTGCCAGCCCGCGGGTGCACAGCCAGCTCTGGCCCGATCAGATCAGCCATGAGCAGGGGATCAGCCCCGACACCCTGGAGCTGCTGCGCCGGCGCGGTCACCAGCTGCAGCTGGCGCCGGCGATGGGTTCCGCCAACAGTGTGGAGGTGCTGCAGCCGGGAGCGGGGGAGGCCGGCCGCAGCCTCGGCGTGGCCGATCCCCGCCGCCTCGACGCCGCTGCGGTGGCCGAATAGGGAGGCTCAGCTGGCCGGGGAGCTCCTGCTCAGCTGGCCGGGGTGCTCGGGGCGGTGATCAGGTTCACGGCCGAGAAGGCCAGGCCGATGCCGAACAGCAGGCCGATCGCCCAGAGGCTGTCGGTGGGCCACTGGGCGATCAGCATCCCGCCCAGCACGGCCGTGACGATGCCATCGAGCAGCACCAGCCCCCGGGCCGGGGTGTTGCTGGTGGCCGCGGCGGCCAGTTCCATCACCCCTTCAAAGGCCAGCAGGAAGCCCACAAACAGCGTGAGGCTCACCTCGCTCTCGATCGGGAAGGCCAGCACCCAGATGCCGCCTCCCAGGTAGAGCAGGCCGGAGAGCAGGCGAAACAGCTTGCCCTTCACGTCGCTTTCGCCGGTGAGCCGCAGCACCTGGGACACGCCGGCGATCACCGCCGCGCCCCCCACCGCGACGGTGAGCAAGGTGGCCGAGGCGAAGGGCAGGGCGATCGAGAGGCCGGCGGCGGCGAACAGGGCGATCGCTGTAATCCAGCGCAGTTGGGGCGAGGCGGGAGCCGACACTGAATAATCGTGTAAACCCCAAAGTTAGGCGGGTTGCAGCCCATAGCCCCGGCGAGTCAGTCCCAGCTGATCAGCGATTGCCCATGGATGACGGCATCCTCCATAGCGAAAGATCACAGCTCCGGCCGCCTGCTGTGCAGATTCCGCAAGGTGTAGGGGATCGCCTGGTTTCCGCGCTGATGTTTGAGCTGCTGCCGCCGCTCAACGATCACAATCTGCCCTGGATGGACACCATCCATCCGATTGTGGTGCACTTCGTGATCGCCATGGCCGTGATCGCCGTGCTGTTCGATCTGATCGGCAGCCTGGCCCGCCGCCCCGGCCTCTATGAAGTGAGCTTCTGGAACCTGCTGGTGGCCACGGCGGCAATTTTTGTGGCGATCATCTTCGGTCAGGTGGAGGCGGGTCTGGCCGAGCCCTATGGCGCGGCCAGCGAGATTCTCAACCTGCACAGCACGATCGGCTGGTCGCTGGCCGGGGTGCTGGCGGTGCTCACGGCCTGGCGCTACGTGATCCGCAGCAAGGACCCCACCCGCCTACCGGTGGCTTTTCTGGGCGCCGGCGGTCTGCTGGTGGTGCTGGTTGCTGTGCAGGTGACCCTGGGCAACCAGCTGATCTGGATCTACGGCCTGCACACCGTGCCAGTGGTGGAAGCGATCCGCGCGGGGCTGGTGTGATGGTCAGCGTCTTGTCCCATGGGCTGTGCAATCTGCCGCTGGCGCAGTCGCCGATGGAGCAGCTGGCCAGCTCCTACGGCCCGAACGGCCTGCCCTATGCCCTGCCGATTCACCCCAACCTGGTGCACTTCACCATCGGTTTGTTCGTGATCGCGATCACCTTCGATCTGGCCGGGGCACTGTTTCCGCTGGAAAAAAGACTGTTTCGCTTCCTTCAGCTTCCGGTCACCCGGGCCGGCCTTCATGACGTGGGCTGGTTCAATCTGCTGGCCTGTGCTGTGGTGAGTTTCTTCACGGTGGCCGCCGGCTTCTACGAGATGTTGCTGGCCCGCCCGATCAGCGGTGTGCGCAGCAGCATCGGCCTTGGCAGTGCCACCACGATGTTGTGGCATGGCGTGGGCGGGGTGGCCATCCTGCTGGTGATCGTGGCGATGACCGTGTGGCGGGGTTATCAGCGCTTCTCCTGGCGCCGTGACCTCGGCCGGCAGGTGCAGTGGAGTTACCTGTTCGCGGGCCTGGTGCTGTTCGGCGTGATCGGCCTGCACGGCACCCTCGGCGCCGAGCTTGCGGCCGAATTCGGCGTGCACATCACCGCCGACCAGCTGCTGGCGGCCGGCGCCAACCTGCGCGAGGCCCTGCCATGACCACCAGCTCCACCCGCCGTTTTCCCGCGTCCGGCCTGCTGCTGATCGCCGTGGCCGTGGCCTTGGATGGCTGGGTGAGTGTGGCGGTGGCCCGGATGTCCCACCGCTGGCTCCCTGTGCCCGCCTCCAGCGCCGCCCCGCTGGTGGACGATCTCTTTGCCCTGGAGAGCGGCATCGGCGCCTTCATCTTCATGGGCTGCTGCGGGGTGATCCTCTGGACGTTGCTCTTCAACCGCGCCCCCAAGTACGACCTGGAGAACGGCGATCCGATCGAGGGCAACCTGCGCCTGGAGATCACCTGGACCCTGATCCCCCTGGTGCTGGTGATGGCGATCGCCTGGCACGCCATCCAGGTGAACGGCACCCTGGCCACCCTGGGCGGCAAGCTGCGCACCACCGGCGGCCACGACCATGGCGCCGAGCTTGTGGCCCGTCCGGGCGCCATCGCTGCCGGCTCGGCAGGAGCCCAGGAGCCGGTGGGTCCGATCGAGGTGCTGGCCCGCCAGTGGTCGTGGGAGTTCGGCTACCCCAACGGGGTGCGCAGCACCGAGCTGCACCTGCCCGTGAACCGCCAGGCCGAGTTCCGCCTGATCTCTCTCGATGTGCTGCATGGCTTCTATATCCCGGCCTTCCGGCTCAAGCAGGACCTGATCCCCGGCAGCGAGATCACCTACCGCCTCACCCCCACCCGCGAGGGCCGCTACCGCCTGCGCGATTCCCAGTTCAGCGGTGGCTACTTCTCCACCAACCAAACCGATGTGGTGGTGGAGAGCGAGCAGGCCTACCAGAGCTGGCTGAAGGCGGCGGCTCGCCTCCCCCTTCAGGAGGCCCCCAACTCCGCCGATGCCCTGTACCAGCGCCGCCTGGAACGGGGTAACCGGGGCTGGGCGGTGGTGCCACCCGCGCCGCCCCCCAGGGTGAACGTGAGTGCCGATCCGGCGGCATCCCACGAGGCCTGATCCCTCCCTGCACGCACCGCGCGTCTCGCTCACCTCAGCTCCCTTCCCCCTTCCGCTCGCTTCCCCGCCAACCCCGCCCATGGCCTCCTCCTCCGGCCTCTCCTACGACCCGCGGGTGCTGAAAGCACCCCATCCGGTGCCGGGAGCGCCGGACAATTGGAAGCGCTTCTTCAGCTTCAACACCGATGCCAAGGTGATCGGTATCCAGTACATCGTGACATCGCTGTTCTTCCTGCTGGTGGGGGGACTGCTGGCGATGATCATGCGCGGGGAGCTGATCACGCCACCGGCTGATCTGGTGGATCCCAGCGTGTACAACGGGCTCTACACGATGCATGGAACGGTGATGCTGTTCCTGTTTCTGTTTCCGATTCTCAATGGCTTCAACAATCTGCTGATTCCGCCGATGATCGGCGCGCCGGACATGGCCTTTCCGCGCCTGAACGCCGTGGCCTTCTGGCTGGTGCCGCTGTTCGGTGTGATCCTGATGGCCAGCTTCCTGATCCCGGGCGGGCCGTCGGGATCGGGCTGGTGGGCCTATCCGCCGGTAAGCCTGCAGAACCCCCTGGGCCACTTCATCAACGGCCAGTTTCTCTGGATCCTGGCGGTGGCCCTCTCCGGGGTGAGCTCGATCATGGGGGCGGTGAACTTCTGCACCACGATCCTGCGCATGCGGGCGCCGGGGATGACCTTCTTCCGCATGCCGATCTTCTGCTGGACGGCGCTGGCGGCCCAGACCATCCAGCTGGTGGGGTTGCCCGTGCTCACCGGCGGCGCCCTGATGCTGCTATTTGATCTCAGTTTCGGCACTAGCTTCTTCCGCCCCGAAGGCGGCGGCGACCCGATGCTCTACCAGCATTTCTTTTGGTTCTATTCCCACCCGGCGGTGTATGTGATGGTGCTGCCGGTGTTCGGCATCTTCTCCGAGCTGTTTCCGGTGTATGCCCGCAAACCGCTGTTCGGCTACGAGGTGGTGGCGATCGCCTCTTTCGGGATCACCTTCCTCAGCCTGATCGTGTGGGTGCACCACATGTTCTACAGCGGCACCCCCCAGTGGATGCGCAATCTGTTCATGGTCACCACCATGCTGATTGCCGTGCCCACCGGTATCAAGGTGTTCGCCTGGATTGCCACCCTCTGGCGCGGCCGGTTGCGGCTGAACACGCCGATGCTGTTCTGCCTTGGAGGGCTGGTGAACTTCATCTTTGCCGGCATCACGGGCATCATGCTCGCCACCGTGCCGGTTGATATCCACGTGGGCAACACCTATTTCGTGGTGGGCCACTTCCACTACGTGATCTTCAACACGATCACCTTCGGGGTGTTTGCGGCGGTGTACCACTGGTTCCCCAAGTTCACCGGGCGCATGTATTACGAGGGGCTGGGGAAGCTGCACTTCGCCCTCACCTTCATCGGCAGCGCCCTCAACTTCCTGCCGATGCACTGGGCCGGGCTGATGGGCATGCCCAGGCGGGTGGCCTCCTACGACCCGGAATTCGCCCTGGCCAATGTGCTGGCCAGTCTCGGCGCCTTTCTGGTGGGGGTGGCCACCATTCCCTTCATCCTCAACATGGTGAGCTCCTGGGCCCGCGGACCGAAGGCCCCGCCCAATCCCTGGCAGGCGATCGGCCTGGAGTGGCTGCTGCCCTCGCCGCCGCCGGCGGAGAACTTTGAAGACGATGTGCCCACCGTGATCAGCGGCCCCTATGGCTATGGGCTCGATCGGCCGCTGGTGGAGAACGAGGCCCACTACATCGCCCGCGCCCAGGAGGCCTGATCCGATGAGCAGCACCCCCGTGATCAGCTCCAGCCCCCGGCCCGCCGAGCCCGGCCATGCCCATGGGGGGCACAACGTCACCGGCATGGTGATCTTTCTCTGCTCGGAAAGCGTGATCTTTCTGGCCTTCTTCGCTGGCTACGCCGTGCTGAAGAGCTCATCTCCGGTGTGGCTGCCCGCGGGGGTGGAGGGGCTGGAGGTGCGTGAGCCGCTGATCAATACCGTGATCCTGGTGAGCAGCAGCTTTGTGGCCTATTTCGCCGAGCGGGCCCTGCGCCGCCAGAACATCTGGGGCTTCCGTGCCCTCTGGGCGCTCACGATGGCGATGGGGGCCTATTTCGTGTTCGGTCAGGCGGTGGAGTGGGCCGGGCTGCCGTTTTCCCTGCAGAGCGGCATCTTCGGCGGCAGCTTCTATCTGCTCACCGGTTTTCACGGGCTGCACGTGATCACGGGTGTGCTGTTGATGGGGTACATGCTCGTGCGCTCTTTCCAGCCCGGTAACTACACCAACGGCGACGCCGGCGTCACGATGGTGTCACTGTTCTGGCACTTCGTGGATGTGATCTGGATCATCCTGTTTGTGCTGATCTACGTGTGGCAGCGCTCATGAGGCGACCTCGATGATCATCGACGATACGCTTTACGACGTGGTGGTGATCGGCAGCGGTGCGGCCGGCGGCACCCTGGCGGCGGAACTGGCCGAGGCCGGCCGGCAGGTGTTGCTGCTGGAGCGGGGTGAACGGCTGCCGTTGCTGGATCAGAACGTGGCCGATGTCGACCTGTTCCGCAAGCGGCGTTACCACCCCGAGCAGCCCTGGTTCGGCAGCGATGGCGATCCTTTCAACCCCCAGATGGTGTACGCCCGTGGCGGCAACACCAAGATCTGGGCGGCTGTGTTGGAGCGGCTGCGCGAGGCCGAATTCGAGGGGGTGACCATGCAGGACGGCCACTCCCCCGATTGGGAGCTGCGCTATGGCGATCTGGCCCCTTATTACGACAGGGCTGAACGCCTCTATCGCGTGCACGGCCAGGCCGGCGAGGACCCCACGGCCCCCCCCCGCAGCGCTGGCTATCCCTTTGCGCCCCGGCCGGCAGAACCGGTGTTGGATGCCCTGCGCACCGACCTGCTCCGCCAGGGGGTGCGGCCCTACAGCCTGCCCCTGAGCTGGAGCGAGAGTGCGGAAGATCCCTCGGGCGATGCCGAGCTGTTCGGTGTGGAGCGGGCCCTGTCCCCCTCCTCCCCGGGGGCGATCCCTGCGGTGCTGCGCAGTGGCGCGGTGGTGGTGGCCCTGCATGTGGATGCTTCCGGCCGCGAGGTGAAGGGGGTCGAGGCGCGCATCGGCGCCGACCGCTGGCTGTTCCAGGGCCAGCAGGTGGTGCTGGCCGCCGGCGCCATCAACACCGCCGCGATCCTGCTGCGTTCGGCCGGTGATCGCCACCTCGCGGGGCTGGCCAACGGCTCCGATCAGGTGGGCCGCAACCTGATGAAGCCCCAGCTCACGGCGATCCTGCAGCGGGCCAGCGCCCCGAATTCGGGGCGCTATGCCCCGGCCCTCGGCCTCACCGACTACTACTGGGGCGACAAGAACGTGGATTACGCCCTGGGCTCGATCCGCAACGGCGGCGGCGTGCTGCAGGATCCGCTGTTCGCCGAGTCGCCGCCGCTGCTCTCGCTGGTGAGCCGGCTGTTGCCGGATGGGGCGCTGGAGTGGCTCGCCGACCGCTCGATCACCTGGTGGGCGATGACGGCGGTGCTGCCCGATCCCGACAACCGGGTGACGGTGCAGGGTGAGCGCATTGATGTGGCCTACATCGCCAACAACCGCGAGGCCCATGACCGCCTCGTCTACCGCTGGCTCGACACGATCCAGAAGACCGAGGCCGATCCGCTCACCACGGTGGTGCAACGGGCGCCGATCTACCCCCGCGGTGAGGCCCCATTGAGTGTGATGGGCTTCGCCTGCGGCACCTGCCGGATGGGCAGCGACCCCGCCCGTTCGGTGGTGGATCTGCAGGGCCGCTGCCACGAGCTGGCCAACCTCTGGATCGCCGATGCCAGCGTCTTCCCCAGCTGTCCGGCGGTGGGCCCTGGCCTCACGGTGATCGCCCAGGCCCTGCGGGTGGCTGAGCATCTTCAGGCGGCCCTGCGCTGAGTGATTCCGGCGCTGCGATCAGCGCCAATGCGGCGATCAGCTCCGAAGCCCGGCGCATGGCCGAGCGCGACAACGGGCTCGCCCCCTGGGGGCTCTGGGGTAGCTACCTGCCCGACCGCCAGTGGGGCACGGTTCGGGAGGACTATTCCGCCGATGGCGATGCCTGGCGTTCCTTTCCCCACGACCATGCCCGTCGGCCTGGGCAACCCCGAGGGCAACCACGGCGAAGACCTCAAGGACTACGACTTCCACATCGCGCCAATACCCCCACCCACAGCTTCATGCGGGGGCTGTACAAATACCCCCAGGCCCGCTTCCCCTATGGGCAGCTGGTGGAGGAGAACGGCCGCAGGGGCCGCGACCAGCCGGAATAGGAGCTGCTGATCCGCATCCGGGCGATCAACCACGGGCCCGATGCGGCGCCCCTCAGCCTGTTGCCCACCCTGTGGCTGCGCAACACCTGGGCCTGGGGCTATCCCGATGAAACGAGCCAACCGATCCGGCTCCACGGAGATCGATTGATCTCCCCGCCTCTCGGCGAGCTGGAGCCCTATGAGCTGCTGCTCCGTGGCCAGGGCCGCTGGCTGTTCACCGACAACGAGACCAACCGTGAGCGCCTCTACGGCCAACCCAACCGCACTCCCTTCCAGAAGGACGGCTTCCACCGCTTTCTGATCGACGGTGAGCATGGTGCCATCAACCCCGCCGGCGAGGGCACCAAGGCAGCAGCGCTGTTGCAGCACACCCTGGAGCCCTGTGAGACCTGGACAGTGGAGTTGCGGCTGCGGGCCCTCGCGGAGACGGCTCAGGATGACTCCGGCACTGGCACCGCCACCGCCGCCGCCGCTCCATTTGGCGACGCCTTCAATGCCCTGTTTGAGGCCCGCGAGCAGGAGTGGCAGGCCTACATGGAGCAGCGATTGCCGGGCCTCGCGCCCGATGATCGCCTGATCCACAACACGGCTCTGGCGGGCTTGCTGTGGTGCAAGAAGTACTACGGCTGGAGTGTGCAGCGCTGGCTCGAGGGCGATCCCACCCAGCCGGCTCCACCGGCCCAGCGGCTGCACTCGGAAACGGCCGAGTGGCAGAGGCTGCATGCCCACGACATCATCGCCATGCCGGATGCGTGGGAATACCCCTACTTCTGCCAGTGGGATCTGATGTTCCACGCGGTGTCGTTCGCGATTCTGGATCCGGCCATGGTCAAGCAGCAGTCGATGCTGTTGCGCTCAACCCACTACACCGCGCCCAACGCCCAGACGCCGGCCTACGAGTGGGTCCTCTCCGATCCCAACCCACCGATCGGGGGCTGGGCGGTGATGGGCATCTTCCAGATCGAGCGCAAACAGGCTGAGAGCACCGCCGATTTTGCCTATCTGCGCGCCGCCCTGCGCAAACTGCTGCTCGAATACGGCTGGTGGGCCAACCGCAATGACCGCTCTGGTGACAACGTGTTCGTAGGCGGGTTCCTCGGCCTCGGCAACATCGCCGTTTTTGACCGGCGATTTCCGCGAGCGGCTCTTCGATGAGCAGGAGTTTCTCTCGCCTTACGGCATCCGTGCTCCCTCAAAGGTCTATGAGGCCCAGCCCTACCGCTACACCGAAGGGTCCGACAGCGAGGAGCTGCGCTACAGCCCGGCCGACAGCCCGGTGGCGATGTTCGGCGGTAAATCCAACTGGCGTGGACCTGTCTGGATGCCGATCAATTTCCTGCTGATTGAATCCCTGCAGAAGTTTGCCCACTTCTACGGCGACAGTTTCAAGGTGGAGTTCCCCACCCGCTCCGGCAACTGGATCAATCTCTGGGATGGCGGGAACCAACTTGCTCAATCCGCGCAACGTGACGGCCCAGGTGATGAGTTCAGCGATCACCGTGGGCGGCCAGCTCTACGTGGCCATCCTGATTGCTTTAATTCTGGGCCGCTTCCATCGGCGCCGCATCTGAGGCCGCCGCCCCTGGTGCTTCGGACAGTTCGCGCCGCTCCAGGCCAACTTCCACGCCCATGTGCTGGCCGGCCCGGCCGGTGATCACCAGGGCGGCGCGCTGGTTGGTGGCGATCTGCCACAGCCACTTGGTGAGCAGGGTGAGGCGATTTTCTGTGTCGGGCATGAAGGCCAGGTGCGCGACCCCCCACAGCAGCCAGCCGGTGAAGCCGCTCAGGCGCAGGCCGCGCAGATCGGCCACGGCGTAGGTGCGGCCGATCACGGCCATGCTGCCGAAATCGGTGAAGCGGAACGGGGCGTGCTGGCGGTTCTGGCAGCGGGCCAGGATGTCGTGGGCCACCCAGATGCCCATCTGCACAGCCGGGCCGGCCATGCCAGGCAGGGGCTTGGCGTCGGCGGTGTGGCTGTAACTGCAGAGGTCGCCCACCACCCGGATCTCCGGATGGCCGGGGATGGAAAAGTCGGTCTGCACCACCACCCGGCCGCCCCGGTCCACCTCGCAGCCGGTGCGTTCAGCCAGCAGCTTGCCGAGGTGGGAGGCGCGCACGCCTGCGGTCCAGCACACGGTGCCGCCCTCAAGGGTGCGGATGCTGCTGCTGCCGTCGGCCTGGTGTTGGCTCAGGGTCACCACACCGGCGGCGATCGATTGCACCCGCCCGCCCAGCTCCAGCTCAACCCCCAGCGATTGCAGGTAATGGCCTGCGGCTGCCGACAGGTCGGGGTGCATGGCTCGCAGCACCCGGTCGCCCGGATCGATCAGCACCACCCGGCTGTGGTCGGGATCGAGCTGCTTGAACTCATTGGCAACGGCATGGGTCATCAGGTCCACCACCGAACCGGCCAGCTCGCAGCCGGTGGGCCCTCCCCCGATCACCAGCACGGTCTGCAGCAAGCGTCGCCGCTCGGGGTCGGGGGTCTGTTCGGCCTCCTCCAGGGCCATCAACACCCGGCGGCGGATCTCGTCGGCGTGTTCGATGATCTTCATCGGTGGGGCTTCGGCGCGCCACTCCTCATGGCCGAAGTAGGTGCTGCCGGAGCCGGTGGCCAGGATCAGGTGGTCGTAGCGGAAGCGGCGGTCGTTGAACACCACCTCCTTGGCGCCCGGGTCGATCTCCTCCACCTCCCCCAGCAGGATCTGAATGTTGGGTGCCTTGCCCAGCAGTTGCCGCAGGGGTGAGGCCACGTCGGCCTCCGACACCAGGCCGGTGGCCACCTGATAGAGGAGGGGCTGGAAGAGGTTGAAGTTGCGCTTGTCGATCAGCGTCACGCGCACCGGCTTGCCGCGCAGGGCCTGGGCCGCCTTCAGTCCGGCGAAGCCGCCCCCCACGATCACCACATGCGGTAGTTCGGCGCTGGTGTCTCCCGGCGAATCGAGTTCGAGGAAGAACCGTTCCGGCGCCACGGCTGGGTTGCAGATGAACGCAATGTATGAACCGGTTCGCGGTTATGGGCCACGTGTGAGCAGTTCGTGGCATGAGGTATGAACCGGAGTCGAGGTTCTTGCAAGCAGTGGAGAGCCCCACCCTTGATGGCGATGTCCGTTGCGTCTTTGGAGGCCTTCTGCGACCGCGTCGCTGCCGATGACGACTTGCCTAGCCAGGTGCATGCCGCTGCCGGTGTGGACGACCGTGTGGCGATCAGCGTGGCTCCCGACCATGTGCTGACTGGAATCAACAGCTGGGGTGACGCGCTGATGCACTGCCGCTCTGAGATGGGCCAGTGCCAGCTGCAGCGATGCCCGCCTGCGGGCCTCGGAATCCATCACGCAGCGTCCTCTTCCTCGGCGGAGCCGAGAGGGATCAGCTTGATCTGCTTGCGACCGAGCTTGATCTCGAACTCATCACCGGGCTCCAGCCCCAGCTGGGCGGTATAGGCCTTGCCCACCAGCAGATTGCCATTGAACTGCACCTTGGTGGCGTAGCTCAGGCTGCGCCCTGCTTTGCCCCGCCCTTTGCCGCTGCCTTCGCCGAGGGTCATGCCCTTGGCCTCAAGCAGGGCCTCATAAAAGGCGGTGAAGTTCAGGCGTTCGCTGCCGTCCTTTTTGGCGCTCACGTAGCCGCACTCCCGCACCAGTTCGGACTTGGAGGCATCCCCGAGTTCTTTCACTTTGGCCAGAAGCTCTGATCCGGTCAGCATGATCTTACGATTCATTTGATGATCATCATACGCATGATCGCCTTGTCGTCCAGGGTAGGCATCCTTCCGTTGGAGGCGAATGCCTGGTGTGGGGTTGAAGGTTGTCGCTTTCGGTATCTTCTGGCTACAGAATGAGCCTGGCTTCTGCGGATTGAAGAAGTGATTCAACGCAGTACTACGCAATCAGCGAAGTTGTTGTCCGCATTGGGTTGTCTCGATTCAGCCCCGCAGCAGGGTGATCAGGAACAGCAGCACAAACACGCTCAGCAGCACCAGTCCCACTTGGGCCACGGCCAGCAGGCCGGGACCTAGCCGATCGGCCGGGCTGACCTGGCGGCCCTGGATCACCCGCAGGTTCATCCAGGCGAGCACGGGTGTGGTCACGAACGACACCACCATCGCCAGCTGCACCAGGGCGCCCATGGATCCGGGCCAGAGGCCCAGCACGGCGGCGGCCAGGGCGAAGTGCAGCGCCATCCAGAGCTGGTGGTCGCGGCGGTCGTGTACGGCCTGCCCGGCGAAGCCGCGCAGCAGCCGAACCCCGGCCGATGCAGCCCGCGGGTAGCCGTCGAGGCAGGTGATGCTGGTGCTGAACATGGTGGTGAAGGCGGCCGCTGCGATCAGCGGATGGGCCCAGCCCCCCAGGCTGGCGGTGTAGAGCCCGATCAGCTGGCGTGAGAAGGCGGCGCCGGCGGGGGAGAAGCTTCGGCCTGTGCCGTGCATCACCCAGGCGCCCAGCAGCAGAAACAGCACGGCCATCACCACCGTGACCGCATAGCCCAGGTTGAAGTCGGCCTCCACCTCGGCGCGGCTGGCACGGTGGCCGGAGTCGTCCTCACGGGCGTAGATCCACAGCGACGACCAGGCCGCCAGATCGAGTGGACAGGGCATCCAGCCCATCAGCCCCACCAGAAACGGCAGGGCTGCCAGGGTCCAGGGGTTGGGGCTGAACCACTGCGGATCGGCCGCCACCGGTCCCTGCACCAGCATCGCGGCGGTGGCCAGCACTGTGCTCACCACCAGCACCCCCACGATCAGCTTGCTGAGCCGATCCAGGCTCCGGTAATGGCCCAGCAACAGCAGCAGCAGGCACAGCCCCAGCAGCAACAGGGCCAGCAGGCTTGGGGAGCCCGGCAGGAAGCTGGTGGCCAGGCTGCCTGTCACGGCCGTGACCGCAGCGATGTTGGCCACACCGGTGGTGAAGGTGATCAGCAGGTACACCGGCAGGTACCAGGCCCTCTGACGCTGGTAGCCCTCGAGCAGGCTCAGGCCGCTCACCGCCGTGAAGCGGCTGCCCACGAGCAGGAACGGGTACTTGAACAGGTTGGCCAGCAGCACCAGGCCCAGCAGTCCCAGGCCGTAGCGCGCCCCGGCCTGGGTGGAGGCCACCAGGTGGGAGCCGCCGATGGCGGCGCCGGCCAGCAGGATGCCCGGCCCGAGCGCCTGGCGCAGGCCCCGCAGGGTCAGCTGCCGCCCATCGCCGGGCACCGGATTGTCAGGCCACCGCCGCGAAGCAGTCGCGGAAGGCGGCGATGGTGGCGTCGATGTCTTCGTCGGTGTGGGCCAGGGAGGTGAAGCCGGCTTCGAAGGCGCTCGGCGCCAGGTACACACCCCGCTCGAGCATGGCGCGGTGGAGCTTGCCGAAACGGGCGGCATCCGCGGCCTTGGCCTCCTCGAAGTTGCTCACAGGCCCGTCGCAGAGGAAGAAGCCGAACATGGCGCTGATCGAGCCACCGGTGATCGGCAGACCTGCTGCTTGGCCGGCCTCAAGAATCCCGCCGATCAGCCGTTTGGTGATCGCGTCCAGACGCTCATAGGTGCCGGGCTGCTTCAGCAGCTCAAGCGTCTTGATGCCGGCGGTCATGGCCAACGGGTTGCCGCTCAGGGTGCCCGCCTGGTACATCGGGCCGGCCGGGGCCACCATCGCCATGATCTCGGCGCGGCCGCCGTAGGCGCCCACCGGCAGACCGCCGCCGATCACCTTGCCCATCGTGGTGAGATCGGGGGTGATGCCGAACCTGGCCTGGGCACCGCCGTAGCTGATGCGGAATCCGGTCATCACCTCGTCGAACACCAGCAGGGCGCCGTTCTCCTTGGTGAGCTCGCGGATGCCTTCCAGGAAGCCGGGCACCGGCGGAATGAAGCCGGAATTGCCCACCACCGGCTCCAGGATCACGCCGGCGATCTCACCGGGGTTTTCGGCGAACAGGGTCTTCACCGCCTCCAGGTCGTTGTAGGGGGCGGTGAGCGTGCTGGCGGCGGTGGTGCGTGGCACGCCCGGTGAATCCGGCAGGCCCAGGGTGGCCACCCCGGAGCCGGCCTTCACCAGGAACATGTCGGCGTGGCCGTGGTAGCAGCCCTCGAACTTGATGATCTTTTCCCGGCCGGTGAAGGCGCGCATCAGCCGCAGCACCGACATGCAGGCCTCGGTGCCGCTGTTCACGAAGCGCACCATCTCCACGCTGGGTACGGCGTCGATCACCAGCTCGGCCAGCTGGTTCTCCAGCTCGCAGGGGGCGCCGAAGCTGGTGCCCTTGTCGAGGGCCTCATGCAGGGCGGCGATCACCTCGGGGTGGGCGTGGCCGCAGATGGCCGGGCCCCAGCTGCCGATGTAGTCGATGTAGCGGTTGCCATCCGCATCCCAGGCATAGGCGCCCTTGACGCGCTCAAACACGATCGGATTGCCCCCCACCGACTTGAAGGCGCGCACGGGGGAGCTCACACCCCCGGGCATCAGGGTCTGGGCGGCGCTGAAGATCGCCTGGGAGCGGGTGGTGTTCAAGGCGGGGGCCGAAGCAGGTGCCGAAGTCAAGGCGGATCCCGGAGGGTGGGAGCAAAACCGCTGCCTATCCTGACCCAGAACCTGCCGGTTCGCTTTCAAGCCCCCGCCGCAGTCCGGATCATTTCTTCACCTGTGAGCCACGACTGGCCCGCTCTGCAGCGCCGCTTGAGCGCGGTGCTCCCCCGCCGCGCCGTGGTGGCCGCCCGCCAGGAGCTGCTGGCCTACGACTGCGATGGCCTCACCCTGCACCGCCACCAGCCCCCTCTGGTGGTGCTGCCGGAAACAACGGAACAGGTCGCTGCCGTGCTGCGCATCTGTCACCAGCAGGGTGTGCCGTTTGTGGCCCGCGGCAGCGGCACGGGCCTCTCCGGCGGAGCCGTGGCCGAGACCGAGGCGCTGGTGGTGGCCACCAGCCGCATGCGCCGGGTGCTGCAGGTGGATCTGCCCAACCGGCGTGTGGTGGTGCAGCCGGGGGTGATCAACAGCTGGGTCACCCGGGCGGTGGCGGGCGACGGTTTCTACTTCGCCCCCGATCCCTCCAGCCAGGTGGCCTGCAGCATCGGCGGCAATGTGGCTGAGAACTCCGGCGGCGTGCACTGCCTCAAATACGGCGTGACCAGCAACCATGTGCTGGGGCTGGAGGTGGTGCTTCCTGACGGAACCGTCACCCAGCTGGGTGGTGAGCTGGATGAGTCGCCCGAGCTCGACCTGCGCGGTGCCTTCATCGGCAGCGAGGGCACCCTGGGCATCGCCACCGCCATCACCCTGCGCCTGCTGCGGGCCCCCCAGAGCGTGGCGGTGCTGCTCGCCGATTTCACCAGCATGGAGGCCGCCGGCGAGGCAGTGCGGCTGGTCACGGCGGCCGGCGTGCTGCCCGCCGGGATGGAGATGATGGACCGGCTCACCATCGAGGCGGTGAACGACTATCTCGCCGGTGATGGTGTCAGCGAGCCGGAGTATCCGCCCGATGCGGCGGCCGTGCTGTTGATCGAGCTCGACGGCCAGGAGCGCGAGGTGCTCGCCGCCGCTGAGCTCACCGAGCGCCTTTGCCGCCAGGCCGGCGCCCGCCAGGTGCGCCAGGCCTGGGAGGCGGCGGAGCGCGCCCGGCTGTGGAAGGGCCGCAAGTCGGCCATTTCCGCCCTGGGCCGGCGCTTTCCCAGCTATTACCTCCAGGACGGCGTGGTGCCCCGCAGTGCCCTGCCCCGGGTGCTGGCCGCGATCGACCAACTGAGCCAGCGCCATGGCCTGCCGGTGGCCAACGTGTTCCACGCCGGCGACGGCAACCTCCACCCTCTGATCCTCTATCGCGACGGCGAAGCCGGTGTGCGCGAGCGGGTGCAGGAGCTGGGCGGCGAGATCCTGCGCCTGTGCGTGGAGGCGGGCGGCAGCATCAGCGGCGAGCACGGCATCGGCAGCGACAAGCGCTGCTACCTCGACTGGATGTACAGCCCGGACGACCTGGCCACCATGCAACTGCTGCGCCGGGCGCTCGACCCCCTCGCCCGTGCCAACCCCGGCAAGATCTTCCCCACACCCCGCAGCTGCGCCGAATCGGCCCGCCGCGTGCAGGTGCTGCGGACGGCTGGGGTCTCCCTCCCTGAGGAGGCGGTGGTGTTCTGAAGGTGGTGGTCGCTCACCAGTCCGGATCGTCTGCGTTGTCGTCGCCTTCAGGCGGCCAGGCCAGGTGCACCACCACCGGGGCATGGTCGCTGGGCTGGGGATTGCCGCGGGTGCCCTTGTGGATCAGGCAGCCGGTGGCCACCTCCAGCAGTTCCGCCTCCAGGTAGATGTGGTCGATGCGCCAGCCCTGATCCCGCTCCCAGGCGCCGCTGCGGTAGTCCCACCAGCTCCAGTGGCCCGCGTCCGGCTCGAACACCCGGAACACATCGTGCAGTCGCTCCCCCAGCACCGCACGCAGGGACTGGCGTTCGGCGGCACTGGCCATGATCCCGCCGGTCTGGCGTTCGGGGTTGGGCAGGTCCCGATCCTCGGGGCCGATGTTGAAGTCGCCCAGCATCACCAAGGGTTCCCCCTGCGCTTCCTGGGCAGCGAGGTAGCGGCCCAGGCACGCCAGCCACAGCAGCTTGTAGGTGTATTTGTCGCTCTTGAGGGAGCTGCCGTTGGGCACGTAGAGGTTGAGGATCCTCAGCCCATCCAGGCGGGCGCTGATCACCCGCTTCTGATCATCCAGCCGTGTTGCTTCCGCATCGCCGCTCAGCAGGCCGCTGAAGCCGATCCGCACGTCCTCCAGCGGCTGGCGGCTGAGCAGGGCCACGCCGTTGTAGGCCTTCTGGCCGCTGATGGCGGCGCTGTAGCCCAGCTCGGCGAAGGCCTGATGGGGGAAGAGGGGGTCGTCCACCTTGGTTTCCTGCAGGCAGAGCACATCCGGCTGTTCCTCCTGCAGCCAGGTGCACACCTGGTCGAGGCGTGTGCGCACCGAATTCACATTCCAGCTGGCGATGCGCATGGCCCCCCGCAAAACGTACCTAGTGTGGATGCCGATGTCGGCCGCCCAGCCCATGTCCGTCCCACACCCCCCCTCCTTCAGGCCCCGGGCGCAGGCGACCCTCCCCTGGGTGTGCGCCCTGCCTCTGCTGCTGGCCGCCGGTTCCCCCGGGCACGCCCAGGTGCAGGGTTACGGGCAGACCATTGATTCGCCCCAGCAACAGCGCGAAATCGATGCCGGCAGCGGTGCTCCCAATCGCAACTCCGCGCTGGATGCCACCAATCCGATCGATCTGATGAACCGGCTGCGGCGGGCCAGCGCCTTCGACAATGCCACCCCGCCCGCCGACGCCATCGACGCCGCCCTCAGGGATTTTCAGCCCCAGCCCCAGCCGGCGCGGCCGGGCTCTGGACTGATCCAGTCCCCCTGAGGGTCTCCATCCCCCAGGCGGTAGCCACCCGCTCGATCTGAGCCTGCACCGCTCCATTGCTCTGTCGGCTCCGGGCCTCCGCCAGGGTCTGCTGAGCAGCTGCCAGATTCCCTCCCTCTTTCTGCAGCAAGGCCCGCGCCAGCAGGGGGCGGGGATCTGCGTCAAATCGGCCGGCCAGCTCCAGCAGCGCTGCATCAGCCTTGGCAACCTGGCCGGAACGCTGATCCACCTGGGCCAGGAGCAGGCCGATCGGCAGCGCCTCTGGCTTGAGGTTGGGTTCGCTGGCCCGCTTCAGTGCGGCCTCCAGCTGGGCCTGGGCCTCGGCGGCCCGGCCTGTCTCCAGCTGGATCAGGGCCATCAGCTGCAGAGCCTCGATCTGGTCGGGTCGGGCGCTGAGCAGCTGGCGCAGTTCCCGTTCCGCCCCTGGGCGATCGTTCTGGTCACGGCGCAGCTCGGCCAGCAGCAGCCGCAGCTGCCAGCGCTGGTGATCCTGGTCGGCCATGCGCTCCAGCCGCGGGATGGCCTCAGCTCGGCGATCGAGTGCGACCAGCAGTTCCAGCAGCCGTTGCTGCTCAGCCGGGCTGGCCTCGCCCTTGTCCATCCTGCCGATCAGCTGGGTCACGTCCCGATCCAGGCCAGGACGCTTGCCGTTCTGAGAGCCGGGCCGGCCGCTGTGCAGCTGGCCGAGCCACCAGCCCAGCCCCAGGCTGGCGGCCGCCAGAGCGGCCACACCACTGCCCAGCCAAAGAGCGCGTCTGGAGGAAACGGTGGGCATCCAGCCGGATCGCTGTGCAACGGCGCCAGTCTGCCCGTCCGGCCTCGGGCTTGAGCCCCTTACATTGTCGGCATGCGTCCCCAACCCATCGCCCATCCCATCCCGCCGGTCAGCGAGCCGCTCCAGTACCGGGCCATCGGCGTGGTGCGGGGCATCTACGTGCCCGCCGATGCCGATCAGATCACCCGCGGCCAGATCCACACCGAGGACGGTGAGCAGATCGAAGCGGTGGTGTTGGGTCGCCTGCTCACCCTGATCCGGCGCCACCTCGATCTCGCCCAGCCCCACCTCTGGGTGGCCTATCCCCGCTGCCGGGAGCAGGGCGGTCTGCACCTTCAGCTGGTGGGAATCTGGGAGCCCAGCACCCTGGCCAGCGCCGCCGCCGGCCCCGCAGAGAGCGACCAAGGCCCCGAAGGCAAGGGCTCCGGCCCCGAGCTCCCCAGCGATGCCCTGCCCGAGGGCGATGGCTATTTCTCGCTGCGGGGTGAGCTGATCTTCACCAAGCCCGAAACCGGCGATCTGGTGATCAAGGTGCGCCAGCTTCCCCGGGCAGATGGCCAGCGTCCTGCCCCGTTCAAGCTGCAGCTGCGGGGTGAGATCCCCCTTGATCACCTGCGCCACTTCGTGGCCATCGATGGCCGCCGGCAGGGCCAGCAGCTGCACGTGGAGGGCTTCGAGGTGATCGCGCCGGTGGTTCAGCGGGGTAATCGGGGCGGCAAGGGGCGCCGCGATGGTCGCGGTTCCGGCGGGCGCCAGCCCCAGACCGTCAAGCCCGCCGGAGAGCGCATCGCCGCCGCTCCCCGCTCCGCGGTGACCCGGCCCGGCCGTTGAGGCCGCTTCAGCGCCGATGACCTCACCCCTGGCCGCCGGTGCTGCTGTGCTGCTGGTCACCCTGGTGGCGGTGGTGGGCCCTGTGCTGGGCCTTTCCCCCTGGTGGATCACGGCGGGAGTAGGCTTGCTCCTGGGGGCACTGAGTGTTGATGCTGCCTCCTTTTCCGGCCGCGGGGGGCACCTGTTGGCGGAAGCCCTGCCGGGCGGGCGGTCCCGCCTGCGCCGCATCGCCGTGCACGAGGCCGGCCACCTGCTGCTGGCCAGGGCTGAGGGGGTGCCGGTGTGCCGTGTGCTGATCGGCAGCCTGGCCTGCCTGCGGGCCGGCGTGGCCGCCGGTGGCGTCACCGAATTTCCTCCCCCCGACCATGCCAAGCTGCCCCTGGCTGAGCTGCGCCGCTGGAGCCGGGTGCTGCAGGCCGGCATGGCCGCCGAACAGGTGATCTATGGAGGCAGCGCAGGAGGCGCCGACGACCGCGCCCTGCTGGGTCGCCTCTGGGGCCTTTCCGGTTATGACGTGGAGACAGCCCAGCGCGAACAGCGCCGAGCGCGCCGGGAGATTGAGCAGCAGCTGCGCCGAGCGCGCCAGGAGCTGGAGCAGGAGGCCGAGCGCCTGCTGCTCACCGCCCCCAGGCTCGGTCGCCCTGGCTGTGGCGGAGAGGGTCCCATCGAGGCGCCGGCAGAGGCCTCTGCGGAAGCCTGAGATGGCCCTGGCCCTGATCGACTGCCCCACGGGCCTGGCCGGCAACATGCTGCTGGCGGCTGTGTTCGATCTGGGGGTGCCCCCCAGCGTGCTCGACCAACCGTTGGCGGCCCTTGGCCTCGGCGGCCGTTACCGGCTTGAGCTGGAGGAGCGGCGCAGTCAGGGTCTGAGAGGGCTGCATCTGGACGTGCAACCCCTGGAGCCCCAGCCAGGTCATCGTCACTGGAGCCGCCTGCGGCCCCAGCTGCAGCAGGCAGACCTGCCGGAGGCCCTGCGGCAGCGGGTGCTGGCCGTGTTCGCCCTCCTGGCCGAGGCGGAGGGGGTGGTGCATGGCCAGCCCGCGGAGGAGGTGCACTTTCACGAGGTGGGGGCAATCGATGCCCTGGTGGATGTGGTGGGCGTCTGCGCCGGCTTGCTGCACCTGGGGGTGGATCAGCTGGTGTGCACGCCTCCCCCAGCCGGTCACGGCACTGTGCGCTCCGCCCATGGTCTGCTGCCCGTGCCGGCTCCGGCGGTGCTGGAGATCGCCCGGGTCCGGGGGATCCCACTGGCCAGCGCCGCTGGTTTCCCCGCCGCCGAGCTCACCACCCCCACAGGCCTGGCCCTGGCCGCCAGCTGGGCCGAGCGCTTCGGCGCCCACCCCGGTCACCGGCCCCTGCGGGTTGGGGTTGGGCTGGGCAGCCGCCAGCTGGATCGCCCCAACCTGTTGCGCATCGTGCTGGCCGAGCCCCTGTCCGGGGATGGCGAGCTGCATCCCGCCTCCGTTCCCCAGCTGGAGAGCGTGCTGGTGCAGCAGGCCCAGATCGACGATGCCACCCCCGAAGATCTCGCTGTTCTGCAGGAGGCCCTGCGGGAGGCTGGCGCCCTGGACGTGTTCTGCCAGCCGGTGCAGATGAAAAAGGGACGTGCCGGCTGGCTGGTCACGGCACTGGTTCCTCCCGGCGAACCGGCCAGCACTCTGCGGCATGTGTGGTGGCGTCACAGCACCAGCCTGGGGGTGCGCGAGCACATTGATCACCGCTGGGTGCTGCCCCGCCGCGTCGTCGTGCTGGATACCCCGCTCGGTCCGGTGCGGCTCAAGCAGGCGCTGCTGCCGGATGGCCGCTGGCGCGCCAAACCGGAGCATGATGATCTCCTCGCCCTGGCCCGCCGCCATGGCCTGGCGCTCGACCAGGTGCGTGCCAGCCTGACTCCCCTGATCGATCCGCCCCAGCCTGCCCCCGGTCCGTGATCAAGCTTCCCCGCCTCCAGCTCCCACGCCCCAAGCTGCCGGGTGGAGCGTTCGTGCCGCCTGGGTTCCTGGCTCGCCTCCAGCGGCTCCTGAGAGGGTGGCGCTGGCCGCAGGATTTCAGACTGCCGTCTCTGCCCGGGGGGATCTCCCTGTGGATCACCCTGCTCAGCCTGGGATTTCTGCTGGCCGCCCTGTTCGGCCATGGCCGGGCGATGCTCCAGCTCAGCCTGGATCCTCAGGGTTGGTTGTGGCTGGTGCTGGGGGTGGGCATCAGTCTGCTCAGCCTGCTGGCCAATGGTCTCGGCCTGGCGGTGGTGCTGCGCTGGCTGGATCTGCGCCCCCGCTGGCTGGAGCTCACCCAGCTCTACCTGGCCACCAACCTGCGCAAGTACCTGCCGGGGGGGATCTGGCACCTCAGCGCCCGGGTGCAGCGCCTGCGCACGCCCGAGGGTGTCCTGCAGACGCCGGCACCCCTGGGGCTTGCCCTCGTGGGCGTGCTGCTCGATCCCCTGTTGGCAGCAGTGGCGGCCCTCAGCCTCACCACCCTGGCCCGCTGGCAGGGGGGGCTGGCCCTGCTGGGGTTGCTGCCGCTGCTGCTGCTCTGGCCCCGCTGGCTCACGCCGCTGCTCAGGCGACTGGAGTTGCGCCAGGCGCGGCGCCTCCAGCTCGATGGGGAGCTCGCGGCCCAGGGCCAGGATCCCCTGCCGCCAACCCTGAGCCGTTCCCTCGGGGGGTATCCCCTGCTGCCATTGCTGGTGCAGCTGGCGTTCGTGCTGCTGCGCTTTGCCGGATTTGCCTGTTGTGTGCTGGCGTTTGACCTGCAGGCAAGCCTCAGCTGGCCCGCCTGGTTGGCGGGCTTCGCCCTGGCCTGGACTGCGGGACTGCTGGTGCCCGGTGCCCCTGGCGGTCTCGGCGTGTTTGAGGCCACCCTGCTGCTGCGGCTGGGCAGCGTGATTCCGGAAGCGCCGCTGCTGGCCATCGCCCTCAGCTACCGCCTGGTGGTCACCCTGGCCGACCTGCTGGCCGCCGCTCTGGTGCAGCTGGATGGCTGGATCGACCAGCGGGTGGAGGCCTGAACCGCTGGCAACTATTCGCAACTATGCCTACTATTGAGAAGTGCGGGAGCGATCTGGTGGCCAACATCTCGACCAGAGATTCCCGGCTCGTCCAAGCCACGGCGCTTGCTGAGGCCCCGTCAGCCCTGCCCCCCGCGGCTGCCAGTGATGCCCTGCGCAGCACCCTTCACGACCGCGGCCAGCGGCTCACACCCCAGCGCCAACGGGTGCTCACCCTGTTCGAGCAGAGCGGTGCCGGCAGCCACCTCAGTGCCGAGGAGGTGCACCAGCGTCTGCTGGCTCAGCAGGAGCGGGTGTCGCTGGCCACGGTGTATCGCACCCTGCGACTGCTGAGCTCCATGGGCTTGCTGCAGGAACTGGAGCTGCCGGAGGGAGGCAGGCGCTATGAACTGGCCTCCGATGCCCACCGCGACCACCACCACCTCGTGTGCGTGCGTTGCGGCTGCACCGAAGAGTTTGAGGATCCGGCGGTGCTGCTGGCGGGGGAGGATGCCTCCGCACGCCATGGCTTCCGCCTGCTGGAGTGTGTGCTCAACGTGCGCGCCCTGTGCCCCCGTTGCGCCGCTGAGGGCTGAATCAATGGCCCGAGTGGCGGCGCTTGCCCTCGCGCAGCAGCTGGGAGGGTGGTATGCCGTAGCGCCCGCGGAAATCACGGCTGAACACGGCCAGGCTGCTGAAGCCATAGCGTCTGGCGATTCCGGCCACTGAATCGACGGGCGATGGATCGAGCAGATCCTGGCGAGCCTGTTCGAGCCGTTGCTGGCGCACCCACTGAATCGGTCCGCAGCCGAAGCGCTGCTGGAAGGCGAGCTGGAGGTTGCGCCGGGAGTAGCCGCTGCGCGCCTCCAGCTGGCTGAGCTTGATCGGGGTATGGAGGTTGGCCCGTGACCACTCCAGCAGATCCTCGAAGATCTGTTCGCGGCTGCTGCGTGTGGAGGGTTCGCTCTGAATGATCTGAGCCAGATTCGGGCACAGAAGCAATGCCAGGGTGCGATAGATCAGATCGTCGATGTTGAGTATATCAAGTTCGCCCGTCTTTGTAAGTTCTTCTTGGTCGAGCAGGCGGAAGGATTTCCGAAGAAGATTAATTAGCTGCCGGCTTCTTTTGGTTTCGACTTGAATTACTCGCTCATAGTCGATTTGACTGGTGAATCGACGTTCGGAAATGCCGATACCGGCGATTGCCGCAGCTGTCTGCTTCAGGCGTTGAAGGTCGATGTCAAAAACTACGCCATTAAAGTAATCTTTGATGGCATATTTGTACTCGTTTCCTGGAGAGAAAAAGAAGGGGCGTTTAGGGTTGACTGCATGGATCTTCCCCGCGCACTCATAGTTGATCCCTCCGCTGATGATCAGATTCACCGATCCGATGCCTTTGCGGCCACCTACAATTCCCTTAACAGGTGTTGAATATCCTCCAGACAATGTAAGGTCACCAGCTTTGCAGGTGCTGGTGCGGTGCATGAAGCTGGATTCATGGCCTCTGCATGGTCCAAAATCCAGAAGTTCGTAATGCAACGCCAAGCGATTCGCCAGCACTTGTGGATCCCGGTCGATTTGGGCTAGGTGATTGTTGAAGGGCAGCCTCTCTTGAGGTGGTTCAACTTCTCTTGCCGTGCTCATCTTTTGGCGATCGTGGCTTGGATGAAAGATTGGCAGATAGTGAGCTAGGGACTAACTGCCTTCCCCATGGATTGCAAGGGGTGATGGATCAAAGCGCTTGACAAGTGAAGATGTCCCTGATTTGAGCTTTCGGGTAGACTTTCCCATCAGATAAATTGAGGGATTTTTGAAGTTAGAAGGGTTGGGGGCGTGCTTGCTACTTCCTTGCTCCATGCGGGCAGATCGGTGGAGAAAGCCTGGAGGGGGAGGAATGTAAGCCGATTGACGAGCGCACTGACTGGGCTCGAATGTTTGGTGATCAACTTTGATTGATCATGTATCGGTCAAGGTGGGTCGATCTATCTGCAACTGGATTGGCATGTCTTTGGGTGCTTGCGGCTCCGAACCTTAGCTCTTTCGTGCATTGGACCCAGGCTGGATGCGCAAATCGTTAAATTAGTCGCTCTACTGGCCAATTTTTGTTGCGATTTGTTCTGGTCTGGTTGGCTCGGTTGGCTGATGGCAACACTTTCTTTGTTCCGCCATCGCCTCGGCGATCGCGCTCTCTGTACTCATGATTTCCCCCGAGCATCTCCTTTCATCGCTGGCCCAGGCACTGCGGCCGGCACTGGAAGGGCTGTCGGTGATCACGGTGGCACTAGGGGTGCTGGGCAGCCTGCGGCTGGTGGGCCGCCGCTGCTCCCTCGAGGCCATCCGTCTCCACCTGGGCCGCTGGCTGTCGATGGCGCTGGAGTTCCAGCTCGCCGCCGATATTGTGGCCACCACAGTGAATCCCGATGGTGAAAAGCTGATTCAGCTCGCCGCCGTGGCCCTGATCCGCACCTTCCTGAATGTGTTCCTGGCCCGGGAGATTGCCCAGGAGCGGGCTGAGGAGGCCCGGGCCACAGGGGATGAACCGCCCCCCCAACCTGCCTTCCCCCGGTTGTGAATCTCACCAACGAACTGGCCCGTCAGCGCAACCGCGATGCAGCGGAGCGCACCCTGATGGCCTGGATCCGCACCTGTCTCTCGCTGATCAGCTTCGGCTTCGGTCTCGACAAGATCGTGGCCGCCATTGATCGGGCCACCGGTGATCCAGGCCCCAGGCCGGGTGTGATTGCCGTGGCCCTCTCCTTTGTGTTCACCGGCATCCTGGCCATGGCCGCGGCCATCGTTCAGCACAACCGGGAGGTCAGGCGGCTGAGCCGGGAGGACTATGTGTACGTGGAAACCCCGCGGATCGCCGCGGCCACAGCCACCCTGATCGCCCTGATCGGCCTGCTGGCGATGGGGATTCTGTTGTCCAACTGGTTCTCATGAGCATTCAGAACGCCGTCTCCCTGCTGGTGCCCCTCACCCTGTTCACGGTGATGCTGGCCCTCGGTGTGGGCCTGCCGCTGCAAGCCTTCCGCCAGTGGCGCCAGACCTGGCCCCTGCTGTTGCGTCTGGAGCTGGCCACCTGCCTGCTGGTGCCGCTGCTGGCCTGGCTGCTGCTGCTCACGCCACCGGCCCGCCTGCTCTCCCAGGAGGTGCGCATGGCCATTGCCCTGATGGCAGCCTGTCCGAGCGCTCCCCTGATTCTGCGCAAGGCTGGCAAAACCGGCGGCGATGCCTCCCTTGCCGGTTTGCTGCAGGTGATGGCGGCTGTGCTCGCCATCCTCACGGTGCCCGTGCTGGCTCAGGCCGGTGAGCTTCTGTTCGGCGTGGAGGGCTGGGATGTGTTGCCTCGCCATGTGGCTCGGCAGGTGGCCAGCGTGCAACTGCTGCCCCTGTTGGTGGGGTTGTCCCTGCGCCATCTCTGGCCTGAACAAACCCGGCGACTGCAGGGTCCGCTCGACCGTGTGGCCAATGCACTGCTGCTGCTGGTGTTGCTGGCGGTGCTGATCCGCACGGCTCCCCTGTTGCTGGCCTTTGCCCAGGCCAATCTCATCGGCCTGCTCTGGATGGCCGTGGTGGTTGCGGCCAGCCTGGGCCTGGGCTACAGCCTGGGCGGCGGCAGCGCCGACCGCAGGCACACCGCTGCCCTTGTCACCTCGATGCGCAATCCGGGATTGGCGCTGCTGCTGGCCAACAGCTATGCCCCCCAATTGCCAGTCATCAAGATAGGCATTCTCACCTATCTGCTGATCACCATCCTGCTGTCGATTCCCCTGATCCGCCACCGCCGTGCCCAGCTGGGCGCGTAATTCGGCAAAATGCGCAGATTCAGATCGCAACTGCCGCTGCTGATCGGTGGCCAGTTGCTTCGTTGCTATTCACACTGAAGGCTGATTGTGCTCTTCGCTCACCCATGCCCAACGGCAAGCCCAACATCCTGATCCTCTGGGGCGATGACATCGGCCAGAGCAACCTGAGCTGCTACAGCCACGGGCTGATGGGGTACCAGACCCCCAACATCGACCGGGTAGCCAACGAAGGCGCCAAGTTCATCCACTACTACGCCGAGCAGAGCTGCACCGCCGGCCGCGCCGCCTTCATCACCGGCCAGAGCGTGTACCGCACCGGCCTCTCCAAGGTGGGCCTGCCGGGCGCAGAGCTGGGCTTCCGCGCTGAGGATCCCACCATCGCCGAACTGCTCAAGCCCCAGGGCTACCGCACCGGCCAGTTCGGCAAGAACCACTTCGGCGACCGCGACGAACACCTGCCCACGATGCACGGGTTCGACGAGTTCTTCGGCAACCTGTATCACCTCAATGCCGAGGAGGAGCCCGAACTCCGCGATTACCCCAAGGAAGACGATCCCGAGTTCCCCAACTTCCGCAAGCGCTTCGCCCCCCGCGGCGTGCTGCACTGCTGGGCCAATGGTGATGGCACGCAGCGCATCGAGAGCACCGGCCCGCTCACCCGCAAGCGGATGGAGACGGCCGACGATGAGTTCATGGCCGAAGCCAAGCGCTTCATCCGCGATGCGGTGGCCTCCGGCGAGCCGTTCTTCGTGTGGTTCAACACCACCCACATGCACTTCCGCACCTACGCCCGGCCGCAGGACATCGGCCGCAGTGGGCGTTGGCAGTCGGAGTACCATGACGTGATGATTTATCACGACGAGTGCATCGGTGAGATGCTCAACCTGCTCGATGAGCTGGGCATCACCGACGACACGATCGTGATGTACGGCACCGACAACGGCCCGCACATGAACAGCTGGCCCGATGCCGGCATGACTCCCTTCCGCAGCGAGAAGAACACCAACTGGGAGGGTGCCTTCCGCGTGCCCGCCCTGGTGCGCTGGCCCGGCAAAATTCCCGCTGGCACCAACATCACCGGCATCTGCAGCCACCTCGACTGGCTGCCCACCCTGCTGGCGGCGGCAGGCGAACCGGAGATCAAGCAGAAGCTGCTTGATGGCTACCAGGTGGGCAACAAGACGTTCCGCATCCACCTCGACGGCTACAACATGCTCGACTACTGGACGGGCAAGGCCGACAAAAGCCCGCGCAGGGAGTTCTTCTACTTCTCCGACGACGGCGATCTGGTGGGCCTGCGCTACGACAACTGGAAGTTCGTGTTCAAGGAGCAGCGCTGCCCCGGCACCTGCCAGATCTGGGCCGAGCCGTTCGTGGAGCTGCGGGTGCCGAAGATCTTCAACCTGCTCACCGACCCCTACGAGCGGGCCGACATCACCTCCAACACCTACTGGGACTGGATGTTCGATCACATCTTCATGCTCGTTCCCGCCCAGACCTACGTGGCCGAGTTCCTGAAGACCTTCGTGGCCTATCCGCCGCGCCAGAAGGCCTCCAGCTTCTCGCTGGATCGGGTGATGGAGAAGATGGAACAGGCGGCCAGCGGCGCTTCCTGAGGCGCCATCATTGGGCCCGCCCCAGCGGCGGGCCTACTCCGCATGCCCACACGCTCCAGCTCTCTGTCGGTGCGATCTCCCGGACGGCCACCCGCGCCGGGGATGGCGTGGATCCCCGCAGGTCGATTCCTGATGGGCTCCGATCATCACTACCCGGAGGAAGCCCCCGCCCATCCGGTGGATGTGGAAGGCTTCTGGATCGACCGCAATCCGGTGACCAACGCCCAGTTCCTCAAGTTTGTGAAGGCCACCGGCTATCGCACGCTCGCGGAGCGGCCCGCAGACCCGGGCCTGTATCCGGATGCCAGCCCAGAACAACGCCAGCCCGCCTCGATTGTGTTTGTGCCACCGACGGGCCCTGTGGCGCAGGCCGATCACTACCGCTGGTGGCACTACATTCCCGGGGCCGACTGGCGCCATCCGGAAGGCCCCGGCAGCTCGATCAAGGGCCGGGAGCAGCACCCCGTGGTGCATGTCGCCCATGCCGACGCCCAGGCCTACGCGGCCTGGGCTGGCAAGCAGCTCCCCACCGAAGAGGAGTGGGAGCGGGCTGCCTGGGGCGGTCGGGAGGGGTGTGAATTCGCCTGGGGTGACGACCTTCACCCTGGTGGAGTGCCTCTGGCCAATACGTTCCAGGGAGACTTCCCACACCACAACAGCCGTCTTGATGGCTACGAGCGCACCTCCCCGGTGGGTACCTATCCAGCCAACGGCTATGGACTGGCGGACATGATCGGCAACGTGTGGGAGTGGACCGACACGTGGTACGGGCCCCACGACTCGGCACCCATGGGGTGCTGTGCCGCCGAAGCCATGAGCATCGATCCGAGCTCCCAGCATGGGCAGGTGCCACGCAAGGTGGTGAAAGGGGGCTCCTTTCTCTGTGCCCCCAGTTACTGCCGGCGCTACAGGCCCGCGGCCCGGATGGCCCAGGGCATCGACACCTCCACCTGCCACATGGGCTTTCGCTGTGTGGTGCGTCAGAGCTGACGGCGATCGAGGGCATCGGCCAGGCGGGTGGCGGCTGAAGCCAGCTGGGCCTGGGGATCGGGGGCTGCCACGGCTTCCTCGCTGCGGCGCATCGCTTCGATCGCCCGCACGATCAGGAACACCACGAAGGCGATCACCAGGAAGTTGATCAGGGCCACGATCACGCTGCCGGCGGGCCAGGCGGCGATCGAGTCCACATTGGCGGCCTTGAGGGCGGGCTTGAGGATAGTGCCCATCACGAGGCTCACCACGGCATCCACCACCTTGCCGAAGGCGCCGGCGATCACCACCGCTACGGCGAGGTCAACCACATTGCCTTTGTTGATGAAGTCCTTGAAGTCGGACAGCAGGGAAGAGCGGGAGCGGGTCATGGAGGTTGTCTGGGGGTACGGGGGTTTTGTCAAACGTTCAGCAGAGAGCAGAGGGCTCGCGACGACGCATTCGGTCAAGTTCGACGTCTTACGCCTATGGCATTGGGGTGAAACCTGGCGATTGCCGATCTCGCTTTTGCTGAAGGACGAGCCTGCTCTATTATACTATATTGATGCCTGTTGCTACTGCTGAATCGAGAGACTTTGTTGTTTTCCTTCTATCCCGTATGTCGGGTCGGCTCGGGGTCAGAAGAAAAACTTCAGTCCCAGTTCAATGCCGTTCTGGTAGTTGCTGAAGCCGCTCGATGGCCTGCGATCGTTCTCGTAGCGCAGGCCCAGAAAGCGCCAGGAAAGGTTGATGTCGGTGTTGTTGCCCACCGCATAGCCCAGGCCCACCTGGGCGTTACCCGAGAGGTCTTTCTCGCCGCTGATGCCGAAGCCGCCGATGTCGCCGCGGGCGAAGAGTCGCAGTTTCGGCGCCACGAATACGCTCGCCTGCAGCCCGAGCAGGGGCTGGGCCCAGGTGCGCCCGAAGTTGCCCTGGCGTTCAAACACAAGGCCCAGCGGGCCATTGCCCTGGATCTGGGCATTCACATCCAGCTGGGCGTCGATCACCCGCACGCCCGCATAGGGAATCACGCTGAAACGGCCCGGTTCCGCCACGGCGGCCTCAGGGTCGCCGAATCGATAGCGCACGGCCAGGTCGTAGAGGCCCAGGGTGTTGGACACTTTGGCCTTGCCGGTGAAGCGCCCTCCCGGGGTGGTGCGGGCGGCATCGGCCCCCAGGCGCACATAGCTCAGATCGGTGAGCAGGCCCAGCCGATCCCGTTCCACGCTGCCCCGCAGCGCCGTGGCCCACTTCAGGCTGGAGAGGATGTCGCCCAGGTCGAGGTCGGTGTCGGCCTCGAAGCCGTTGATGGTGGTGGTGCCCGTGACCCGCAGGGGCGCGAAGCCATAGAGCTCCACGGTTCCCCGCCAGGGATTGCTGCCTTCTGCCGCGTCCTGGCCAGGCGCCGGTTCCACTGCGGAGGTGGTTTGCGGTTCGGGTGCGCTGGTTGTCTCCTTCGGCGGTGCCGGCGTTGCCCCGCTCTCAGCGGGATCGGCCTGGGCGAGGGCCGGTTGCAGCAGGGTGCCCGCCAGCAGCAGCAGCAGGGGGGCGGTTGCGCGATGCAGGTGGGCGGGACGGGGCGAGGTCATGGGTGGGTTGGCTGGAGGGGATCAGGCGAGCTGTGGGGTGCTAGCGGGTTGGGAAGAGCAGCTGGATCTGGGCGCGGATCGTCACATCGCCGAACAGATCGGGTTTGGCCACGTTGGCGTAGGCCTGCAGAGAGGCATTCACGGGCTGGCTACCCACCTGGAACACCCGTCCGACGCCGCCACCGACCGGTACCAGCCAGCGATCCGAGCTGGCCTGCCAGTTGGCGGTGATGATCGGGGAGCTCACCAGGTACCAGCCGTTGGCCAGGTTGTAGTTCACGAAGGGCTGCAGCAGGAACTGGTTCAGGGAGCGGCGGTCGGAATCGCCGGGCACCGACCAGATCTGGTTGATCAGGCCGCCCGCCACCCATGGACCTCTGGTGTAGACGGCCACCGCTGCCGGGCCCATACCCCACTGGCCGCTGCCCAGTTCCTCCCGACTTGCGGTGGGCAACACCAGGGTGGGGCCGAAGCCCACGGTCCAGCGGCCCGGCAGCTTGGGCACCAGGAAGAACGTGGGGTTCAGGTCGCCGATGCCGTTGCTGTTGCTTCCCGCCAATGAGGGCTGGCTCACCACCGGCAGGATCGTGCGGGTCACCAGGGTCAGGCCATCGTTCAGGCGGAAGGGCACCACCGGCTGAATGTTCAGCACATTCAGGGTCTGGTCCTCGTCCGGCCCGAGGCCCAGGGTGGTGTTGTTCTGAAAGGGAACGCTGATCAGATTGGCGATCGGGTTCTGGGCCTGCTCGGCCAGGCCTTCCGTGGCCGAAGCCTGGGGCGCTCCTGCGCCGTTCGGAACGGGTGGTTGGTCGCCGGCGGCAGGGCTCAGCTGCTCCTGCTCCTGCACCTGTTTCGGCTCCAGTTCTTGAGCCGGGGCCTGGGTGCAGATCGCCAGCACAAGCGCGGCGGCCAGCAAGCTGATTGGATGCTTGCGCTCCACGATCACCATTGAAGAGGCCACCTTTGGGTTGAGATGGCCATGACCTTAAGGACACCGCCCTGGGGCAATTGATCGGAGGCGCATGCCTGAGCCGAATGCGATTGGTTGTGGATCTGCTTTTCCTGACATTGTTAGGGGTGCCCATAAAAAACCGCCGCGTTCAGCGGCGGATGGTGCTGTGAGCAGCATGGGCTCAGATGGCGCGTTCAGACATCGCCGAAGGCCACCTGGCAGGCCGCATTGAGCAGTTCGGCCTCCTGAGCGGTTGTGGGGTTGCGGCCATCGAGGGTGCCGCGCTTGCAGTCGGCATTGAGGGCCACCTCCCGATCGCCCGATTCGATCGAGAAGCTCACCGTCTGGTCGTTCACGGGCTCCACGCTGCCGTACAGCAGCCGGTAGTCCGTATTCGGCACCACGATGGTGGTGGTGTGGCTGTCCACCGCATCATCCACCGCCGCATTGATGATTGCGGCCGTGGCGAGGGTCGTCACTCCCCACGCCGCCGCGCTGGCGCCCCACCAGCCCCAGCCGGGGGTGGCCCAGCCGCCGTACCAGCCGTAGTTCCAGGGGCGGGCATAACCCCAGCCAGGTCGGGCCCAGCCGGGATAGTTGTCCCAGCGATCCCAGTGCTTGGCGCGGTCATCCCAGCGGTCGTTGCGCCGATCCCAGCGGTCGTCCTGACGCCTGTCGCGATCCTTGCGGTTGTCATCGCGCCGGTCATCGCGGTTCTTGGCGCGGTCGTCCCGCCGGTTGTCCCGGTTGTTGTTGCGGTCGTCCCTGCGGTTGTCGCGGTTGCCGGAGCGGTCATCCCGTCGGCCATCACCCCTGGAGGCCTGGCGGCTGTCGGAGCCCTTGCGCTTGTCGAGGGAGGGACCTCCCTTCTGGTTGCTCTTGGTTGTCCAGCCGCCGCTTGGTTTGCTGGAGCCCCGGTTGAGGCTGGAGCCGGAGCTCTTGAATCCGCTGGCACCTTTGGAGGCGCGGGTGCGGCTGCTACCACCACGGCTGCCACCACGGCTGCCGCCACCCCGGCCACCGCCACCGCCTCTGCCGCCTTTGGCAATCAGTTCCTGGGAATCCCGCTGACTCCCCGGTGCCTCCAGACGCTGCAGGGCCGCATCCGCTGGTACCGCAGGCAGGGTGAGCAGACCGGCCAGCAGGGCCCCGAAGAGCCTGCGCGACCGCGTCGTTGTTCGCTGGTCCATCACTGCACCCCCTCGCAGGCCTCGTCGTAGCAGGTGAGGCTCACCCGGCCGTCAGGGCTGAACTTCACGCCCACCAGGTCGCGACCGGCGAGGGCCTCTGTTTTTTCCTCCCGAACGCTGTTGAGGTAGTTGGGATTCACCACACAGAGATCTCTGCCGTTGAAGCAGATGGTGTTGGTGGAGAAGCGGGCTCCGGCCGACTTGAGCACCACCCAGGATTTGCTGGTGGGATCCCAGATGCTCATGCTCACCGGTGCATCGGAAATGCGGATCTTCTGCACCTGTTTGCCGATCCGGTGGGTGTAGATGGTGGCGTCGCCCTCATCGACAGCCTCAACCACGCAGGCTTGGGCGGGGCCGCCTTTGATCGAGCAGCTTGTGTCCAGTTTGTAGAGGCTTTGGCTGCGGGCCTGGGCCTGCCCGGTGGATGGCGCCGCCAGCAGAGCGGCACTGATCAAGGAGGCGCAGCCGGCGAGCAGGCCGATTCGATGCACCGATGGGTTTCTGAATTGCATGAAGAAACAATCCCTGATGCGCGAGGGAAGCTCTCTCATCGTGTGTCTGGGGGCTGCGCTTGGCTGCTGCTCTGTTGCACTCGGCTACAAATCCCGTCTGGCGCCGATCCTTGGTGGCGATTTGTGGGTAAGCGCAAGACATGACCCAGGGTGAAGGCCCCCAGGCGGTCCGGCCGCCACTGCATGCGCAAAAGAGAATCGATTGCAATAAGATGGTGAGGTCAAGCGCCGCGAGTCCAGAGGAGCGGGTCGAGATGAGCAAGCCGGTTGGATCCCAGGCCCCGGAGGGTGTGCTGCCTGAGCGGGCCTCCTTAAAGGTGGCCAAGAAGAAGGGCTGCAAGCAGCACAAGTGCTCGAAGTGGAAGGGCGGCAAGTGCCGCTGCGGCCGCGAGTGAGCGTCAGTCGTGCCGTTCCAGGCTGGGCACCAGGGCCAGCGAGGCCGCCAGGCCGAACAGCATGATCAGCACGGCGGGACCCATGGCCGCCCCCACCCGCTCGTCGCTGGCGTACTGAAACACGCGCACCGCCAGGGTGTCGAAGTCGAAGGGCCGCAGGGCCAGGGTGATCGGCAGTTCCTTCACCACGTCCACAAACACCAGCAGTCCGCCCACCAGCAGCGGACCGCGCAGCAGCGGCAGATGCACGCGCCGCAGCACGCCCAGCCAGCTCCAGCCCAGGCTGGTGGCCGTTTCATCCATGCTGGGTGGGATGCGTTCCAGGGCGGCGTCGAGCCCCTGCTTGCTCACCGTGAGAAAGCGGTCGCCGTATCCCCAGATCAGCAGCAGCAGGGGACTGATCCCCACGGGGCCACCGAACACGATCAGGCCGAGGGCGAGCACGCTGCCGGGGATGGCATAGCCCAGGCCGGCGACCCAGCTGAGCAGGAGCACAGGGGCTGAGGGCCGCCAGCGCACGCAGATGGCCAGAAGCAGGGCTGCCCCGGCCGTGATCAGGGTTGCTGCCACGGCCAGGCCGATGCTGCGACCGGCCAGGTGCACCAACTCCGAGAGTGGTTCGGCCTGCAGATTCGGCCAACCCTGCTGAATCCACAGTGCCGGAATGGCCACCGCAGCAAGGGGCGGCAGCAGGCAGAGCAGCTGAGCACCCAAGGCGCGCCAACCCCCCAGCTCCCAGGCCCGGTCCACCCTGCTGGCGGACTCCAGGTTCCAGCGTCGACTGCGACGCCGGAGCAGCCGCTCCGCCGCGATGAGCACCGCCACGATGGCCAGGGCCACCAGCGAGAGCAGGGCCGCCCCCTTGGGATCCCCCTCCACCTGCCAGCGGTCGAGAATCCCAGCCGAGAGGCTGGGCACGCCAAGCAGGCGAACGGCCCCCAGCTCGTTCACCACCTCCATGGCGCTCAGGGTGACGCCGGCGCCGATCGATGGCAGGGCAATCGGCAGAGAGATGCGGAAAAAGC
>JBIIXY010000048.1:0-15639 GCA_044347105.1 Prochlorococcaceae cyanobacterium
GAAGCCACCGAGCTCTACCTGGAGGAATGTCCGCGACCTGCGCTGGAGCCCCGGCTGCTGACCACCTTCGAGGTCAACGTTGCCTAAGTTGCCTCGGTTGCCGGCATCTGCCGTCATCGCCGCCTTGCAGCGCCTCGGTTTCGAAATCGTGCGCCAGAAAGGCTCCCATGTGGTGCTGCGAAGACAGTCCTCCAATCCTGAAAGTGGCGACGCCAATGTGACCTGCGTGGTGCCTCTCCATCGCCGTGATCTGGCAGTGGGGACGCTGGGAAGCGTGCTTCGTCAGGCAGGGATCGACGTGGAGACGTTCATCGAAGTCCTCTGACGATTTTCATCGCGGAACCTGATCCTGTGCGTCCACGGCCGCTACAGCCGCGCCGAGATCGAAGCCCTCTTCTCCCCCTCCACCCGCTACCGCGACCTGGCCCTGGGCCCCTCGCTGTTCCACTGGGAAAGCCAGAGCACCACCACCGCCGCCTCTCCCACCGGCCAGCGCTACATCCACCATGAGGCGCGCGGTTCACGGGTGCTGCTGTTTGTGCGCGAGCACCGGCGCGAAGGTGGCCGGGGGGGCGGTGTTACCGAGCCGTTTCGGTGTCTGGGGTTTGCGCGTTACGAAAGCCACGAGGGGGAGCGGCCGATGGCGATTCGCTGGCGGCTGGAGCGGCCGATCCCGGCGGGGTGGATGCAGGGGATGGGGTTGGCGGTTTGAGGGGGCAACCCCCATCAACCCCTCCTAAAGTGAATGTCTTGTAGGAGTGACATGGCCCTCGCCATCAATCTCAATGAAGAGCAGTCCCGTGCTCTCGCTCAGGTGGCGGGACGGCTCAACGTGGCCCAGCAGGATCTGGCTGCAGCCGCCGTTCGCGATCTGTTGAGCAGGCCCTCCGCTGACTTTGAAGTCGCAGCCTCCCAAGTGCTGGCAAAGAATGAGGAGCTCTACCGGCGCCTGGCTTGATCCGCTTTCTCAGCCTCAGCGAGGTTCTGGAGCTGCATCGCCGTCTGATCGTCACCTCTGGTGGATTGCCAGGATTGCGAGACCTTGGCTTACTGGAGGCGTCACTCTCACAGCCCCGCCAGACATTCTCGGGTACTGATCTCTATCCCACTCTCGTCGATAAGGCAGCAGCACTTGGTTTTTCATTGATCAGTAACCATCCTTTTGTGGATGGCAACAAACGCATCGGTCATGCCGCCATGGAAGTCATGCTGATGCTTAACGGCTATGAACTGACGGCTTCGACGGAAGCAGCGGAAGCCACCATTCTCGCCGTGGCCTCCGGAGCGCTTGGGCGCCAGGCATTGACAGATTGGGTCCGGAAAATGATCAAGCGCTCGGCATGAGGTGATTCGGCAGACACATCAACAGCCACCTCATTCGGCCCAGCGAGGATAGGCGCCAGCTCAGGAGTTCTCTGGGGCTTCCCAATCGCCCTCGGCCTCGGCAATCCACTCCGGAGCGGCAGACCAGGGTTTAACCATGGAGCACCTCGCCATGGACGATCGCTTCGCGCACGACTGGATCACCCCCGCGGTAGCGAACCTCCAACTCCTCCGGCCTCCGGACAAGGAGATCCAGGGGGAATCGCACCGGGCAAAGTCGCCGCATTTCATGGATCTTTGCCAGGTGGCGACCCTTGAAGGGCATCACCACAAGGACGTCGGCATCGGAATCCCAGCGGGCGTGTCCACGAGCCAGGGAACCGAACAGAATCACCTTGTCGGGGGCGTAGCACGCCACCAACCGCTGCCTGACCGCCTGCAGCGCTTCGCCAGTCACCAGAGGGGTCGGCGTGGTGGTCATGGGTCATCATCGCGGGGCTTCCATGAAGAGTGCACGGTGCCCTGGCGGTCCCCATCCCTGGGAGTAGCCGCTCACCCAGCCATCGCCGCCTCTACCCGCTGCCCTGCATCCACCGCAAAGGCCTGCTCTGGCCCTGGGCCCCTCACTTCGCCACACTCAGTGGAATGTTGGGGCTCTCGGGATTCACATCCACGCTCTGCAGCTGGGGACGCAGCACCAGATCCATGTCGTCCATCGGGATCGCACCCAGCAGCACCTCATTGCCCAGCACCATGGCGCCGGTGAAGCAGCGGCGGTTGCGGAAGCGCACTTCCACCGGCCCCACATAAGGAACGGTGCGGCGATGGCCATCGGCCAGCACCACCTCGCGCCGCTCCAGTTCGGCCAGGCTCAGCTGGATCGCCAGATGCTCAGGAATGCACAGATGCACGGCCCCGCTGTCGGCCAGAGCCGACACCTCCAACGGCGCCAGGTCGGGCCGGGTGGGGTTGCTGAGCGAAAAGGTGCCGCGGATCAGTGCCATGGCGCCACCGTAGCCATCGCCTACCGCTCAGCCAGCAACTGCCGCACCAGAGCGATGAGCTCCTTCTTGCTGAAGCTTTCCAGGGGCGGCGGTGGTGGGGTCACGCCATGGTCTTCCAGCACCTTGGCCAATGCCGCTTTCTGCAGCTTCGAGGTGCCTTTGATGCCGTGTTCCCTGCACAGGCGCTTGAGGCTGGCCACCGTGAGCTTCTGAAAACTCCCATTGCCCAAAAGGGCTTGGGGAGCCTGGGTTCCCCCTGGCTGGCCATCCTTAAGCGCTTCCAGCGCAGATCCGGTGCGCTGCAGGTGGTCGGCCACCCGCCGGTACACCCGGGCATCGGTGCCTGCCAGTTCTCGGTTGGTCTGCTCCAGCAGATCGGCAAGCGAAGGCCCTGTGCTCATGGCTGCCCGCCGATCTGGTTGGTGCCGTTGCCCTCTTCGGCGGCTTCGGCTGCCAACGCGGCTGCCTTGGCTTTCACGGTTCGCCAGCGCTTCGCCTGCTCGATCAAGCGCCGGAACATCTCCACCAACCAGAAACCGCTCTGGCGCTCACTCTCATCAATCAGCCCAACCATCGCATCGCCCGTGTCCTCCAGTTCGCGGATCACGGTGCCGAGCCTGGCGTTGAGCGCGTGGAGCCTGGCCTTGGTGCGTGCCTCATCGGCCAGATCCGCCTCCAGCTCCACCAGCTCACGCTGCAGCTCCGCAATCACAACCCCCCGCCGATCGCTCTCAGCCTTCAACGCGCCCCTGCTGCGGTTGGCAGACACCAGAGCCGCTCGGCACTCCCGGTAGGTGCCCTCCAGTGCCTCGGGGGCGGGGGAGGCTGGAAAGTCGCTGGCCGAGCGGAGGGGCATGGCTGATCGACCGGGTGACCACAGGAGGGCGGATGGGGTCCAATCCTGGCCTGATCAAGCTAAGCCACAGCGCCAAGGCATTGGAGCTCGTGTATGCACGTTCCGCATACAGTCCCAAGACAGCGCCTATCGCCTGGATCCACCGCGAAGGCGTGCTCTGGCACGAACCCAGCCAGACAGACCTCCTGTTCGTGACCCTCAACAAGAGCGAAGCCCTCTTCTCCCCCTCCACCCGCTACCGCGACCTGGCCCTCGCGGCCGATGGCGATTCGCTGGCGGCTGGAGCGGGCGACACCGGCGGGGTGGATGCAGGGGATGGGGTTGGCGGTTTGAGAGCCAACCATGCCAATCGCTACGGTCATGTTCCCTGCTGGTGTGCGCCAAGCAGAATCCTCAGGGCCTGCCTCACAGTGCTGGCTATCTCCACCAGTTCTGTTTGTTCCTCGGCTGAGGTTTCATAACCGGGATAACGTGCGAGCACTGCTCCTGAGGAGAGAGCAGCCAGATCCTCATTGTCCCAGCTCCATTGGTCATCCACAGCTTCCAGCTGGCGAGACAGAGCAGCCAGATCATGAATCTTGTCCACCGGCTGCCCTAGCTGGATCAACCGGGCCTTGAGCAGTTTCTCCACACATTGCTGGGCGTGAAACACCACCGCATCACGCAAGCCGGGTGTGCTCCTGCTCAGGAGAATCTCCAGGGCTTCCCAAACTCCCTCGGACTTGGCAATCCACTCAGGGACAGCCGACCAGGGTTCAACCATGGAGCACCTCGCCATAATCGATCGCTTCGCGCACGACCGGATCACCCCCCCGGTAGCGAAACTCAATCTCCTCCGGTCGCCGGACCAGCAGATCCAGGGGGAATCGCACCGGGCAGAGACGGCGCATTTCACGGATCTTGGCCAGGTGGCGACCCTCAAAGGGCATCACCACCAGGATGTCGGCATCGGAATCCCAACGTCCCTCACCACGGGCCAAAGAACCGAAAAGGATCACCTTCTCGGGGGCGTAAAGCTCAACCAACCGCTGCGTGAACGCCTGCAGCGCTTCGCGAGTCACCAGAGGGGTCGAAGTGGTGGTCATGGGCTTCATCATCGCGAGGCTTCTATGAAGAGTCCACGGTGCCCTGGCGGTCCCCATCCCCGGGAGGAGACGCTCACCCCGCCATCGCCGCCACCACCCGCTGCCCTGGATCCACCGCGAAGGCCTGCTCTGGCACGAACCCAGCCCGTGCGATCTGCTGTTCGTGACCCTCAACACCAGCGAAGCCCTGAGCGCCCTTCACGACGAACAGCTGTAGTGCGACACCCCGCCCGCGTTGAAGAACTCCCGGGGCTTGAGCTGGTCGTAGGTGGCCGCCAGCTCCGCAGGTAGGGCCTCATAGGGCCGGCTGAACACGGTCTGCAGCTCGTGGATCAGGCTGAAATCGCTCTGGGCCGCCCGTTCGTAGGCGGGCACCACCAGCCACTCGCGCCAGGTGATCGCCGGGTTCAGCCGCTGCATGGCGGCGGCGGTGGCGGCGGTGTCGCCCTGGGCCGTGATCACAGCGCCCCAGCGCTCCAGCCAGCGGCTCCACTGCCCGTCGAGCTCCTCCGAGCTCGGCAGGTAGAAGCTCTCCTTCAGGGCTGACAGCGGCTCAGCGCTGGCGGCCTCGATCATCTCGGGCAGCTGGGAGAGCCGGCGGAACAGCATCGTGTAGTCCACCTTGGTGCGCACCATCAGCTGCAGCAGGTCGTTCACCAGCTCGGCGTCGTAGCGCGCCAGGCCGAGCTTGCCGGCCCATATCGCCTCCACCGCCTCGGCCATCGCCGCGGCGAACCCCTCGCGCAGCGCATCCAGCCGCGCCAGGGCGTCGGCATGGTCGGCCAGCAACGGCCGCAGGGCACTCCAGAACATCTGGTAGTTGGCCTCGGCCGCCGCCGGCTGGTTGAAGAAGCAGAAGTGCTCGCCGCCGCCGGTCCAGGGCTGGAAGCGCGGATCGAACAGTTCGCAGAAGCCGAAGGGGCCGTAGTCGAGGGTGTAGCCGCCGGCGGCGCAGTTGTCGCTGTTGAAGTTGCCCTGGCAGTAACCCACCCGCATCCAGTGCGCCACCAGCGCCGTGAGCCGCCCGCGGAACAACCGCGCCAGCTCCACCACCTGCTCCGGGAAGGGCAGGGCGGCGTTGATCTCGGCGCGGTAGTTGCGTGCGATCAGGTGGGCCGTGATCAGCTGCAGCTCGCGCAGCGCTGCCGGATGGGCGTTGCTGCGCGCCCGCCGCGCGAACAGCTCCAGCTGGCCCACCCGCAGGAATGAGGGCGCCACCCGGGTGGTGATCGCCGCTGGATTGTCCACCATCACATCGGGATCGAAGGCGTGCGAACCCGGGCTGTACCAGGGCCGGCGCACCCCTTCAGCGCGCGACATGGTGAGCGTGAGCGAGCGGGAGGTGGGCACCCCCAGGGCGTGCATCAGCTCCTGGGCCAGAAACTCGCGCACGCTCGAGCGCAGCACCGCCCGGCCATCGGCGCCGCGGCAATAGGGCGTCGGTCCCCCGCCCTTGAGCTGGAACTCCCAGCGGCTCCCATCGAACACGCCTTCAAACACCGAGATCGCCCGCCCGTCGCCGTAACCGTTGCCGGTGCCGAACGGGCACTGTTGGATGTACTCGCTGCCATAGATCGAGAGGGCATAGCCGGTGGCCCAGCCATGGGGGCGCATCGGCCCGCTGGCCGCCGTGATGTCACCCGAGAACAGCCGGATGAACCGGCCGTCGCGGGCCAGCTCCTCAGCCAGCCCCAGCTCCTGGAACAGGCCCGGGCTGTGGGCCACCAACTCCGCCGCCGGCAGCGGCGTGGGCGCCACCGGCACGTAGTGCCCCGAGAACACCTGACGCGGCCGGTGGTCGCGGCCATCAGCGCTGGCCTCGGGGTCTGGCCGCAGCTCCTCCAGCAGCGAGTAGTCGGCCCGCTGGGCGAAGGCCTCAAAGCTGCTGGCCAGCTCGGTGCTGGGCTCGGTTGTGGGTAGGAGGTTCACGCCGTCATCCTGGCGAACCCGGTTGCGCTCTGGCGTGCGTGCCTAGATTTGAATGTGTGCCTGGTTCAGCTGGTGAACAAAACCCTTCATCTGGCCACGGCGGCCGCATTCTTGGCGCTGCCCGCATTCCTGCCGGCCGCCGCGGTGGCCCAGAAGCGGATCCCCAAGCTGCCCGGCTACGACGAGTGCCCGCTGGGCTATGTGAACGACCTCAAGCAGCACTGCAACTCGCCCATCTACTACGAAGTCACGCCCAGCAACGGCCTGCCCTGTGAATCGGGCTGGATGAACATCGGCGCTGGCTACTGCAAGAAGAAAACCCTGGGGATCTTTTGATCCGCCTCGCTTAGGCCGATCCGCTCAGGGCAACGGCGTGAACATGCCGTACTGGCCGATCAACCGGCCGCCGGCATCTCCAGCTGGATCACCGCATCGCCCGTCGCGCAGGGGCCCAGGAACAGGTTGCTGCTCTCCCAGCCCGGCGGTTTGGCGATCGCCGCGGTCGCTGGGAGCAGCCGGGAGTGGGGCATCAGCGCAGGATCAGCTCGCACCCCCATCCTGCTGCTGCGTCTGGGCCAGCACCGTGACCAGGGCCGTGTCCACGCTCAGGGTGCGCGGTCCCAGGCCCACCCGCCGCGCGCCCAGCGCTTCGGCCAGCTGGATCTCGAAGGGCACAAAGCCGCCCTCCGGACCGATCATCACCACCGCCGGGCCTGGCGGTGCCTGCGCCAGGGTCATCGGGGCGTCCATGTGAGCCAGCCAGCAGGGGCGCCCGGCGCACAGCCCGCGCAGCTGGTCCTCCACGAAGGGGCGGAAGCGGCGGTGCAGATGCACCCGCGGCGCGATCGTGTCGCGGCTGCGCTCCAGCCCCGCCAGCAACGCCTCCTCAAGCGCGGCCGGCTGCAGCAGCGGGCTTTGCCAGTAGCTCTTCTCCACCCGGGCGCTGTGGAGGAGGTGCAGATCGGGCACGCCGAATTCGGCGCACTGGCGCAGGATCCGCCGCAGCATCTTCGGCCGCGGCAGGGCCAGCACCAGATCGAAGCGATGCCGGGGCGGCGGCGGGTCGGTGAGTGCCACCCGCAGCTGCACGCCATCCGGCTCCAGGGCTTCGATCCATCCCTGCCCGCACAGTCCGCCCAGCAGACCCACCCGCAACGAGTCACCCACCCGGGCCCTCAGCACCGTGCGGATGTGGCCGGCGCGCTGATCCCGCACCAGCACACGGTCGGCATCGATCCAGTCGCTCTGGCGCAGCAGAAGCAGATTCATCAACCGGACAAGCATGCGCTTTCAGCACAGTGACAGCGCTGCCGGCCAGCCGTTGGCTGGCCACAATCCGGGGACGTGCTGTTCCCCACCATGCCGCGTTCTGCCCAACAGCAAGCCCTGGCCGTCACGGCCGGTCTGGGTCTGGTTGTCGCCGCCGCTCAGCCCATGGCCGCCCTGGCCTGCTCCCGGGTCACCTGGACCGGCCCCGATCAGCAGGTGATCACCGGCCGCTCGATGGACTGGCCCTACGGCTTCAACTCCCACTTCCACGTGATCCCCCGCGGCGAGGTGATCGATGGCGCCGGCGGCGCCAATTCCCTGCGCTTCACCAGCCGCCATGGCGCCGTGGTGGTGAGCGGCAGCACCGAGCCCGGCGGCGTGGTGGATGGGGTGTTCGACGGCATGAACGAGCAGGGACTTGCCGCCAACCTGCTCTACCTGGCCGAGAACGATTTCGGCATCACCGGCGCCGATACCCGACGCCCGCGCCTCTCCTTCGCCGCCTGGACGCTGTACCTGCTCAGCCAGTACGGCACGGTGAAGGAGCTGGTGGCAGCCGTGCGGGAGGACCGCATCCAGATCGTGCCGGTGCCCTTCGGGCCCGGCGGCAAGGCCAAAGCCACCGTGCACATGGCCGTGTCGGATGCCAGCGGCGATTCGGCGGTGATCGAATACCTCAGGGGCAAGCCGGTGATCCACCACGGCCGCCAGTACCAGGTGATGACCAACAGCCCGGTGTACAGCGAGCAGCTCAAACTCAACGGCTACTGGGTCACCCGCGATCGCAGCAAGGAACTGCCCGGCTCGATCCAGTCGCCCGACCGCTTCGTGCGTGGTTCGTACTACGTGCAGCAGCTGCCCCCCACCAGCGATCCGCGCCAGGCCCTGGCCGGCGTGATGAGCGTGATGCGCAATGTATCGGTGCCCTGGGGCACCCCCGACCCGGAGCACCCCAACATCTCGCCCACCTGGTGGCGCACGCTGCTCGATCAGAAGAACAGGGTGTATTACTTCGATTCCGCCCTCTCACCCCAGATGGTGTGGCTCAACCTGCGCCAGATCGACTTCAGCCCCGGCAGCGGCATCCGCGCCATCGCCATCGAAACCAACCCCTCCCTGCAGGGCAATCTCAACGCCCAGCTGAGGCCCGGCACACCGATCCGCTTCCTGGCGCCGAAATCCTGAGTTCGGATCGTGGCCCAGGGGGCTGACGCGCTCCGCATGAACGCGCGCACCAGCAGCAGGCAAATAATCTGCAAAGCAGTGCCCACCGATACGTCAACACCTCCCAGGCCGTTTGTAAGGTTTCTTCAGGTTCATTCACCAACCTCCTTCCATGACCGAATCCACCTCCTCCCCCCGCTTCGGTTTCGTGGCCTTCGCCGAAACCTGGAACGGCCGCCTGGCCATGCTCGGCTTTGTGATCGGTCTGGGCACCGAACTGCTCACCGGCCAGGGGATCCTCGGCCAGCTGGGCCTGGGCTGATGGCCGAGGCCGGATCGCTGCGCTTTCTGCTCGCTCCGGCCCCGCTTCTCGCCGCCGAACTGCTCAGCACAGCCCAACTCGCCCAGGTGCAGGCGGAGGGTGTGTCTGCCGCCTTTGCCCTGCGCATCGTGGTGACCCACGACCTGGGCGGCCGCTTCCAGCGGGTGTGCGACGCCATCACCCCCCGCTTCCAGCCGGACCACCTGTGGCTGGGGGTCTATCAGCCCTCAGCCCAGGAGCCCGAGCACCTGCATCGGCTCGACAGCTTTCCCCTCAGCGAAGCCCGCAATGAAAGCTGCTGGTTCTACCCCACCCACGACGGTCACGACCTCAGCTGGCAGCGGGAGCTGCTGATGACTCTGGAGCCTGGCCGGATCGCCGAACCGGCCCCAGACGCATCGGCCGCGATCGCCAGCGGCTACAGCCGCGAGGCCATCGCCCTGCTCTGGAGCCTGCTCGCCGACGACCCCACCCTCACCTGCGTGGGCCTCACCTACGCCGGCCGCCGCATCGACTGGCCCCTGCGCCACAGCCGGTGGGCCGCATCGGCCACCTGGAGCAGCTTCTCGGTCGACGGCAGCCGCGAGAAGCCCCTGATCGTGCACAGCCGGCAGCTCACGCACGCCACCCCTGGCTAACAAACTCGCTCTGCAGCTGCCTTCAGGGGGCACCATCCAGTGGTGCTGCTGGCGATGGAGCGGGCGGAGGCGGCGGGATAGGCGGTGGGGATAGAGGCGGTGGCGGGGTGAGGGGAGGAGCTGGCTGCTGCGCAGGCGCTTCCGGCTCAACGGCGGGAGCCCCACCCGGAGGCGAATCAGGCTCTGGTTCGGCTGCAGCTGGCTCGCTGGGGGCCAACTCCTGGGCGAGCTGCTGCAACTGGCGGCGCAGCATCGTCGCCTCTCCGGCCGAGAAGCTGCGAGGCGGGATGGCATCCAGCGCTGCGGTGGCGATGGCCAGCTGGCCCGCACGATCCGCGCCGGCGCTGGCCCGCGCAGCCCCCAGGGCTCGGGCGGCCTTCTCCAGCCGCCGGGCGTCGCTGCGCTCTTCCGCCAGAACGGCGCGGGCCTCGCGAGCCGTCTGATCCAGCCGCTGCCGCTGCTCCTCCTGCACCGGTGTGAGCCTGGCGGTGCTGAGCGTGAGCAGCTGCTGCTCCAGCTCCTCCAGGGCCCGTTCGTAGGCGCGCAGCGTGCCTGCGGCGCCCAGATCGCCGGCCGCCCGCTCCGCTGCCGCCAGGGCTTCCAGGGCGTTGCTGGCTGGGCCGGAGCCGGGGCAGAACCCCACCAGGGCGCAGAGGTCCGTGCTGCGCAGCAGCACCACCCCCGCCGCACCGGCCAGCACCGCCAGCGCTGTGGCCAGGCTGAGGAGCAGCAACCGGAACACCGGTGGCCCGGGCTCCGCGCGCCGCACCACTGGCGCTGGCGCTGCCGGCCGGACACGGGGCCGGACCGGTGTTGGCGCGGGAGGCGGCGGTGGCAAGGGCGCGGGTGGCGCAGCTGATGCGGCTGGCTGAGCGGCCGCACGGGCGGATCCCGGCGGCAGATCGAGAAAACCATCCAGCACCTCCGCCAGCGCCTGGATCACCTGGCGGGAGAAGGTGGCCTCCATCGCCTGGATCAGCACATCCCGCTGCACCGCGCCACTGCCGCTGCCGGCCCTGGGGATCAGGGCCTGGAAGGCCGGCCGGTTCACCAGATCCTTCAGCGGCAGGAGCAGCTCCTGCTGGTCGGCGGCCAGATCCGCCACCAGACCCTGCAGGCGAGCGGGCGTGGTGATCGTTCCAGGGTTCTGGCGCAGCACGTGGGCCAGCCGTTGGCCGAGCTCACGCCAGCTGGGCCGATCACTCCCCACCACCACACAGCCGAGCGCACTCGCTCCAGCTTGACGCGCCGCGGGGCGTCAGCTGCGGATCGCGGCCGCCGCCGCCATGTACTGCCCCCACAACTGGGCCACCAGGGCGCCGCTGGCGGCGGCCGCCGGCCTGTTGTCGTCATTGCCCATCCAGATCCCCGTCACCAGATCCAGGGCCGGCGAATAGCCGATGAACAGCACATCCACGCCGTCGTTGGTGGTGCCGGTCTTGCCGCGCGCATCGGCCACCAGCGCCGCGCCCTTGCCCGTGCCCGACACCACGGCCGCGCGCAGCATCCGGTCCATCGCCGCGGCATGCTCCGCGCTCACCACCTGGCGGGGCTGTTCGCCGCGGGCGATCGTGACCCCCTGCTCCGGGCAGGTCTCCAGGCTCTGCAGCGAATGGCAGATGCCCAGGTCGTAGATGCGCGTGACGCCATGCATCGGCACCCAACGGCCGCCATTGGCCACCACGGCATAGGCCCGGGCCAGTTCGTAGAGATAGGTTTCCCGGCCGCCGAGCATCGCCGAGTGGTCGGCATCCAGCGGTGTGCTGATGCCCAGCCGCCGCGCCAGCCGGATCACCTGATCCAGACCCGCCCGCTCCGCCAGCCGCAGCGCCACCACATTCTCCGAGCGCGCCAGGCCATCGATCACGCTGATCGGGCTGCTGCCCTGGCTGCAGCCGGCCACATAGCCGAGGGTGGAGCAGCCCACCAGCTCCTGCTCCCCCACGCCGGCCTCAAGGGCGGCGAGAAAGGGGAACAGCTTGAAGGTGGATCCCGGCTGGCGCAGGGCCTGCACCCGGTCAAAGCTGGAGCGCTCGTAGTTGCCGCCGCCCACATAGGCCAGGATTTCGCCGTTGCTGGGCCGCAGGCTGATCAGCGCCCCCTGCCCCAGGCCCGCCGCCGCCGCCGGACCCTCCAGAAACCGCTGCAGCTGTTGCTGGGCCAGGGCCTGGAGCCGCGGGTCGATCGTGCTCACCGCCACGTAATTGCCGCCCTGGCTGCCGGCGAGATTGAGGCCGAAGCGCCGCCCCTCCAGCTCGCCGATCACGTAATCGGAGAAGAAGGGATAGCTGGTGATCGCCGTGTCGCGGCAGGCGGAAGGGTCGATGTTCAGCGGTTGGCGCTGGGCATCGCGCAGCTCCTGGTCGCTCAGGAATCCCTGGCCGTGCATTAGCTCCAGCACCAGATTGCGGCGCTTCACGGGCAGGAAGGGACCGTTGCGCACGGCCGCGATCCGCTGCTGATCCCGTGCGCTCAGGGAGCCATGGCGCCGCACCAGGGCCTCCTCAAGCTCCTGGGCCTCCTGCTGCTGGCTGGGGGCACGGCAGGGGCTGTAGCCGTTCGGGCTGGGCAGCAGCCCCACCAGGAAGGCCGATTCGGCCACATCCAGCTCCCAGGCCGACTTGCGGAAATAGAGCTGGGAAGCCTGCTCGAAGCCATCGGTGCCGAGCCCGAGATGGGCGCGGTCGAGATACATCTTGAGGATGCGGTTCTTGCTGTAGCCCACCTCCAGCTGCAGGGCCACCCACAGCTCACGCAGCTTGCGGGTGATGCTCAGCTCACGCCCCACCTCCGGGTAGTACAGCCGGGCCACCTGCTGGGTGAGCCCACTGCCGCCGCCCGTTCGCCGCAGGGCGGCGCGCAGGGTGCCGAACAGGTCGATGCCGCTGTTCCAGCCGAAGCGCGCCTCCTCCGAGGCCAGCAGCGCCTGGCGCAGATGCAGGGGATAGTCGGCCAGCGCCGGCAGGGCCGTGGCCGATCCCTGCCGGGCGTCGATCTGCTGACCGTCTGCCGAGAGGATCTTCACCGGGCCATCGATCACCCGGATCCTGGAGCCGCCGGCGATCGTGGCCGCCATCAGCATCCCCGAGGCCAGCAGGCCGGCCCCGATCAGGCTGCCGATGCCCAGCCCGTGCAGCCCCAGCTCCAGACCACTGCGGCGGTGCTGGTAACGCAGCTCGGGCGTGTCACCCTTCAGCGCCGACCCCAGCACCACTGTGTCGCCATGGCGCAGGGCGATCGAGCGGATGCGCCGGTCGCGGTGGAACAGGCCGTTGCTGGAGTCGTAATCGAGCAGCGTGGCGTCGCGGTCGCTGGGTCGCCGCCGCTCCAGCACCGCATGCACCCGGCTCAGGCCAGGGGAGTCGAGGGCCAGCTCACAGGCCGGGTCGCGGCCGATGCGGATCCGGCCCTCGCCCACCGGCAGCCGCCCCACGCAGCTGCCGCCCTGCCACAGCTCCACCGTGGCCTCGTGCTCCCGCAGGGCGGCCCACACCTGGCGGATGGCCGCCGGCCGCGCCGAAAGCTCGCCCCGCACGCAGGCCTGGAGCAGCTCACGCCAGAGCTCCAGGCGCTTGCGGCTGGGCGGTGGCGAGGACGTCTCCATGGACGCGTGACGGCTACCCGGAATGGCCCCCAAGCTACGGACCTACCCTGGCCTGATTCGTTGGATCCGGCCGTGGACCAGCCGCGTGATCCCTGGGAGCCCTTCCGTTTCTGGCTGGCTCTCACCCTGGCCGTGTATGCCCTGAGGGCGGTGTTCGTGGCCCAGGCACCGGGCGCCATCCCGGGCTGGGTGTTGCTGGCGCTGCTGCTGGTGGCCCTGGCCCTGGCAGGCAAGGCGCTGCTGTTTCCCGGCCGGGTGCAGCCGTTCCGCCAGGGTGACGGCGGCTGGCTGAACGATCTGCGCGACGACTGGCAGCTGTGGTGGAAGCGCCGCCGGGGTGAGCCATGAGCGCGGCCGCCTTCCTGCAGCTGCGCGATCAGCCCGACAAGTGTCTGCGGCTCCAGCCCGACCAGCCCCTCACCATCGGCCGCGCCAGCGGCAACCGGCTGGCCCTGCCCGCCCAGCAGGCGGTGTCCGACCACCACGCGGTGGTGCGCTTCTCCGGCCGCCACGGCTGGCTGGTGTGCGACTGGCAGAGCAGCACGGGCACCTATCTGGAGGGGGAGCGGGTGCAGCGCTGCCGCCCGCTCGGCGATGGCGATGAGATCCGCCTCGGCCGCTCCGGCCCCGTGCTGGTGTTCCGGCTCACGCCGGCGGCCACCACCCCCGGGCCCGCGAGCCAGCGCCAGCCCGCCAGTGCGCCCGCCACCGTGACCATCGGCGGTGAGACCATCCGGCTCGATCAGATCCGCACGGCCGTGGTGCAGAGCGAACCCCGCTTCCCCCACATCTTCAGCTGGTGGGTGTTGCTGAGCGTGGCCCTGCTGCTGCTGCTGCCCATCCGCCTGGGACCGCTGCTGGTCTTCTGGCCCCTGCAGATCAGCCTGCTGGCGGCGGCGGTGCTGCTGGGTTCACGCAAACAGCACACCCTGCTCATCGACCTGCGCGATGGCCAGGCCCGCCGCCATGGCTTTGCCAACCGCCGCACCGCCCTGGCCCACCGCAATGGCATCCGCCAGGCGATCGGCGCCGTGCCATGACCTGGATCCTGCCGGAGGGAAGCACCCTCGCTTTTGCGGGGCTGAGCACGCCCCTGCGGGTGGTGCGCGGCATCGGCAGCGGCAGCCAGGGGCAGGTGTATGAGGTGGAACTGGCGGGTGAGCGCCTGGCCCTGAAGTGGTACCTGCCGGCCTGCATCGCCCGGGATCCGGCACTGGAACTCCGCCTCGGCGCCGCCATCAGCAGCACCGCCCCCAACGCCAGCTTTCTCTGGCCGATGGCCCTGCTGCGCCCCACCCCGCAATCCCAGCGGCTGTTGCGCTGCCAGGAGCCCGGGTTCGGCTACCTGATGAACCTGCGGCCCGCCGGCTTCGTGGGGGCGGTGGAGCACTACGGCGGGCTGGTGGATCTCAGCCTGGCCAGCGTGCTGCGGGCCTGCCTGGAGCTCAGCGCTGCCTTCCATGCCCTGCACAGCCGGGGCCTCTGTTACAAGGACATCTCCCTGGGCAACCTCTTTCTTGAGCCCGAAAGCGGCCGCATCCTGATCTGCGACAACGACAACGTGGACGTGGATGGCCGCGACCCCGGCGGCGTGCTCGGCACCCCGGGGTTCATCGCCCCGGAGGTGCTGATGGGCCGCGCCAGGCCCGGTGCCAACAGCGACCTGCACTCCCTGGCGGTGCTGCTGTTCCGCCTGCTCACCCGCCACGACCCGTTCCGCGGCGCCCTGGAACTGGCGATCCGCTGCCTCGATGAGCCCGCCCGCCGCCGCCTCTACGGCGAGGATCCGGTGTTCATCTTCGATCCCGTCGACCAGCGCAACCGCCCCGACCCCGAACTGCACAGCGCGGCCCTGCTCACCTGGCCCATCTACCCGGCCGCGTTGCAGGCCCTGTTCATCCAGACCTTCGGGCCGGGTTTGCGCGAGCCGGAGCGGCGGGTGCTCACCGGCGAATGGCAGAACGAACTGGCCCGCACCCTCGACCGGCGCCAGATCTGCCCGGCCTGCGGCCAGGAGAACTTCCGCAGCCACCAGAGCCCGCCGCCGCCCTGCTGGAGCTGCGGCGCGGCGCTGCCGGCGCCCCTGCGCCTGCGGCTGCCCTGCGGCGCGGTGGTGGCGGCCGCCGGCACCAATCTCTATCGCCACCACTTCGACCGCCTGCAACTCCCCCAGCTCCGGCAGCCCCTGGCCGAGGTGGTGGCCCACCCCAGCGACGCGGCCATCCTGGGCCTGCGCAACGGCGGACCCACGCCCTGGCAGGTAACGCTGGTGCAGGGCCAGGAGCTGCAGGTGGAGCCGGGCCGGAGTTGCAATCTGGCGGCCGTGGCAGCCATCGTCAGCGACGATGGTCTGATCCGGATCGAGCGCTGACCCCGGAGCCGCCCGACGCGTTGCTGCCCCGCTGATGCCCCCCTTCCCCAACGTGCGTCTGGCCAACCGGCCGC
>JBIIXY010000143.1:0-4996 GCA_044347105.1 Prochlorococcaceae cyanobacterium
TCGCTGGCCCTCGGGCTGCTGCTCACCCTGTTGCCTCTGGGGCCCGCCGTGGCCGCCCCTCCGCTCACCGTGCAGGTGGGGATGCACGTGCGCAAGATCTATGGGCTGTCGCTAGTGGATCAGACCTTCAAAGCCGAGGGCTGGTATTGGCTGCGGGTGCCAGTGGCGGTGCAGGAGCTGATGGAACGGCGCGGGATCGAGCCCTTGGCGATGGTGGAGTTCGTCAACCAGGTGGACAACTGGGATGGCTTGATCGAGCAGGTCGACAGTGACGCTCCCGACGCGGCTGATGGCTCGCGTCTGCTCACCTTCCGCTTTGCGGCTGCCTTCTACGTGAATGAGATCGATCAACGGCGCTCGCCCTTCGAGCAGATCCGCCTGCCTCTGATTCTCGAGGCCAGCCCGGAGGCGCTCGCTGATCCGGCGAACCGGGTGCTGCTGCGCCCCGAGATAGCCCGGGGCGAACTCCTGGGCGACTACAGCAGCATCTATGGCTACGAGCTGCGTGGCGTCACCATCCATGCCAGGGAGCATCGCTATCGCACCACCTTTGGCACCACCAGCGATGACACCTACAGCCGGGTGGAGCTGCTGGTCAGCTATGCACCCGCCGCCGGGGCGATGTTGATGCAGTGGATCCTGCCCCTGCTGCTGGTGCTCTGCCTTGTGCTGCTGGCGCCGAGTCTGGAGGGCAGCCTGGGGGATGCCCGTCTGGCGATCCCACCCACCGCCCTGCTCACCCTGGTGTTCCTGCACCAGACCTACAAGGCGGAGATGCCCCCCACCGCCGATCTCACTTTTCTCGATCAGCTCTACGCCTACGGCTATGTCCTGTCGGTGGTGTTGTTCGTGCTCTTCCTGTGGGGGATCAACCAGCTGGAGGCCGTTCCGGATGACCAGCGCGTCCGGGTGATGCGGCGCATCAACCGGGTGGATCTGCGCTTTCAACTGGGGGGGCTGGTGGGCCTGGTGCTGGTGGCGCTGTTCGCCTGGACCCGCTGAGGCGGCGGGATCCGGTCCGTAGGATCCGCCCCAGCCATCCCAGCACCATGGAGCTCACCTATCGCCCCCGCCGGTTGCGCCGCACGCCGGCCCTGCGGGCGATGGTGCGGGAGCACCAGCTGAGCGCAGCCGACTTCATCTACCCCCTGTTCGTGCACGAGGGGGCCACCAACGAGCCGATCGGCGCCATGCCCGGCTGCTTCCGCTGGAGCCTGGAAGGCCTGGTGCAGGAGGTGGGCCGCGCCTGGGATCTGGGCATCCGCTGCGTGGTGCTGTTCCCCAAGGTGGCCGATGGTCTCAAGACCGAGGACGGTGCCGAATGCTTCAACGAGCACGGCCTGATCCCCCGCGCCATCCGCCTGCTCAAGGAGGAACACCCCCAGATGGCGATCATGACCGATGTGGCCCTGGATCCCTATTCCTGCGACGGCCACGACGGCATCGTGAGCAACGAGGGTGTGGTGCTCAACGATGAAACCGTGGCGATTCTCTGCCGCCAGGCGGTGGCCCAGGCCCGTGCCGGCGCCGATCTGATCGGGCCCAGCGACATGATGGATGGCCGCGTGGGTGCGATCCGCGAGGCCCTCGATGAGGAGGGCTTCGAGCACGTGGGGATCATCAGCTACACAGCCAAATACGCCTCGGCCTACTACGGCCCCTTCCGTGAGGCGCTCGACTCGGCCCCCAGGGCCGCCGCCGGCAAGCCGATCCCCACAGACAAAAGCACCTATCAGATGGATCCGGCTAACAGCCGCGAGGCCATCCTCGAGGCCCAGCTCGATGAGAGCGAAGGGGCCGACATCCTGATGGTGAAGCCCGGCCTGGCCTACCTCGACATCATTCACCGACTGCGCGGCGAATCCGAGCAGCCGATCGCCGCCTACAACGTGAGCGGCGAGTACGCCATGGTGAAGGCCGCGGCGGAAAAGGGCTGGATCCACGAGCGGGCCGTGGTGCTGGAAACCCTGCTCTGTTTCAAGCGGGCCGGCGCTGATCTGATCCTCACCTATCACGCCTGTGATGCGGCCGCCTGGCTGCGCGAGGGTTGATCCAGGCCGCGATCAGGTTCTGGGCGCAGACTGGCAGCGCAGACCCCATCCCCGATGAGCGACCCCAAGTTGAGCGGCCACATTGCCGAGGTGGGGATGCTTTGGCCTGGATTTGCCCCACCCTCGCGTCATCCTTCGCTTGTTCAGAGCCGGCGTGCAGCGCGAGGGAGTTGAGGGTTTGTGCCTGGCAGCCCTTTTGCTGCCATCCAGTGCCGCAACGGCAGGTCCAAAAAATGTATTTTGCGAACACTGAATGTGCCGCATCAATCTGCTGAATCAATCTGCTCAATCAACCCCTCCAGGGTCGGACCTCCCCCAACACCGGCGCCGGACCCGCTGACCGAGAATGGCTTCAGTGAGCACATCCGCCATGGCAGCCGCCGTCCATCGCCTCGGCCATGTGGCCCTCCGCGTGAGCGACATGGAGCGCGCCAAGGCCTTCTACGCTGCTCTAGGGCTCCGGCTCACCTGGGATGCCCCTGACTGGGCCTACCTGCAGTCGCCCGTCACCGGCGATGGCATCGCCCTCCTCAGCGCTGACTACACCGCCGCCGGTCCCCACTTCGCCTTCCATCTCGATGATCGCGCCGCTGTGGATGCGGTGCATGCCGAGCTGGCCGCCAGCGGCCATCGGGTGGGTCCGGTGCACGACCACCGCGACGGCACCGCCTCCTTTTACCTGCAGGATCCGGAGGACAACTGGCTGGAGATCCTCTACGAACCGCCGGCGGGCATTCCCGCCAACACCGGCGCTGATCCCATCCCCTCCCCCATCCCAGGCGTGAACGGGTGAGTGCTCCGTTGAAGCCCCTGGCTTCCGCACCGATCGCGGCTGAAGCGCTGGAGTTGCTGGAGTGGCCGCGCCTGGCGGGCCAGGTGGCCGGTTTCGCCAGCACCGCCGCCGGGCAGCGTCACTGCAGCGCCCTGCCCCTGCCGGCCAGTTGCGCTGAAAGCCGCACCCTGCTGGCCGAAACCAGCGAGCTGCTGGGGCTCGATGGCGTGCTGGAGGGGGGGCTGAGCTTCCGGGGGGTGGTGGACATTGCGGCCACCGTGGTCCGCTGCGCCAAGGGGGGCAGCGCCGGCGGCGAGGAGCTGCTGGGCGTGGCTGGCACCCTGGCGGCGGCGCGGCGGCTGCGGCGCCAGATCGAGGACGACGTGCTGCGGCCGGCGTGCTCCGCCCTGGTGGCCGACCTGCGCACCCTGCCGGAGCTGGAGCAGCGGCTGCACTTCGCCCTCGAGGAGGGCGGCCGGGTGGCCGACCGGGCCAGTGTGGAGCTGGCGGGGCTGCGCCGCCAGCTGCAGGGCGTGCGCGCCGAGCGGCGGGAGCGGCTGCAGGAGCTGATCCGCCGCTGGGCGGCCCTGCTGCAGGACACGGTGGTGGCCGAGCGCAACGGCCGCACGGTGCTGGCGGTGAAGGCCGGCGCCGCCGGCCAGATCGGCGGCCTGGTGCACGACAGCTCGGCATCGGGCAGCACCGTGTTTGTGGAGCCGCAGGCGGTGATCCCCCTGGGCAACCGCATCCGCGAACTGGAGGGCCGCGAGCGGGAGATCGAGGGGGCGATCCTGGCGGAGCTCAGCGCCCTGGTGGCGGCCGAGGCTCCCGCCCTGGAGCACCTGCAGATCATCCTTGTGCGCCTTGACGCCGCTTTGGCCCGGGCCCGCTACGGCGCCTGGCTGGGCGCCGTGCGGCCCGAGCTGCTGGAGGAGGGCGACGCCCCTTTCGAGCTGCGCGAGCTGCGCCACCCGTTGCTGCTCTGGCAGCAGCGCCGCGAGAATGGCCAGGTCGTGGTGCCCGTGACTGTGGCCGTGGGGCCGCAGCTGCGGGTGGTGGCGATCACCGGGCCGAACACCGGCGGCAAGACCGTGACCCTCAAGAGCGTGGGGCTGGCGGCGCTGATGGCCCGGGCCGGCCTGTTTCTGCCCTGCGCCGGCACGCCGCGACTGCCCTGGTGCGCCCTGGTGCTGGCCGACATCGGCGACGAGCAGTCGCTGCAACAGAACCTCTCCACCTTCAGCGGCCACATCCGCCGCATCGCCCGCATTCTGGCGGCCCTGCCACCCGCCGCTGCCGGGCCTGCCGCCCTGGTGCTGCTCGACGAAGTGGGTGCCGGCACCGACCCGCAGGAGGGTGCCGCCCTGGCCACGGCTCTGCTGCAGCAGCTTGCCGACCGCGCCCGGCTCACGATCGCCACCACCCATTTCGGCGAGCTCAAGGCCCTCAAATACGCCGATCCCCGCTTCGAGAACGCCTCGGTGGCCTTCGACGAGCAGACCCTTGCCCCCACCTACCGGCTGCAGTGGGGCATTCCCGGCCGCAGCAATGCCCTGGCGATCGCCCGGCGCCTGGGGCTGGAAGAGGGGGTGCTGGAGCGGGCGGCCGCCCAGCTCGTGCCTCGCGGCGAGGGCCAGGTGAATCAGGTGATCGAGGGGCTGGAGCAGCAGCGCCAGCGCCAGCAGGAGGCCGCCGAGGAGGCCGCGGCCCTGCTGGCCCGCACCGAACTGCTGCACGAGGAGCTGCTCTCGCGCTGGGAGCAGCAACGCCAGCAGAGCGCCGAACTGCAGGAGCAGCGCCGCCAGCAGCTGGAACGCTCGATCCGCCAGGGGCAGGCCGAGGTGCGGCGCATCATCCGCCGTCTGCGCCAGCAGGAGGCAGCGGTGGGCGGCGAAGGGCGGCGCCGTGCGGGCGAGACAGCCCGCCAGGCCGGCCAGCAGCTCCGGCGGCTGGAGGAGCAGCACCGCCCCCTGCCCGAGCGCCGCGACCATGGCGGCTGGATGCCCAAGGTGGGCGAGCGCGTGCGGCTGCTGGCCCTGGGCAAGGCGGCGGAGGTGCTGGCGATCAGCGACGACAGCCGCGAGCTCAGCGTGCGCTGTGGCGTACTGCGCAGCACGGTGGCGCTCGAGGCCATCGAAGGCCTGCACGGCGAAAAGCCCGTGCCCCCCGAACC
>JBIIXY010000049.1:0-15543 GCA_044347105.1 Prochlorococcaceae cyanobacterium
CCCTCGCCTGGCCCCCGGGCTGAGACGTCAGCGGCGACAATGGCTGCCTGTCGAGCCGTTCCATGAACCCGCTCAAGGCCTTCCGCAGCCAGCTGGGCAAGCTGCAGCGCCTGGCCCAGCCCTATTTTTTGCCCGTTGAGGACACCCAGCCCTGGCAGTTCCTGCTGCTGGTGGTGGCTTTGGTGGCTGTGGTGGTGGGGGTCACCCTGCTGATGCTCACCGGCGTGGTGGCCCTCAGCGGCGCCCTGATCCCCGAGCTGCGCAGCCGCTTCCTGCCAGGGGTGCCCGAGCAGGTGGCCGGCCTCTGGGCCGGGCCGGGCGGGCCTGTGATCACCGTGCTGATGGTGGCCGGCCTGAGCTGCTTCGGCGTTCTGCGGGCCAAGTTGCGCCAGGGGCGCTGGCTGCCCTGGGTGTTGCTGGGGGTGATCCTGCTGCTGATCCTGGTGATCAACGGGATCAATGTGGGCATCAGTTTCATCGCCCGCAATGTCGACAATGCCCTCGTGGCCTACGACCAGGACGGCTTCTGGAAGATCGTGGCGATCTACGCCTTCTGCCTGATGCTGGCGTTGCCGATTCGGGCGTTGCAGAGCTATCTGATTCCCAGGCTTGGTCTGCTCTGGCGTGAATGGCTCAGCGGCAGGCTGCTGAGCCGTTACCTCAGCAACAGGGCTTACTACGTTCTCAATCCGAATGATGAAACGACCGAGGAGATTGATAATCCAGACCAACGCATCTCCCAGGACACAGCCAGTTTCACCAGCACCAGTCTGAGCGTGACGGTGGAGATTCTCTCCGCCCTGCTCACGTTCTTCAGCTTCATCATCGTGCTCTGGAGCATCAGCTCCAAGCTGGCCCTGTGGCTGCTGATTTACTCCGTTGCTGGCACGGCGGTGATCGTGTTCGCCAGCCGCAAGCTGGTGGCGCTGAATTATCAGCAGCTCAAGCTGGAGGCCGATTTCCGTTACGGCCTTGTGCACATCCGCGACAACGCTGAATCGATCGCCTTCTATCGCGGCGAGCAGCAGGAATCACGGGAGGCCGAGCGCCGTCTTGGTGGCGCCATCCAGAACTACAACCGCCTGATCATTTGGGAAGCCCTGATCAGCGTGATCCAGCGCTCCTACGACTATTTCTCCCGCTTCCTGCCCTGGTTGGTGATCGCTCCCATCTACTTCGCCAAAGAGGTGGATTTTGGTGTGTTCGGTCAGGCCAGCATCGCCTTCTCCCAGGTGTTGTTCTCCGTGAGTTACATCGTGAACAACATCGATCGCCTGGCGGCCTTCTCCGCGGCCATCAGCCGCCTGGAGGGCTTCCAGGGCAAGGTGGATGAGATCGGCGGCGAGGCTGCCGCCCAGCTGGCCCGGGAGCAGGCCGGGGTGCGTGCGGGCGCTGACGCCATCGTGGTGAGCCACGTGGATCTGATGCCGCCGCGCACCCAGCGCCTGCTGATCCGCGACCTCAGCCTCACCATCGACCGCAGCCAGCGGCTGCTGGTGGTGGGCCCCTCCGGCTGCGGCAAGACCTCCTTCCTGCGCATGGTGAGCGGTCTCTGGCCGCCTGCCGCCGGCCAGGTCCAGCGCCCCGGTGCCGGTGAACTGCTGTTCATCCCCCAGAAGCCCTACATGCTTCTCGGCAGCCTGCGTGAGCAGCTGGCCTACCCGCTCCCCTCCGACCGCTTCAGCGAAGACCAGCTGCGCCATGTGCTCAAGCAGGTACGCCTGCCCGATCTGGTGCAGCGTTACCCCGACCTGGACATCAAGCAGGACTGGCCGCGGCTGCTCTCCCTCGGCGAGCAGCAGCGGTTGGCCTTTGCCCGGCTGCTGCTCAACGGTCCGCGCTTCGTGGTGCTCGACGAGGCCACCAGCGCCCTGGATGTGAGCACCGAGCGCCACCTCTACGACCTGCTCAGCGAGCGTGAGATCGCCTTTGTGAGCGTGGGGCACCGCCCCACGCTCACCGCCTTCCACGACACCGTGCTGGAACTGGACGGCACGGGAGGCTGGCGGCTGCTGCCCGCTGCCGGCTATGTGTTCGGCCAGGAGTCCTGAACCCCCACCCCTGCTCCCATTCACCCATCCGTTCTGAACCATGGCCGCTCCTTCCCCCGCTGAAACCACCAGCGCCACCACCCCGGATGTGCCGGCTTTCGGCTGGAGTGCCTACGCGGAGCGGGTGAATGGTCGCTTCGCGATGGTGGGCTTTATGGCCGTGCTGCTGGTGGAGGCGATCAGCGGCGAGACCTTCCTGCACTGGGCAGGCCTGATGCCCTGAGCTCAGGGCAGGTTGAGCAGATCCACCTGCCAGAGGCCATTGCGGCTCACCTCCACGGCCAGCTGGCGGCCATCGGCCCGCAGCTGCACCCTGCGTGGAACGCCGGCTGGCTCCACCGGCAGCTGGAGCAGCAGCCCCTGGGAGCGGCGGTAGAGCAGCAGCTCCGTGCGCCCGCCCAGCTGGCGCACCAGCGCCAGCCGCTCGCCGCGGGCGTCCACGCTCACACTCAGGGGCTGGGCGTCGGCCCGGTTCAGTCCCGGCAGGGGCCGCAGCAGTCCCTGCTCCAGATCCAGCAGCTGCACCTGCTCACGGCCGTCACGGCCGCTGATCAGGGCCAGCCAACGGCCCGCCAGCGCCGGTTCGCGGCCGCTGCCGTTCTGCTCCAGCCGGCGGTTGATCGGCAGCATGGGCCGGGCCTGGGGCGGCAGGCAGCCCGCCACGGCCATGGCCAATGCCAGCAGCAGCGAGAGCGGCATCGGCATCATGGGCCGCCCAGCAGGCTGCTGCCGCCAGGTAGATCCGGTTCCAGCAGGCCGTCAAGGGCGAACACCTGCACCTGGCGCTTGCCGTTGCGCAGCACCTCCACCGCCAGCCGCTGGCCGTCGGGAGCCAGGCTCAGCCGCTGGGGATCGCCTCCGCCGGCGAGCGGCAGGCGCCAGAGCCTGCCGCTGAGCCGGTCGTCCACCACCACCTGCCGCTGGCTGCCCTGTTGCACCAGCCCGGCCAGGTAGCGGCCGTTCCAGCTCAGGGCCGGGGAACCGTGGGGTGTGTGCCCGCGCCAGTGGCGCAGGGGCAGCAGCCTGCCGCTGTTCTGCTCCTGCAGCATCATCCGCAGCCGGCCGTCCTGCTCGATCAGGGAGGCCAGCAGGCGCCCATCCCCGCTGAGGGCCGGCTCCTGGCGGTTGCTGGCGGCCAGGCCAGCCGAGGGGGCCGCCCGCCTGCTGCCCAGGCCCAGGCCGCTGCAGGCCCCCAGGAGCAGGGCCAGGAGCACCAATCCACCGAGGCGCAGAGGAATGGCCGGGATGCCGAGCCAATCCTGCATTGGCCCCGAGGTGGTCAGGGCCCGGTCAGTCGTCGAAGCGGGAGGAGTTGTCACGCCCCCGGGACGGTGCTGGTTCGCGGTTGGCCGCAGGCTGGACGGGGGTGAAGTCGGCGTCACTCACGCTTTCGCTGCGGGGAGTGGCAGAACCCTGGGCGCGGCTGGAGCGGATTGGTGAGCCCTGGGGGATGCCGGCGCGGCCTTCGGCAGAGGGAGCAGCGCCGGCGCTCCCAACGATCGGCCGGCGGCTGGAGCGTGGCATGGCATCGCTGCTGGCCGTGGGCCGGCTGCCGCGGCGAACCTCTGCCTGACCATCACGGCGGCGGGCACCGAATTCAGGCGTCTCGCGACCGGGGCCTGCGGAATAGCGGCGCTGGCTGGTGGGTGGCTCGCTTTCGGCGGAGGGGCGATCCCAGTCTGCGGAAGGGCGGCTGGCGGCCCGCTCCGGGATGGCGGCCCGGCTGGTGCGGCTGGGGCGGTAGAAGGCATCGGCATCATCACCGTCCTCTGGGCGCGAGGGAATCCGCCTGCGCACCGGTTGGGGTTCGTCAAAGCGTTCCCGTTCGGGTTCATCCCAGCTGCGGCCGCCCATGCGCGGGCGATAGGGGCCTGAAGGAGCCGGCAGGGGCTCGTCGTCGTCGAAATAGGAGGATCGGCGGGCCTGTTCGGTGGTCACCCCGCGCAGCCGCACGCTCTCGTAGGCGAAGAACACGGTGGTGCCTGCCAACAGAAACTGGCCGAACTGCAGAATCGGGTCGAGGCGCCAACCCTGGAAAAACAGGATGCCGCCGCACAGCAGGCCGACGGCAGCGAAGAACACGTCGTAGTCGCGGGCGAGCGCGGGTTTGAAGCTGCGCATGAAATAGAGCAGCGCGCCGCCCACCGCCAGCACGATGCCCACGATGCTGGCCCAGTTCAGGCTGGCATTAACCACGACCCATCACTCTCGGTGCATCGCCCCACTGTAGGGGCGCCGCCCCTCAGAGCTTGCGATCGAGACGGTCGTTCTGGCTGATCAGCACCAGGGCCACGGCGATCGGGATCACCACGATCACCGCGCCCCACACGAGGCTGCTGAGAAAGTTGGCGAGGGATGGGGTCATGGCGCGGCCGCTGCGTGGCGTCACGGATGTGGTCGGATCTTAGGCAGACGCATCGGATGCCTACGCTGGTGGGCTCCACTGCTTAGAGCTTTGTGACGGCGCTGCCCGCCTCGCCGCTGGCCTGGACCCACCTGCTGCTCGGCCTGGCCCTTGCGGCCTGGACCCTGCTGTTCCTGTTCCGCATCGTGCTCACCTGGTACCCCCAGGTGGATCTCAGCAAGGGGGTGATGCGCCTGGTGGGGGCACCCACCGAACCCCTGCTGGCACCCACCCGCCGACTCATCCGGCCGATCGGTGGCGTGGACGTGACGCCGGTGGTGTGGGTGGGGCTGATCAGCCTGGTGAGGGAGCTGCTGGTGGGTCAGCAGGGCCTGGTGACCCAGGTGCTGCAGCGCTCATCGCAGATCGGCTAGGAGCGGGGCAGCATCTCCTCCTCAACAAACTTGGTGTGCACATCGCCGGCCTGAAACTCGGGCCGCTCCAGCAGCTGCAGGTGGAACTCGATCGTGGTGGGAATGCCCGTCACGGCGCACTCGGAGAGGGCCCGGTGCAGGCGTTTGAGGGCATGGTCCCGGTCGACGCCCCACACAATCAGCTTGCCGATCAGGGAGTCGTAGAAGGGGGGGATCTCGTAGCCCGTGTAGACGTGGCTGTCGAAGCGCACGCCCGGGCCGCCTGGAGGCAGCCAACCTGTGATCTTGCCGGGCGCCGGCCGGAAGTTCTGGCGCGGGTCCTCGGCGTTGATCCGCACCTCGATGGCATGGCCGCTGAGCTTCACCTCGTCCTGGCTCACGGAGATCGGCTCGCCGCCGGCGATGCGCAGCTGCTCGGCGATCAGGTCGACGCCGGTCACCATCTCCGTGACCGGGTGTTCCACCTGGATGCGGGTGTTCATCTCCATGAAGTAGAACGCGCCGCTGCGGTCCACCAGGAACTCCACCGTGCCGGCGCCCTCGTAGCCGATCGTGCGGGCCGCGGCCACGGCAGCCTCGCCCATCTGGCGGCGCAGGTCGGCGTTGATGGCCACGCTCGGGGCCTCCTCCAGCAATTTCTGGTGGCGGCGTTGGATCGAGCAGTCGCGCTCACCCAGGTGGATCACGTTGCCGTGACGGTCGGCCAGCACCTGCACCTCCACGTGGCGGGGGCGGTCGATGAATTTCTCCATGTACAGGCCCGGGTTGCCGAAGGCGGCTTCGGCTTCGCCCTGGGCCGCTTTGAACAGCCCCTCCAGCTGGTCGCCGCCGGGCACCAGGCGCATGCCCCGGCCGCCGCCGCCGGCGGTGGCCTTGATCATCACCGGGTAGCCCATGCCCTCGGCCAGGCGCCGGGCCTCCTCCACCGTGGCCAGCAGGCCTTCGCTGCCGGGAATCGTGGGCACGCCCACCCGCTGCATGGTGGCCTTGGCGGTCGACTTGTCGCCCATCGAGCGGATCGCCTCCGGCGATGGCCCCACGAAGGTGATGCCGTGGTCGGCGCAGATCTCGGCGAAGCGATCGTTTTCCGCCAGGAAGCCGTAACCGGGATGGATGGCGTCGGCGCCGCGGGAGGTGGCGGCCGCCAGGATGTTGGGAATGTTGAGGTAGCTCTTGGAGCTGGGGGCTTCGCCTACGCACACGGCCTCATCGGCCAGTTGCACATGCAGGGCGTTGCGATCCACCGTGCTGTACACAGCCACCGTGGCAATTCCCAGCTCACGGCAGCTGCGCAGGATTCTCAGGGCGATCTCGCCACGGTTGGCGATCAGCAACTTGCCGATGGGCATCCGCGGCGTCTCGCTTGGCGTTGGGCCAGGGCGGACTGTATCAGCGCTCACAGAGGCGCTCCGGCCGCTGCTGTCGCGAACCTGGCCAGGGGCTGGGGTGCTTGGAGGGGCTAATGGGTATATTGCGGAACGGCAACGCCTCCGGCGGGCCGTCCCACCCGGTGAGCCGAGGCTCACTGCGTCATCTTGCGGATGTGGTGGAATTGGTAGACACGCACGTTTGAGGGGCGTGTGGCTTCGGCCTTGCGAGTTCAAGTCTCGCCATCCGCACTCTTTTTTCTCCCTCATTCCTGGCCGAGCCTCACCCTGCGGCTGAAGCCTCCACGGGGATGTCCTGGGGCCTGGACGGTTGCGGGCCCGCAGTTGATCCCGCCGCCGCCGCTGAGCCGTACGCCGTTGTGCTGGTGAGCAACGGTCCCGGGGAGCTGAGCACCTGGGTGCGCCCCCTGGCCCTCTGCCTGCACCGCCGCCTGGCGCTGGCGCCCCGCCAACCCGCTGGCGCCGGAGAGTTGCGGCTGGTGCTGGTGCCCTGCCCCAACGGCACCGGTCAGGAGCACCGGGCGGCCGCGGGCTGGAACCTGTTCACGCGCATCACACCGGCCCGCCGCTTCTGGGGGTTGCTGCTGCGGCCGGGGCGCTTCGGACCCTGGCCCCGCCGGGGCGTGGTGGTGTTTCTCGGCGGCGACCAGTTCTGGACCGTGCTGCTCTCGGCCCGGTTGGGTTACCGCCACATCACCTATGCCGAGTGGGTGGCCCGCTGGCCCCGCTGGAATGACCGCATCGCCGCGATGGGCCCCCGGGCCGCCAACGCCATTCCCGCACGCTGGCGCGGGCGCTGCACGGTGGTGGGCGACCTGATGGCCGACCTGTCCGAGCAGGCGCGGCGCGAGGCCCCCCTGCCCGCCGGTCCCTGGCTGGCGTTGCTGCCGGGCTCCAAGCCCGCCAAGCTGCGGGTGGGTGTGCCCTTTCTGCTGGAGACCGCCGACCGGCTGGTCTGTAAGCAGCCCGGTGTGGGTCTGCTGCTGCCCCTGGCCCCCACCGTGACGCTGGCCGAGTTGCGGTCCTACGCCGCCCCTGTCAACCCGATCGCCCGTGGGTACCGGGCGGGCGAGCCCACGCTGGTGGCCAGCGACCGGCTGCAGACGGATGGACTGGCCCTGGTGACCGCGGCCGGCAGCCGCATTGAACTGGTGCAACACAGTCCCGCCCACGACAGGCTCAGCCAGTGCCGCCTGGCCCTCACCACCGTGGGTGCGAACACCGCTGAACTCGCGGCGCTGGGCGTGCCGATGCTGGTGCTGGTGCCCACCCAGCATCTGCATGTGATGCAGGCCTGGGACGGCCTGGCGGGGGTGCTGGCCCGGCTGCCCGTGCTGCGCCGCCTGTTTGGGGTGGCGCTGACCCTCTGGCGCCTGCGCCACGGAGGCCTGCTGGCCGCGCCGAACATCGCCGCCGGTCGCCAGCTGGTGCCCGAGCGGGTTGGGCCGATCACCCCGGAGCAGATCGCAGCAGAGGCCGCCGAGTGGCTCGCCCAGCCCTCCCGCCTGGAGGCCATGGCCCGGGATCTGCGCAGCCTGCGCGGCAGCCCAGGGGCCGTGGCGGCTCTGGCCGATCTTGTGGCTGAGCTGCTGCCCGGCTCCAGGCGCTTGCCCCGGCCGGATTCCTAGGGTTGGCCAAACCTGTTCCGCCCGGCAATGTCCGAGTCCCAGCAGCCCATGTCCGCCTGTGGCGTGGAGAGTGGTCTGCCCCGAGATGAACGCGAGGAGATCTGGCGCTCCCGGCTCACCCCGGAGCAGTTCCTCATCGCCCGCCAGGGCGGCACCGAGCGGCCCTTCACCGGTGCCTACTGGAACCACAAGGGCAGCGGCACCTACCACTGCATCTGCTGCGATGCGCCCCTCTACAGCAGCGCCACCAAGTTCGACTCCGGCACCGGCTGGCCCAGCTTCTGGGATGGCGTGGATCCGGGCGCGATCAGCACCAAGGTGGACCGCAGCCACGGCATGGTGCGCACGGAGATCCGCTGCGCCAACTGTGACGCCCACCTGGGCCACGTGTTCAACGATGGCCCGGCGCCCACCGGCCTGCGCCACTGCGTGAATTCCGCGTCCCTGAACTTCCGCGCGGGCTGAGCGCTCCGCTCACCAGGGATCGTCGAGGTCCTCGGCTTCCACATCCAGCGGTTCGCGGCTCGGGGCACCAGCCGGCCGCCGCCGGGGCGCGTCGTAAGGGTCGCGGCTGAAGGCCGGCCTGCTGGACGGGCCATCAGCCATGCCTTGCTCGCGCGCGATCGGTTCAGGCTCCCGGGAGCGACGGCCGCCATCGGGTTCCTCGTCATCGAGATAGCGCCGCTGGCGCAGGGGTTCCCGCTGGCGTCGCTCCTCCACTTCCACGTAGTCATACGACTCCTCCGGCTCGAAGGCCCGGCTGCTGGCGGGCTGGATGCGCCGCTGTTCCTGCACGCTGGGCACGCCGGCGGCCAGCTGGTTCTCCACGGGCACCATGGCGGAGCGGTAGCGCTCCCGCTCCTCCTGTTCCCAGCTCGGTCCACCGATGCCCAGCTTCTCCAGCAGGCCGGTGCCCAGTTGCTTGAGTTTGTCCTCGGCGCCCTCGTACACGATGATCCGGTCGCTGCCGCTGCTCACGATCTCCTCCACCGGCAGCTCCCAGGTGCTCAGCACCCCCTCGCCCAGCAAGGGCACCCCCAGCGCTCCCAGCACCAGGGTGGTGAGTTCGCCGGTTTCGATGTCGAAGCTGAAGCCCAGCACCTTGCCCAGCTGCTCGCCCGACTCGGTGACCACCTGGCAGTTGATCACCTTGCTGTAGCGCTCCGGGTTGAAGCTCTCGGCCAGGGAGTCTGCCGAGTCGACCAGGATCACATCGCCCACCTGGCGGATGCGATCCAGCGGCATCCAGCGGGGCAGGCCGGGCAGGAAGCGGGTGAGCGGGTTGTCGCGCAGCCCCAGGGCCACCACCTCACGCCGGTCGATGTCCACCACCACCTCGCCCACCACGCCCAGGCGGCGGCCGGTGTCGCGGGTGATCACCTGGGTGCCCATCAGTTCGGAGCGCAGCCAGAGGCGGTCGCTGGGCGGATCGGCGCCAGGATCGTTCGTGCGCGCGGGCGGGGGGCTGGTCATTTCGGCATTCTCTCCCAGAGCACGGGTCTAGGCCGCTGGCGGTAATCCCACCACCTGGGTGTGGGCGCCGCGGGCCTGGGTCACCCCGATCGTGCGCTGGGCCGCAGCGATCATCGGCCGGCGGTGGCTCACCACCATGAACTGGGCCGCATCGGCCTGGCGGGCGATCAGGGCGGCCAGCCGCTCCACGTTCACACCGTCGAGGAAGCTGTCCACCTCGTCGAGGGCATAGAAGGGCGACGGGCGGAAGCGCTGCAGGGCGAACAGGAAGCTCAGGGCCGTGAGCGACTTCTCGCCGCCGCTCATGGCATTGAGGCGGCGCACCGCCTTGCCCTTGGGGTGGGCCACCAGGGTGAGCCCACCCTCCAGCGGCGCTTCCGGGTTCTCCAGCTGCAGGTGGCCCTCGCCGTCGGAGAGCTCGGCGAAGATCGTGCGGAAGTGGCCGTCCACGGCCTTGAAGGCCTCCAGGAAGGCCTCCTGACGCAGGGTGGCCACCGTTTCGATGCGCAGCAGCAGTTCCTCCCGCTCCTTGGCCAGCACATCGAGCCGCTCCTCCAGATCGGCCAGGCGGGTTTCCAGTTGGGCCAACTCGTCGAGGGCCAACATGTTCACCGGCTCCAGGGCCTCCATCCGGGCCTGCAGGCTGCGCAGCTCGGCCTGCAGCGCCTCCAGCCCATTGGCGCGCACCTCCTCGGGGATCTCCGGCAGGGGATCGGGCAGCTCCCGCTGCAGTTGCTCCAGCCGCTGCTGCTCGCTGCGCCGCTGGCTCGCCAGCGACTCCAGCTCCTCGGCCAGCCGCTGCAGCTCCCATTGCTTCTGCTGCAGGGCCTGGCGCTGGGCGGCCAGCTGGGCCTCGGCCGCGTCCCGGGCCCGGCGGCGTTCGCCGAAGCGGGCCTGCAGCTCACTCTGGCGCTCCTCCAGTTGCTGGCGCTGCTGCTGATCGATCTGCTGTTGCTGCTTCCACGCTTCGCGCTCGGCCACCAGGGCCTGCACCGCGGCCACCAGCCGCCGCTCGTCGGCGGCGAGAGCCTCCAGCTGGCTCTGCAGCCGTTCGGCCACCAGCGCCCGCTCCCGCCGTGCCGCCAGCAACTGGTCGCGCACCAGGCGCGCTTCCGCCAGCGTGCGGTCGGCGGCCTCCAGGTCGTGCTGCAGCGCCTGCCAGCGGGCGGCATCGCGAGAGGCCTCCTGGTTGGCATCGGCCTGTTGCAGCGCCTGCAATTGCTGCTGCAGCGGCCCCAGTTCAGCCCCCAGCTGCTCCAGCCGTTGGCGGTCGTCGTGGAGGGCCTGCTCCAGCTGCTGCAGGCGCTGCTGCTGTTGCTGCAGGCGTTGCCGCAGCGGTTCCAGGTTGCGCAGGGCGCTGCTGTGTTCGGCGTCCAGGGCGGCCTGGCGGCGCTGCATCTGCTCCAGCTGGGGCCGCCTGGCCTCCAGCTGGCCGGCCAGTTCCGTTTCCCGCCGCCGGCTGGCCACCAGGCTCTCGCCCAGCTCCAGCAACCGGCGGCGCAGGGGCTCGGCCTCATCGCCCTCGCTGCTGCGGCCGAAGCCCAGCTGGCCGCTGCGCTGCTGGAAGCTGCCGCCGGTCATGGCGCCGCTCTTTTCCAGCAGCTCACCGTCGAGGGTCACGGCGCGGCAGCGGCCCAGTTCCCGCCGGGCGCTGGCCAGGTCGCTGAACACGAGCGTGTCGCCGAACACGTAGCGGAACACCTCGACGTAGATCGGCTCGTGGCGGATCAGCTGCACGGCCCGGCCCACCAGGCCTGGCCCCCCACCTGCTCCGGGGCTGCTGCCGCGCTGCAGGGCACCGGCGGCGCTGGCGCTGCCACTGCCAGTGCCGCGAATCTTGTTGAGCGGCAGGAAGGTGAGCCTGCCGGCCCGGCGACTCTTGAGCAGCTCGATCGCCCGGGCGGCGATCCGGTCGTCCTCCACCACCACCTGGCCCAGCCTCCCCCCTGCCGCCACCTCCAGGGCCAGCCGGTAGCGCTCCTCCACCTCGCCCAGGTGGGCCACCGGCCCGTGGATCCCCTCCAGCCCCGCCTCCAGCAGCACCCGCAGGGCGCCGGTGCCACGGCTTTCCTGCAGGGCCTCGCGGCGGCTGTCGATGCGGGCGATCTCCCGCTCCAGCTGGGTCTGCTCCTGCTCCAGCCGGCTGCGGGTGCGCTGCTGGAGGGCCAGTTCCTCCACCAGCTGCTGCACCTGTCCGGCACCCTGCTGCAGCTGCTCCGCCAGCTCCTGGCGTTCCCGTTCGCCACTCTCCAGCAGCGCCAGGGCCTGGGCATCACTGCTGCCATCGCGGTCGAGTTCGGCGCGCAGCTCAGCGATCCGCTCCTCCCCTTGGCGCAGCCGTTCACCCCGCTGCTGGCGCTCCGCTTCCAGGGGGGCGATGGCGGCACTGAGGCGATCGCGCTCCAGGCTGCGCCGTTGCTGCTCCTCCAGCCAGCTGCCGGAGCGGCCGGCCACTTCCCCAAGCCGCCGCCGCGACATCTCCACCGCCGCCTCGGCGCTGCGGCAGGCCTGTTCGGCCGCGTCCAGATCGGCCTGCTCAGAGGGGTTCTGGCCCTGGAGTTGCTGCTGACGCAGCTCCCCCTGCCGGCTGGCGAACTCCTGGCGCTGGCGCTGGAGGTCTTCTGCCCGCTGCTGGTGGTGCTCGGCCTGGCGGGCCAGTTCGCGGCCGCGGGCCTCAAGCCCCGCCAGCTCGGCCTGCACCGCCAGCAGCTGGTCTTCGCCGAGGGCCTTCACCTCCGCCTGCAGCTGCTCCAAGGTGCGGGCGGCTTCCGCCAGGCTGCGTTCCGCCTCGGCCGCGGCGGCCCGGTCGGCCTGCTGCTGGCTGATGAGGGCCTGTTGCCGGCGCTCCAGCTGGGCCAGGCCGGCCCCAGCGGCCTCGTAGGCCAGCACCTGCTCCTGCAGCCGGCCGGTGTGGTGGCGCTGGCGCAGCTCCTGGTAGGTGCGGGCCTTGGCGCAGTCGCGCTCCAGCTTGGCCCGGGCGGCCAGCAGCTCCTGCTGCACGATCGCGCAGCGCTCCTGGCGCTCCTGCACTTCGTCGAGCTTGCCGCGGGTCTGCTCGATGCGCGAATCGAACAGGGCCACCCCAGCCAGCTCATCGATGATGCCGCGGCGGTCGCGGGCGCCCATCGACACGATGCGGGTCACGTCGCCCTGCATCACCACGTTGCTGCCCTCGGGATCCACCCGCAGGCGGCGCAGCTGGGTCTGCAGCTGCTGCAGGTTGCAGGGCACGCCGTCGGCGCTGAAGCTGCTGGCGTAGGTGCCGCCGGGGGCCACGCGCAGCCGCCGGGTCACTGTCCACTCCGTCTGGCCGGTCCGGATCCAGGGCCCCTCCTCGGGCGGCTCCAGGCCGGCTTCCGCCTCGTCCGGCTGCCAGTCGCGCAGGTCGAAGCGCACGCTCACCACGGTTTCGGCGGCTTTGCCGGCGCGCAGCATGGCGCTGTTGATCAGGTCGGGAAGCCGCTCGGCGCGCATGCCACGGCTGCTGGCCAGGCCCAGGCAGAACAGCACGCCATCAAGGATGTTGCTCTTGCCCGATCCGTTGGGCCCGGTCACCACCGTGAATCCCTGTTCGAGCGGGATCGTCATGGATCCGCCGAACGACTTGAACTGGTGCAGTTCGACCTGATTGATGTGAACCAACAGGCCCGTCCGCCGAGCCACCGAAATGTAGCGGAGGGTTTCCGAAGCTCAACCCCATCCCTAGCTTGTGGTCACGCGCTTGTTGCGAGCCGGGCGCCGCGGCCCCGGCTGTTCGCCTTTTCCCCGTGGCTCAACCCTCTGGCCTGAACCACGTTCGTCCCAGCACTGCCCCTCGACACCATGCCCACCGACAGCCCCAGCGATCTGCGCAGCGATGCTCCCAGCCCCGCCCCCGCCCCGGCGGCAGTGGGTTTCCGTGAGCGTTTCGACAGCCTGCTGCCCGAGATCCAGCGCCACTGGCCCGACGTGGCCCGCCAGACGCTGGAGGCCACCCGCGGCAGCTTCGATGACGTGGCCCATGTGATCGCCGAGCAGAGCGGCCGCACCGTGACCGCCGTGAAAGAGCAGTTGCTCGAGCTGGTGGATGTGGCCGGCGACCAGACCCAGAAGCTGGGGCAGACCCTTCAGCCTCTGGAGCAGCAGCTGGAGAGCCTGCTCGATGAGCTCAACGCCACCCTGCGGCCGCGCATCGAGAAGCCGGTGCGGGAGCGGCCGCTGCTGGCGATTGGCCTGGCCGCGGGCGTGGGCGTGCTCCTGGGCCTGCTGCTGGGATCGGGGCGTCGCTCGGCATGAGCAGCTTCGAGGACGCCATCGCCCGGGGCAGCGAGGAGGCTGGCCGGTCCCGCGGCGCCTGGGCCCGCGTGTCCGGTCTGATGACCTCGGTGATGGATCTGCATGTGCGCATCGCCCTGCAGGAAGCCGACCGCGAGAAGCGGCGGTTGATCAGCGGCGCCCTGCTGCTCAGCGGCGGCCTGGTGATGATGTTGCTGGCCCTGATCGGTGCCCAGCTGGCCCTGCTGCTCTGGCTGCACCAGGGCTTGGGCTGGAGCTGGATCCACAGCGCCCTGGCCCTGGCAGCCCTCAACCTGGTGCTGGCCGGCGTTTTCCTACGGGTGGGCGGCCAGCTCACCAAGGGGCCCTACCTGCCGCAGACCGCTGCCGGTCTCAGCAAGACCACCAGGGCTCTGCTCGGCCGTTGACCCTCAGCGGATGTCGTAGCGCAGCCAGCGGCAGTCGATCCCGCCGTTGCTCACAGGAATGCGCCGGCTGGCCTTCATGCGCAGCGCGCCTGTGAGCCGGGGGTTGCCGCTCAGCAGCCACAGCGTCCAGCCGGAGCAGCGCTCTTTCGCCATGGCACCGAGATCGACATACAGCGCCTCCAGGGTGTCGGCGTCGCCGATGCGCCCACCGTAGGGTGGGTTGCAGACCAGCACGCCTGGCCCCTGCGGCGGCTGAAAGTCGCGGCAGTCGCCGGCCTGGAGATTGATCCAGGGGGCCACGCCGGCGGCGGCGGCGTTGTGGCGGGCCTGCTCCAGCACCAGAGGGTCCTGCTCCAGCCCCAGCAGCGGCGCCAGGGAGCGGCCGCCGGCCAGCTGCTCGCGCTCCAGCGCCCCGGCCGCCGCCACTTCCCGCTGCCAGAGGGCGGCAGTGAAGTCGGGCCAGTGCTCCAGGGCGAAGCCCCGCCCCAGACCCGGCGCCCGGCCCAGGGCCAGGCGGGCCGCCTCGATCAGCAGGGTGCCGGAGCCGCAGAGCGGATCGGCCAGGGGCAGCGAACCATCCCACCCTGTGAGGGCGATCAGGCCGGCGGCCAGGTTCTCCTTCAGCGGCGCCAGGCCCATGGCGGGCCGGTAGCCGCGGCGGTGCAGACTGCTGCCGCTGCCATCGAGGCTGAGCACGGCCTGGCCGCCTCCCAGGTGCAGATGCAGGCAGAGGTCCGGATTCTCCAGGTCCACCGTGGAGCGCCGGCCCCAGCGCTGGCGTTGCAGGTCCACCAGCGCGTTTTTCACCTGCAGGGCGCTGTAGTGGCTGTGGTTGAGACCGGGCAGGCTGCCGCTGGCCTCCACCTTGAGGCTGCGTTCAGGCGGCAGCCAGACGGCCCAGTCGGCGGCGTCCTGCACGCCGGCATGCAGATCGTCGCGGCCGCGGCAGGGGAAGGCCGCCAGCTGGCGCAGCAGCCGGAAGGGCAGGCGGGCCTGCAGATGCAGGCGGTAATAGGTGGCCAGGTCGGCATGGCAGGCCACCGCCCGCCGCAGCGGCCGCACCTCGGCGGCGCCAAGGGCCAGCAGTTCGGCCGCGGCCACCTCCTCCAGGCCGGGGGGCACCACGGCAATCACCGCGAAGCGTTCGGCGGCTGGGGCTTGGGAGTTCAACGGGCCAGACCCCCCACGCCGGCGGCCCAGGCCACCTCTGCCAGGCCGCCATCCCGGGTGGCGATCGCCTGCAGATCGCTGAGGCCCGCAGAGCGCTCGCCTGACGATGGCCGCATGGCTCTGCCCGGATGTGCATTTCAAGCTAGCCAGCCTGTTGCCGTGGGCATCGGCCCTGGTGTGCCTGCGGTGGCGAGGCGGAGCGTGGTGGTGGGTTGGTTGCGCAGATTGGTTTCCAGGCTGGCCAACGCGCTCTTGCCTGATGGGTCGCTGTGCCCGCAGGACGAAAATGACCCTAGTCTCATTGGCCTGGTCATTGAGCTGCGGCATGGACTCCTCCTCCCCCCGGGCGATGCCTGGCCCTGCCCAGTCGCGA
>JBIIXY010000050.1:0-15410 GCA_044347105.1 Prochlorococcaceae cyanobacterium
GTTCATGGGCGGCAAGGTGGGCAGCTGGGTGGATGAGGGCGGCAACCACATCGAGATGGGGTTGCATGTGTTCTTCTTCAACTACGCCAACCTGTTCGCCCTGCTGCGCAAGGTGGGGGCGTTTGAAAACCTCCTGCCCAAGGACCACACCCACCTGTTCGTGAACACAGGCGGTGATCTGCGCGAGCTGGATTTCCGCTTTGCCCTGGGTGCTCCGTTTAACGGCCTGAAGGCGTTCTTCACCACCCCCCAGCTCGACTGGCTCGACAAGCTGCGCAATGCCCTGGCCCTGGGCACCAGCCCGATCGTGCGCGGGCTGGTGGACTACGAGGGCGCGATGAAGACCATCCGGGCCCTGGACCGGATCAGCTTCCAGGAGTGGTTCGTGGGCCACGGTGGCAGTGAGCAGAGCATCCGGCGGATGTGGAATCCGATCGCCTACGCCCTGGGCTTCATCGATTGTGAGGCGATCTCGGCCCGCTGCATGCTCACCATCTTCATGATGTTCGCGGCGAAAACCGAGGCCTCCAAGCTCAACCTGCTCAAGGGCTCGCCGCACCGCTGGCTCACCGGTCCGATCCTCGATTACATCACCGCCCGCGGCGGCCAGCTGCACCTGCGCCACCGCGTCAGTGAGGTGCTGTTTGTGGAGGGCCCCGCCGGCCCCGATGGCCAGCCCGCCACCCGGGTGAGCGGGCTGAAGCTCGGCACGCCCGAGGGCGAGATCACCGTGGAGGCCGACACCTACTTGGCCGCCTGCGATGTGCCCGGCATCCAGCGGATGCTCCCGGCGGCCTGGCGCCGCTGGCCCCTGTTCGACAACATCGACAAGCTGGAGGCCGTGCCGGTGGCCACCGTGCAGCTGCGCTACGACGGCTGGGTCACCGAGCTGGGCGACGGCGCTGCCGCCACTGCCGCCCGCGCTGATGTGAGCCGCCCCGCCGGCCTCGACAACCTGCTCTACACCGCCGACGCCGACTTCAGTTGCTTCGCTGACCTGGCCCTGGCCAGCCCCGTGGACTACCGCAAGGAGGGTCTCGGTTCGCTGCTGCAGTGCGTGCTCACCCCCGGCGATCCCTGGATCCCCAGGAAAACCGAGGAGATCGTGGCCCACACCGATGAACAGGTGCGGCGCCTCTTCCCCTCGGCGGCCGGTCTCACGCTCGTGTGGAGCAACGTGGTGAAGCTGGCCCAGTCGCTCTATCGCGAGGCCCCCGGCATGGAGCCCTACCGCCCCGACCAGCGCACGCCGGTGAGCAACTTCTTCCTGGCCGGCAGCTACACCAGGCAGGACTACATCGATTCGATGGAGGGCGCCACGATGAGCGGCCGGCTGGCGGCCGCTGCCATCCTGGGCAGGCAGGCCCAGCTCGCCAGCAACGCCTCAGTCGCCGATCCGGTTCTCCTCTCCTCCACCTGAACACCATGGGCCGTTGGCTCGAGCACAGCGTCACCACTGAGATCAACGCCGGCGTGGAGCAGGTGTGGGCGGTGTGGAGCGACCTGGAGGCCATGCCGCGCTGGATGCGCTGGATCGAGTCGGTGGTCACCGAACCCGGCAACCCCGATCTCACCGACTGGACCCTGGCGGCCCAGGGCTTCCGCTTTCACTGGAAGGCCCGGATCACCCAGCGGGTGGAAGCCCAGCAGCTGCACTGGGAATCGGTGGGCGGCCTGCCCACCAAGGGTGCCGTGCGTTTCTATCCCCAGGCGGATGGCCGCACCGCCGTGAAGCTGAGCGTGAGTTACGAGCTGCCGGGGGTCTTGGCACCCTTGATGGAACCCAGCATTCTGGGTGGCATTGTCACCAAGGAACTCCAGGCCAACCTTGACCGCTTCCGTGACCTGGTTGAAGACATTCACCGCTAGGTCGGGGCGGCTTGCTGCGGTCCCCCTGGCGCTCACCCTGCTGGCGAGCGGTTGTGGTCTGGTGGGCCGCTCCCCCAAGTCGGAGTTGCCTCCAGGCCCACCGGCGCAGCCCGCAGAGGTGGAGGCGCCGCCAGCACCTCTGGCGGGCCTCACGCCATTGCCCACGGCCAATGCCCTGCTGGCTTCCGTCCCGATCGGACGGGAGGATCCGCTCGCTCCCCAGGCGCCCGTGCCCAGGACTGCTGGATCGGGCGTCCGGCCTGCGGGTGCGCAGACTCCCGCCGGCACTGCCAACCAGCAGTCCCGAACCGCTCCAGGATCCAGCCAGCCGGTATCACCAGGCCCGCGTCCGGCTGGCAGTCGTCCTGCAGCCCCTGCCCGGCTGGAATTCCCTGACGACTTCCGCTTCAGTGGCGTGCTGCGAGCCGGGTCGATCCCCCAGGCCTTTGTGCAGGTTGGCGATCAGAGCGGGCCGGTCTGCCCCGGTGCGGATGGCGCCTGTCCCGGATCAGGCCTGCCGACGGTGCTGCCCAAAGGCTGGGGCGTGGCCTCCATCGATGTGGAGCGCGGTCGTCTCACCCTGCGCAAGGGCAGCCGCACGGTCACGACCCAGCTCTGAGCGGTCTGTCCCGCAGGATCTCCCTGCAGGCCGCCAGCAGTCCGTCGAGGTCGTGGGGGCTGGCTTCAGCATCCATCCTTCCCAGCAACTGCCGGCAGCGCTCGCTGGTCTGGGGCCCGATCGACACAATCGCCACCCCGTCCAGCCGCTGCTGCCACGGCTCTCCAAAGGCCTCCTCGAGCAGGCGGGCCGTGTGGCTCACGGTTTTGCCGCTGCTGAAGGTGATGGCGTCGAGCTGGCTCTGCTCCAGGGCCGCCAGGGTGGCGCTGGGCAGGCCCTGGGGACAGCGGGTCTCGTAGGCGGGCACCTCCACCACCCGTGAGCCCGCGGCGGCGAAGGCCTCAGCCAGCAGGGTGCGGCCGCCGCTCTGCACCCGCGGCAGCAGCAGCCGCAGTCCCCAGCCGGATACCGGGAAGTGCTCCACCAGGCTGTCGGCCACGAAAGCGGGGGGCACGAAGTCGGCCGGAGCACCCAGCTCCTCCAGCAGCTGGGCCGTCTTGCGGCCCACGGCGGCCAGGCGCACCCCTGACGGTCTGCGCGCCAGGCTGGTGCCGCGCCGCCGCAGCCGCTGGTCCACGGCCTCCACGCCGTTGCTGCTGGAGAACACCAGCCAGTGGAAGTCAGCCAGCTCCTCGAGGGCATCGTCCAGGGGGCCCCAGCTGTCCGGTGGGGTTACCACCAGGGCCGGCAGATCGAGCACCGCGGCTCCAGCGGCGTTGAACAGCGCCCGGGCCGCCCCCAGCTGATGCTCAGCCCTGGTGATCGCCACCCGACGACCGCTCAGGGATGCTTCCGTCGCTTGCTGGGGATTGGTCATGGAGCGCTGGCGGGTCGGCGGAGCGGTTGGCAGCTGGTGGCGGGCGGGCGAGGGAAGGCGGCGATCGATCAGCCGTCGAGTTTCACCAGGGTCTCCACCTGCTGGCGCAGGGCCAGGGCCTCGGCGGGCTGACCCTGCTGGTGCAAGAGCAGGATGGCCTGGCGGAAGCCGCTGCGGGCGCCGCCGATGTCCCCAGCCAGGAGCAGGGCCGCCGCCAGGTTGCGGTGCAGGTCGGCCTGTTCCGGCTCCAGGCTGATCGCCTGGCGGTAGGCGGCGATGGCGGCGCCCAGCTGCCCCCGGCGCCGCTCCACCAGTCCCAGGCTGGCCCAGCCCAGGGCCAGTTCCGGCGCGGCCGTGCTGGCCTGGCGGCAGAGCTCGGCCGCCTCGTCCAGGAGCTGCTCCTGTTGCGCCGCTGATCCGGCCCCGGCCGCCTGCTCCAGCAGCAGAGAGGCCAGGTTGAGCCCCGCAGCCAGGGTGACCCGGGGCGCCAGGGGCAGGGCCAGTGCCTGGCGGTAGAGGCTTGCGGCCAGGGCCGAATCCCGCGGCGCTTCGGCCAGGGCCAGGTGCAGCAGCAGCTCGTAGCGTTCCGCCAGGTCGTCAGCGCCGCAGTTCTCCAGGCCGAGCCGCAGCAGGGCGCGGCCCTGCTGCCCTTCCCCTGTGCTCACCAGCAGGCTGCCCAGCTTGGCGCAGGCGTAGGGGTTGCCGGGGTGGCGTTCCAGGTCTGCTTCCATCGCCCGTCGCAGCCGGTCCGCCTTGTCGCCGGCCGCCAGCAGTTCAGGCCGGTAGCCGTCGTGGCCTAGGGCGGGGATGTCGCAATCGACGATTCGCCAGTGCGGTTCCCGCCGCAGCAGGGCCAGCACGCTGTCATCGATCTGCGCGTGATAGGGCCGGCTCCAGCGGATTGCCGGGTGGCGGCGAAACAGGCGGCTCACCCGCGAATAGGGCGACTGGCGGGACCCCCGCTCCAGGCGCAGCAGGTTCACCACCAGCAGATCCGGTTGGACCATCAGCTGGCGCAGGGGGGCGCGGGCCTCCGCGAGCAGCTGTTCATCGGCATCGAGCACCAGCACCCAGTCACCGCGTGCATGCTCCAGGGCGGCATTGCGGGCTGGGGCGAAGTCGCCGGGCCAGTCGAGCCGGTGAACCACCGCGCCCCAGCGCTCGGCGATCGCCACGGTGGCATCGCTGGAGCCGGTGTCCAGCACCACCATCTCGTCCACGAAGTCGGCCACTGAGGCCAGGCAGGTCTCCAGCCGCTCGGCCTCGTTGCGCACGATCATCGACAGGCTCAGCTGCATCGGGCTGCCTCAATCGGTGAACTCAGCGGCTACGGCGCTTTGCCGCCCACCGCGGCCCAGGCCCAGGCTCTCCAGTACGGCCTGCTGGGCCAGGGGCATCTGGCCGGGGCTGTAGGCCGCGGGCATGGCGGCCGGGAGGGTCTGGCGCAGGCTGTCCCAGAGGTAGGGGCTGCCGTACACCGCCAGGCCGGCCAGGCGGCCGGCGCGCTGCAGCTGATCCAGGGCCGCCGCCCAGGGTTCACCCGGGCCGGCCTTGCCCCGGAAGGGGTTGCCGCGCACGAACAGCTGCACCAGAACGGGGCCTTCCCCCAGCCGCTCCAGGCACAGGGGCGCCTGCGGATCCCCCGACCAGAGGCTGGCGGTCTCCGCCGCCATCAGCAGGGGCTGCAACCCAGCCGCGGCCGGCAGGGCCAGGGCAGCTGCCGTGGCCGGCAGAAAGGGGGCCTGCAGGGCCTGGTCCAGACGCAGCAGATTCACCCCCCGATCTCCCTCCAGCCTGAGCTGGGCCCCCTGACGCTCCAGGGTGGCGCTCACCAGCTCCTGGCAGAGCTGCAGATCGGCGTTGGCGGCTCCGGCCGGATCCGGCGGTTCCGCGCCGCAACGGCTGAGAGCCCGCTGGCGGCGCGAAGCGCTTGCCTCCAGCTGGGCGAGTGACAGGCGGCCCGTGTGGACCGCCTGCCTGATCGCCGCGATCGCCTGCCGCGCATCGGCGGGCATCAGCACCAGGTCGGCACCGGCCTCCAGGGCCAGCACGGCCGCTTCCCCGGCCCCGTACTGGCCGGCAATCGCCTCCATCACCAGGGCATCGGTCACCACCAATCCGTCAAAGCCCAGCTGTTCCCGCAGCAGCTGGTGCAGCACCGTTCGGGAGAGGGTGGCCGGCCGCTCCGGATCGAGGGCCGGCAGGGTGAGATGGCCGGTCATCACCGCCTCCACGCCGGCCGCGATGGCCTGGCGGAAAGGGGGCAGTTCCACCTGCTCCAGCCGCTCGCGGCTGTGGGGCAGCAGGGGCAGTTCCAGGTGGGAGTCGCTGGTGGTGTCACCGTGACCCGGGAAGTGCTTGGCGCAGCCCAGCACGCCAGTGTTCTGCAGGCCCCGCAGGAAGGCCGCAGCCAGGGCCCCGGCGCTGCCCGGATCCTCCCCCCAGGCGCGCACGTTGATCACCGGATTGGCGGAGTTGTTGTTCACATCGCACACCGGCCCGAGCACCCAGTTGAGCCCCACGGCCCGGGAGTCCAGGCCGCAGCAACGGCCGTAGCGCTTGGCCAGAGCGAGGGCCCGTTCGGGATCCTGGCTATGCAGGCGGCCGAGGGCCAGGGGCGGCACCAGCCAGCTGGCCCCTTCGAAACGTTGACCTACTCCCTCCTCCACATCGGCGCAGAGCAGCAGGGGCTGGCCGGCCCAGGCCTGCAGCTGGCGGGTGCGCAGGGCCAGCTCGGCGGCGCTCCCCCCCAGCAGGATCACGCCGCCCACCCCCAGCTCCAGCAGCTCCTGGAGTTCGGCATTGGCCAGCTCCCACTGGGGATAGCGGCGCTGATGGTCAGCCAGGTGACCGCTGGCGCGGACCACCACCAGGCTTGCGATCAAGCGCTGCAGGTCCTGCACCGATGCCGGGGTGCTCATGCCTGCAGCCCGTCGCTGTGCTGGCCCGGGTCTGCATCCTCGGCCGGCTCCCCATCCGCCTCCTCGCGCTGGCTGCGTTCCCGCTCCAGCTGGTTGAGCAGGCTGAGCACGGAGGTGCCCCGCTCCATGCCCCGGTCGTGGACGAACACCACCTCCGGGGTGCGGCGCATCTTCAGCCGCCGGCCCAGCTCCCCTTTCACATAGGCCGTGGCCGATTTGAGGCCGGCCATCGCCTGCTCCCGGTCGTCGTCCGAGCCGAACACACTCACAAAGATCTTGCAGTGCTGCAGGTCGCCAGCCACCTCCACGTGGGTGACGCTCACCAGCCCATGGCCCACCCGTTCGTCCTTGATGCCACCTTGCAGCAGCTCGCTCACTTCGCGGCGGATCAGGGAGGCCACCCGCTCCACCCGTCGGCCCTGTGCCATCGCTACGCGACCGGTTGGACGTTCACCATCGCACGCAGGATCAGCACCAGGCTGAGCAGGCCGCTCACTGCAGCGCCGATCAGGGCCACGGCGGTGACGGGATTGCGAGCCCGGGCCGCCAGCGGTTCCAGCACCGAATTGGCCACCCCCAGGCCAAAGGCGATCAGGTAGCGCGGGTAGCGCGTCACATTGAGGAAAAAGTCCTTCATCGCCCCGGGGGCAGCCCATCAGTGCTGCTGGCTACTCTGCCGCCTGGCCCTGAGTCCCGGCGCATGCAGCTCCACCAGTTCCGCCACTCGGCCTTCTGCGAGAAGGTGCGCCTGGTGCTGGCCGCCAAGGGCCTCGACTACAGCGTGGAGGAGGTCACCCCGGGGGTGGGCCAGCTGGAGCTGTTCCGCCTTTCCGGCCAGCGCCAGGTGCCCGTGCTGGTGGATGGCTCCGATGTGATCGCCGATTCCACCGCGATTGCCCTGCACCTGGAGCGCCGCCACCCTCTTCCGGCCCTCCTGCCGGCGGATCCCCAGCTGCGGGCCCGGGTGCTCCTGATCGAGGACTGGGCCGACACCGCCCTGGCCGCCGGCTGCCGCCTGGCCCTGCTGCAGGCTGCCGCCGCTGATCCGGTGCTGCGCACGGCTCTGCTGCCGGAGGCCACACCTGCCCCGCTGCGCCAGCTGGTGGGCCGACTGCCGGCCGGTCTGCTGGGTGGCGTGGGGGACACCCTCGGCGGCGTGCTCGCCGGCGATGCCTCCCGCCAGCTGCAGTGCAATCTCGAACAGCTGGCCGTGCTCTGTGCTGCCCAGCCCTACCTGGTGGGTGACCAACTCTCCCTGGCCGATCTGGCGGTGGCCGCCCAGCTCTCCCTGCTCTGTTTCCCGGCCAGCAGCGGTGCTCCCCTGGCCGGCCGTGGTGCCCCTGGGATCGCCGACAACCCGCTGCTCGCTCCCCTGTTCAGCTGGCGGGATCAGCTGCTGGCTCCATTCGCGCCAACCTGAGGGTGAGCCTGCTGCTGCGCAGCGCCGCCGCCGCCAGACCTGCCGCCGGCGATCCATAGCTGGCCTGCCACTGCTCCGCCTGGATCTGCCCATCGTCCAGCCGGTGAAAGCGGGTCAGGGTCTCCACCCGGCTCACCGCCGGATCCCCAGATCCATGGAGCACCTGCAGGGCGAGCTCATCCACCAGCAGCTCCTCTGCCCCCAGCGCTTCCCGCCGCCGTCCCACCACGGTGGACTCCAGCTCCAGTCCCCGGCCGTCCGCCAGGCGCAGGTGGGCGATCTGGCGGTTGGGGTTGGCTGGATCGTTGGCCACCCCGCCCAGTTGCTCCCCCAGCACTGCCTGGCCCACCGCCGCAGCGTTGAAGCTGCGATCGCCCACCACCCCCTCGGCGGAGGGGATGAAGCGCACCCGGTAGCTGAGGCCGTCGCTGCTGCTCACCTGCCAGTCGCCCAGAAACCAGTCTGGATAAACCAGATCGCGGCGGCCCGGGCGCTGCAGGGGAGCCGGCAGCTGCCACTGCGGCCACTGGCTCACCCGCTCGGCCAGCGGCCCGCCAGCTGCCGCGGCCAGGGAAGGCGCGGTGAGCGAGGGCCAGAGCAGCAGGCTGAGCCCCAGGGCCACTCCAGCCAGGATGGTGCGCAGCTGACGGCCGGCCATGTCTGATCCTCTGATCCGGGAGCTCGATCATTACGTGGTGCTGGAGCCCGGGGGCGGCGAGCGCATCCTCAGCGCTGCCGAAACCCTGCAATGGCTGGAGCGGCAGCTGGCCACGATGGCCGCGCCTCCGGCCGATCTCCACGACCTGCCCGAGGGGCGCCTTCAGGCCGAGCGCCTGCTGGACACCGCCTGTGAACTGGAACTGGAGCCGGGCCGCAGCGTGCAGTGGTTCGCCGTTCGCCTGGAACCCCCCGGCTCTAGTTGAGGCTGGAGGTGATCCTGCCGTCCTGGTTCTCCAGCCGCGCTGGCTGCTGCGGTGCCTCGGGCCGCTCGCGCAGGATTCCCGGTAGAGCCTCCAGCACCAGCCGGGCCACCTGGGCAGGCTGCTCGTGTTGCTGGCAGATCTGCAGATCGGCCTGGGCGTAGAGCGGCTGACGCTCGGCCAGCAACTGCTGCAGCCGGCTGGCGGGGTCGTCGGCCTGCAGCAGGGGCCGCGGGGTGGGGTCGCTGCGCAGCCGCGCCAGCAGCAGCTCAGGGGGGGCGTCCAGCCAGACCACCACCCCCTGGCGCATGTGGCCCCAGTTCTCCGGCCGGGTCACCACCCCGCCGCCGGTGGCCACCACCAGCGAATGCCAGCCGCTGATCTGCCCCAGCACGGCCGTCTCCAGCCGGCGGAACTCCGCCTCGCCGTCGTCGGCGAAGAGCTCGGGGATCGTGCGGCCCGCCGCCCCCTCCAGCACCGTGTCGGCATCCACGAAGCGATAGCCCAGGGCATCGGCCAGGGGGCGACCCACGGCGCTCTTGCCGGTGCCCATCATCCCCACCAGATAGAGGTTGAGGCCCTGCAGGCGCTGGGCCAGCTCCTGGTGGGTGGTGGTGGCCATGGCGGTGCCGGCGGCTGAACGGCACCCGTTTCTAGGATGGAGTCCCTGTGGATCCGGGCGATGACGGCCAGCGCCACTTCCCGCCCAGTGACCCCACTCGCTGTTTCGGCCCATGGCGCCGGCCGGCCCTGCGTGATCACCCGCAGGGCCCGCTTCAGTGCCAGCCACCGCTACTGGCTGCCCGAGCTCAGCGCCGCCGAGAACGAGGCCCGCTTCGGCCCCTGCACCCTGGCCCCCGGCCATGGCCACAACTACGAGCTGATCGTGGCGATGGGCGGTCCGCTCGATGGCGACGGCATGGTGCTCAACCTCTCGGAGGTGAAGCACGCCATCCGGGCCGAAGTGACCGCCCAGCTCGACTTCCGCCACCTCAACGACGTGTGGCCGGAATTTGATCTGGCCCGCCCCGAGGGCAGCCTGCCCAGCACCGAAGCGCTCTGCCGTGCCATCTGGACCCGGCTGGCCGGACACCTGCCGCTGGTGGGGCTGCGCCTCTACGAGCAGGACAGCCTCTGGGTGGACCTGCTGCCAGCGCCGGCTTCCAGCACCGATTCCCTTTCCTCCACCGCCGTACCCATGGAAGCTTTCCTCTCGATCCGCACCCACTTCGCCGCCGCCCACCGGCTGGCCAGGCCTGAGCTCAGCCAGGCGGAGAACGAGGCCATCTACGGCAAGTGCGCCCGCCCCCACGGCCACGGTCACAATTATCTGCTCGATGTCACCGTGCGGGGCCGCATCGAGCCCCGCACCGGAATGGTGTGTGATCTGGCCGCCCTGCAACGCCTGGTCGACGACCTGGTGGTGGAGCCCTTCGACCACACCTTTCTGAACAAGGACGTGGAGCACTTCGCCAGCACCGTGCCCACGGCCGAGAACATCGCTCTGCACATCGCCGATCTGCTCACCGGCCCGATCGCCGCCACCGGCGCCCGCCTGCACAAGGTGCGCCTGCAGGAGAGTCCCAACAACGCCGCTGAGGTGTTCGCCGAGACGCCCCAGCTGGAGATGGTCCCCGCCGCTTTGGAGGCTCTGGTCGCTGGCTGAGGGCAGCCGGCTGCGGCTGGTGCTGGCCGTCAGCCTCGACGGCCGGCTTGCTCCACCGGATGGAGGGGCGGCCCGCTTCGGAGGACCGGGCGATCGGCGGGTGCTGGAGGAGGCCCTGGCCTGGGCCGATGCCGCGCTGGTGGGGGCGGAGACCCTGCGCCGCCATGGCTGCACCTGCCTGATTCGCCAGCCCGATCTGCTGGATCAGCGCCGCCGCCAGGGCCGTCCCGACCAACCCCCTGCCCTGGTGCTCAGCCGCACGGGATCGCTGCCGGCCGATTTGCCTTTCTGGCAGCAGCCCCTGGAGCGGTGGTGGCTGCGGCCCTGCGCGGCCAGCAGCGGCGATCCAGGCGCGCCGTTCCAGCGCCAGCTGATCTTCGCCGGCTGGCTTGAGCTGCGTCAACAGCTCGCCGGTCTGGGCCTGACCCGGCTGGTGCTGCTGGGTGGCGCCGATCTGGCCAGCCAGTGGCTGGCCGCCGGCCTGGTGGATGAGATCCAGCTCACCCTCTGCCCGCTGCTCCTGGGCGGAGCCCACAGCTGGTGCGCCGCCGATGGGGAGTTGGGCCTGAATCGCTGGCGCTGGCGACTGCTGGAGCAGCGGCCCCTGGGGGGGGATGAGCTGCTGCTGCGCTATGGCCGCGAGGATCCCGAACGCTGAGTGAGGTCCCGCAGGGAGAGTCCGTCCAGGCTGCCCGCAGGCAGTCCCAGCTGGCGGGCCACGCAGCGCTTCACGATCCGCTCCCCCTCAGGGCCCAGTTCCTTCTGCAGCAGTTCGCTGAGCACCGCCAGCCCCTTGCCGCTGGCATCGGTTTCCTGCACCAGACAGCGGCTGGTGGGGGCGGCCAGCTGACGGCAGGGGCGCTCCAGCTGGCTGGCCAGCTGCGCTTGCTTGCCGGCCAGGCCCTCCACGCAGGCCCGGGTGAGCCGATCTTCGAGCTGAGGGCGCATCAGGTTGAGCACGGGCCGCCATAGGCCGGCCTCGGCGGCGCTTGGCCAGATCAGGGTTGCCAGCAGCAGGGTGGCCGGCTGGAGGCGGAGAAACGTCACGGGCTGGAAGCACGCTGGTTAGTTTTGCGGTCACTGCTGCCGCAGCCATGGCTGAGCTGCAAGCGTCCTGGTGCCGGTCGCTGGCCGAACTCCCCGAGTCTGCCTGGGATCAGCTGCTTGCCGATGGGGCATCCCCGTTCTACCGCTGGCGCTGGCTGCAGCAGCTGGAGGCCAGCGGCAGCATTGTGCCCCGCCAGGGTTGGCAGAACTGCCACCTCACGCTCTGGCGGGGTGATCAGCTGATCGCGGTGGCCCCGCTCTACCTCAAGGGCCACAGCTATGGCGAATTCGTGTTCGACCAGAGCTTTGCCCAGCTCGCCGCCCAGCTGGGCCTGCGCTACTACCCCAAGCTGGTGGGCATGAGCCCGGTGAGCCCGGTGCAGGGCTATCGCTTCCTCACGGCCCCCGACGAGGACGCCGCCGCCCTCACCGCCCTGCTCCTGGAGCTGATCGACCAGTTCTGCCTGGAACATCGCATCCTCAGCTGCAATTTTCTCTACGTGGACCCGGCTTGGCGGCCCCTGGCCGAGGCCGCCGGCTGCGCCGCCTGGGTGAACCAGCAGAGCCAGTGGACCAACCCTGGCCACGCTGATTTCAACGACTACCTGGCCAGCTTCAACGCCAACCAGCGCCGCAACATCAAGCGGGAGCGCAAGGCCGTGGCCGCCGCCGGCCTGGCGGTCACACCGCTGGCGGGTGAGGCGATCGCTCCTGAGCTGGTGGGGCGCATGCACGACTTTTATGCCCAGCACTGCGCCCGCTGGGGACCCTGGGGCAGCAAGTACCTCAGTGAAGAATTCTTTGCCGCCCTGGCCGCCGATCCGGCGCTGCGGCGCCATCTGGTGTTGTTCAGCGCCCACCGCGGCGATCCGGCTGAGCCCGTGGCGATGTCGCTGTGCGTGCGCGGCGGCGATCACCTCTGGGGGCGCTACTGGGGCAGCGACGTGGACATCGACTGTCTGCACTTCGAGGTGTGTTATTACGCGCCGATCGACTGGGCGATCGCCAACGGCATCCGCCACTTCGATCCCGGTGCCGGCGGCAGCCACAAGCGACGCCGCGGGTTTATGGCCCAGCCGCGGGTGAGCCTGCACCGCTGGAGCGACCCCCGCTTCGGCGCGATCCTGCGCGACTGGCTGCCGGGTGCCAACGCCGAGATGGAGCGCGAGATCGAGGCGATCAACGCCGAGCTGCCCTTCACCGCTGCCTACGATCCCCCCCATGGCCCCAATCCTCGATCCCAGCCAACGGCGTGAGCTCGACGACCAGCTCTCGCAGCGCTTCATCGCCCTCGATCCGGCGGGTTATTTCCTGATCAAGCTCGACCGCGAAGCCGGCGAGCTGGTGGCCGAGCATTACGCCAACAGCATCGATGAGCGCGGGCTGGCCACCGATCCCGACAGCGGTGAGGTGATCAGCTGCCGCGGGGCCGGTCCACGCTCCCCCCAGGCGGTCTATCGGGGGCGCAGCGCCAAGGAGCTGGGCATCGCCCTCACGGAGGGCGCAGGCCCGCAGCCGCTGAGCTGTCTCGACCACGCCCTCTACCTGGGACGGGAGTTGCAGAAGGCGGAAGCTGCCCTTGAATCAGGCGTCGACTACGTGCAGGACTAGCCGGCCACCATCTGGGGTGGGGCCACCATCAGCGAATGGGAGGGGTCCGCCGGCAGGCCGGCGATCTGCTCCTGGATCTCACGGCGCACGATCTGGCGATACTCAAGGAAGTGCTCGCTGTGGGCCAGGATCGAGATGAAGCCCTTGAAACGGGCAGGGTTGTGGCGCGCCATGCCCAGCAGCGCTCCCCAGAAGCGCAGGCGCGTGTCGCGCTTGATGCCCTGACGCCACACCACGATCGCCAGGGCGCGCAGATCCACCCAGGACATTCCCTTTTTGCCAGCGGGGGGAGTCTCCGGGATTGCGCCTTCGGCGTGCTGAACGGCCTGCTCCTTGAGGATCTGCTTGTAGCGCTGGGGCGGCAGCTTCAGGAAATAGCTGTACACCCGGTCGATGTAGGCGTTGGGTTCGTACAGCGCTGAGAAAGCCTCCATGTATTCGGTGGCGATGTCCTGGATCGGCCGGGTGGGTACGAAGTTGAGCAGGTTGGTCTGGTTCACCCCCTTGGCGGCGGCGCTGTCCTGAATCAGGCGACCCTCCTGCTCTAGCCGCGTCCACATTGCGGTGTTGGGCAGGGCCTGCAACATGCCCATCATCGCGTGGGGAATGCCGGTGCGGGTCACGAACTCCACGATCCGGTTGCCGGCACCGCGCTGCTCGCCGTCGAAGCCGATGATGAAGCCGGCCATCACCCGCAGGCCGCTGGCGGTGATCTTCTCCACCGATTCCTCCAGGGAGGTGCGGGTGTTCTGCAGCTTGCGGGCCGTTTCCAGGCTGGCGGCATCGGGCGTCTCAATGCCCAGAAACACACTCTCGAACCTGCACTCGGCCATCAGGTCCATCAGCTCCTGATCGGCGGCGAGATCCACCGAGGCCTCGGTGGCGAAGCTGAAGGGATAGCCCCGCTCGATCTGCCACTGGCGCAGGGCCGGCAGCAACAGCTTCACGTTGCGCTTGTTGCCGATGAAGTTGTCGTCCACCAGAAAAACCGAGCGCCGCCATCCCAGGTCGTAGAGGCGCTGCAGCTCGGCGATCAGCTGCTCGGGGGTCTTGGTGCGGGGTTTGCGCCCGTAGAGCACGATGATGTCGCAGAACTCGCAGTTGAACGGACAGCCCCGCGAGAACTGCACCGACATCTCCGAGTAGGCGTCGAGCTCCAGCAGGTCGTAGCGAGGGACCGGCGTGGAGGTCACATCGGGCTTCTCGCCCTCAGCCGTGAAGCGGCCGCTGGTCTCACCCCGCTCCAGGGCTTGCACAAACAGCGGCAGGGTGATCTCGCCCTCATCCAGCACCTTGAAGTCGGCCTGGGCCAGCTCCGGGGCGTCCGGGGTGGAGCTGGCGAAGGGACCACCCACCGCCACCGGCAGGCCGCGAGCCTTGGCCCGGGCGATCTGCTTGGCCATGTCGGCCTTCTGCACGATCATTCCGGAGATCACCACGAGCTCGGCCCAGGCCCACTCCTCTTCGCGCACCTCCCGCACGTTGCGGTCCACGAGCTTCATCTCCCAGCTCTGGGGCAGCAGTGCCGCCACGGTGACCAGACCCAGGGGAGGCAGGAGCACCTTGCGATCCACCAGCTCCAGAATCTTTTCGTAGCTCCAGAAGGTCTTGGGGAACTCTGGATAGATGAACAGCGTTCGCATCGCAGCACGCTAAGCGGATTTTTGCTTCGTCGGCCGCTGGCGTGGGGGGTCTGCTGTAATGGCCTCACCTTCACAGCACGGCCATGGGCGCGGCGATCTATTTGGCACTGGTGGGCGGCGGCGTGGTGGCCGCGATTGCTGCCTCCTACGTGTTGCGTGGCATCAAGCTGATCTGATCGCGCTGACTGCGTTGTCCACCATGGCCTTGGCCCCCACCACCTCGCCCACCAGGTCGTAGGTGTCGGCGGCGATGATGCGCACGGGCACCATGGTGCCCGGTGCGGCACACATGCCCCCTTCGCCCGGCAGCACGCGCACCTCACCATCCACCTCGGGAGCGAAGCGGGCGCAGCGGCCCAGCATCTCGCCGCTGCTGGGATTTTCCTGCTCGATCAGCACATCCACGATCCGGCCCACCCAGGTGGCATTGCGCGCGGCGGCGATCGGTTGCTGCAGGGCCATCAGGCGGTGCTTGCGCTCCTGTGCCACCTCGGCAGGAACCTGATTGGTCAGCTCGGCAGCAGGGGTCCCCTCCTCCGGCGAGAAGGTGAACACCCCCACGTGGTCGAACTGCTGCTCGGCCACGAAATCGAGCAGGTGCTGGAAGTGTTCCTCGGTTTCACCGGGGAAGCCCACGATGAAGGTGGTGCGCAGCACGGCATCGGGCAGCTGCTCGCGGATCCGGCGCAGCAGACCGCCGGTCACGTCGGCCTGCCAGGGGCGGTTCATCGCTCGCAGCACCTCGGGATGGCTGTGCTGCAGCGGCAGATCCAGATAGGGCAGCACGTTGGACACCTCGCGGTAGGCCGCCAGCACCTCCGGCGTGAGCCCGGTGGGATAGGCGTAGTGCACCCGGATCCAGGGGATCTCCACCTCC
>JBIIXY010000005.1:0-50592 GCA_044347105.1 Prochlorococcaceae cyanobacterium
GGGGCGGCCCTGGATGGCGCTGTAGCTGCCTTCAAAGGCAAAGAACACGCCGGCGATGGGTGCCTTGAAGCCCGCCGCCAGGCCGGCGGCCACCCCGGCAGCCACCAGGGCCTTCTGGCTCTGGGGGGGCAGGCGGCCCCGCTGGGCCAGCCAGAGGCCGAGGTTGCCGCCGCTCTCCACGCTCGGACCTTCCGGCCCAAGGGAGGCGCCGCTGCCCAGGCTCAGGGAGGCGCTGATCAGTCGCAGCCAGGGCAGGCGCGGGGCTGCCGGTGCCGAGCCATCGGCCATGGCCATCAGGCTGGGCAGCCCCGGGCCCAGTTCCGGGCCGTAGCGGCGCAGCACGCCCACCGCCAGGCCCCCGAGGGTGGGCACCACCAGCACCGGCCACAGCTGCAGCCAGTCGGGCAGGGACGGCGTGGGGAGGGAAGGCGGTTCGGCCACCACCGGTGGGGGGGGCAGATAGCCCAGACCCCCCAAGCCGATGCGCAGCAGGGCGTTGAGCGGGGTGCTCTCGTCCACCGGCGGCGGCGCCAGCGTCAGTGGGTCGGCCTGCAGGGGGTTGCTGCCGCCGATCGAGAGCAGGGCTTCCACCCCCGGACCGAACAGGCCGCTGTTGATCAGGCCCACCAGCTCGTGAAAGGCCACCACGGCCAGGCCGGTGCTGATGCCCACCAGGGCAGCCCAGGCCAGCAGCCCCCATTGAAAGGGGGTGGGGCCGACCTCAGGCCTCGGGTCGGACGCTGGCAAAGATCGCCTCCAGGATCTCCCCGGCCCCCTGGTCCCGCAGCTTGTGGGCCAGGGCAATACCGATCGCCTCAGGGTCCGTCTGGTCGCCGCGGGCCTCGTCGCGGATCAGGCGCAGCCCATCGAGGCTGGCCACCATGCCCGTCAGCACAAGCTCCGCTCCATCGAAGCGGGTGTTCACACCGATCGGCACCTGGCAGCCACCCTCCAGCTCGCGCAGGAAGGCGCGCTCGGCGAGGCAGCGGCGGGCGGTGGGGGTGTGCTCCAGCACCTTGATCTGCTCCAGCACGGCAGCATCGGCGTCGCGGCACTCGATGCCCAGGGCCCCCTGCCCCACGGCGTGCAGCGAGATCGAGGGATCGATCAGCTCGTGGATCCGGTCCCCCAGGCCGAGGCGGCCCAGGCCGGCCGCCGCCAGGATCAGGCAGTCGTACGCACCGGCGTCCAGTTTCTCCAGGCGGGTGATCACGTTCCCCCGCACATCCTTGAACACCAGGTGGGGAAAGTGGTGGCGCAGCTGGGCCAGGCGGCGCAGGGAGCTGGTGCCCACCACCGAGCCCTCCGGCAGGGTGGCCAGCGTCTTGTCGGCGTGCTTCTCGTGCACCACCAGGGCATCGGCCGGGTCTTCCCGCTCGGTGATGCAGCCGAGCATCAGGCCCTCGGGCAGGTTGGTGGGCAGATCCTTGAGGCTGTGAACGGCGATATCGGCCCGGTCCACCAGCATCTGGGCTTCCAGCTCCTTGGTGAACAGGCCCTTGTCGCCGATCTTGGCCAGGGCCACATCCAGGATCTTGTCGCCCTGGGTGGCCATCGCCTCGATGCTGATCTCCAGGCCGGGGTGGGCCTTGGCCAGCTCATCGCGCACCCAGTGGGTCTGCACCATGGCCAGCTGGCTGCGGCGGGAGGCGATGCGCAGGGAGTGGGCCATCAGAGGCGAATCACAGCCGCCCAGATTAAGGGCCGAAGAAATCGAGGGGTAGCGGGCCCCAGGTGTCCTCCGCATCGGGGTCGGCCGGGCTGTGGCCGGTGATCAGGATGCCGCTGCCCAGACCCTGCTCCGACCGCATTGCAAAGCAACCGGTGTGCTGGTTGCCCTTGAGAAACACCGGTTGATCCACGGCTCCAGCCTCGACCGCGGGATCGGGCTCGAGAGGGGCCCAACCGCAGCGATGCTCGAGCGCTCGAAGGGCTGCAAGTGCAGCCGCCGGGCTGGGAGCCATCACCCCGACGGTGAACCAGCTGCAACGACCCATGGCCGCCGCCAGTTCATCAGCCAAAGCCATTGCCTGCGCAGGCGAGAGCTGGGGGGCGGTGCGCAGGATCTTCAGGTCGTCGAGGCGTGCGCTGGAGGGCAAGACCATCGGAAAAGGCGATAAAGGTCGCCCTAGCATTGTCAACGCAAGCCCCAACCGACCATCCTGAAAGCCTCCGCCCCTGTGCCCGAACTCTGGGTGGTGTCCGCATGCTTTAACGAGGGCAGCGGTATTGCAGTCTTTGTTGCCGCCATTCGCCGCCAGCCCGCTGTGACGCGATTGGTGCTGGTGGATGATGGCTCGCGCGATGGCACGGCGGCGTCGATTCAATCGTTGATTGCGGCAGACAACCGCCACGGATCGCCCCCTGCCTGCCCGCTGAGCTTGATACGGCTCAGTCGCAATTTCGGCAAGGAAGCCGCCATGCTGGCCGGCCTGGATTATGCCCGGGGCCGCTGCGAGGCAGTCATCTTGATGGATTCCGATCTGCAGGATCCCCCTGAGCTGATCGGACCGATGGTGGAGGCCTGGCTAGAGGGGCATCAGGTCGTCAATGCGATTCGCGTTGACCGTTCAAGCGACAGCCGCATGAAAAGGCTGAGTTCGCAGGGCTTCTATTCGTTGTTCCTGAGATTGAGCAAGCTAGATGTGCAATTCAATGCCTCTGATTTTCGTCTGCTTGATCGAGTGGCAATTGATGCAATCGTTGCCTGTGGCGAGAAGGTGCGTTTCTCGAAGGGCTTCTTTGCCTGGATAGGTTTCAGCCAGAAAAACATCGCCTTCAAACGTCCCGCACGCCTTATCGGCGCCAGCAAATGGGGTGGCTGGAAGCTATGGAACTATGCCCTTGATGGTATTTTCAGTTTCTCCACGGCTCCGCTGCGAATTTGGAGTTATCTAGGCCTGTCTTTCACTGTTGCGGCCTTTGCTGTTGGACTTGCTGCTGTGATCCGTGTACTCTTCTTCGGAATTGACGTGCCAGGCTATGCGTCATTGTTCTTCGCTGTAACCTTTCTGGGTGGCTTGCAACTGATCGGTATTGGCATCCTGGGTGAATACGTTGGCCGTATCTACCTGGAAGTCAAGAACCGTCCTGCCTACCTGATCCGATCCGTCGAGGAGGGGGCCGGCCCGCTCAGCGCGGCCATCGAGTGAACAGTCCATCGGGCCAGCCCAGTGGCAGGTCGGAGACCATGGCGGGATGGATCCACAGCTGGCCGCTGTCGCCGAGCGCCACAATCGCCCATGCATTGCAGTATCGACACCGCGGTCATCGGCGTGATAAGGGGGACGCCCCCCGGTGAGAGGTCTGCAGAAGGGCCGTATGGCGAGCTGCCAGGCTCCATATCAGCAGATTCACGGCCGTTGGGGTGAACACCAGTACAACCAGGGCCAGGGGGCTGGTCGCCCAGGGTCCAAGCCACCACGGCATCAACAAACTCAGGGCCACATTGATGCCCAGCTGGATCAGCAGCCACCGCCGCGGAAACAGGGCGCCCCCGGTGTGCGGCCGGAAGCTGACCTTGGCGTGGGCCACATAGCCCCACAGGGAAGCCAGCAGGAAGGCGGCCAGGTTGGCCAGGGGGATCGGCACCTGCATGGTGCTAAGACTGGCCAAGGCCAAGGCGTGGAGCCCTGCAGCAATCACCCCGACCAGTCCATAGCGGCTCAGAAAGGCCACTCAGATCAGCTCGACCCGGATGGCGACCGTTCTTGGAAGAGGGTGAAGCGGCGGAATGGGCGGATCTTCTCAAGGCGCCTATCGGCGAGATCGCGGAGCTCGGGGGAAGAATTCTTATTGGGCAAGGCCACGAACAGACTGCCTGATTGATCCAGGTCAGCCGAGAGTTGGGGTAGATCAAACACCGATCTAACCGAGTGATTGCTATAAAACCCGGCCGAAAAAGGATATTGGCCGAAATAGACGAGTCGGGACTCGGGCGCGCGAAGCTGTTCGTAGAGCTGGATCAACGACCGCTGGGACCTGCGCTCGCCGTAACCGGTGAAAGGGAACACCAGCACGAAAAGCAACGAGCCCACCAGCATGATCGACAAACCTGTGAACAGCAACCGATCGATCAGGCGCTCGTCAAAACCGGCTAGAAGAGATGCTCCAAGCAGAGCCAGGGCTGGAATTCCAGGCAACACATAGGGCATGATAATATTGGCGGAGAAGGTAAAGAATAATACTGGCACCAATCCCCAGCAAATTAGATATACTCGCCAATCTCGATCCTCAAAAGGTAGATCAGAATAGGTGCCTCGGGTCACCAGGTCGGGCAAGAAGGAGGGCCGATGCCGTGCCTGGATGATAAAGGATTTCAAGGTTTTCCACAAATGACGCCATAGAAAGAGAGGGAGTAGTATGGTCCATGGCATCAGCATATAGAGCAGGAACAGCCAAATCGTTCCGCGGGGATAAAGATGGGCTGTCCCGTACAAATCACCCTGCCAGCCAGGGACCAGAAAACGCTGAAAATGCTCGCCGATCAGAAAATAGCTGAGGAAGCCTGGTGTCCTCTGCTCCGCAGCCCAATACCAGGGGCCCGCAATCAGGCAGGTCAAGGCAAACCCGCGCACCCAGGGGAAGCGGACCAGGGCCGACCGGTGGGATGGCGATAGAATCAGCCAGGCTGCGATGGACAGACCGCTGAGCACGAGGGCCACGGGTCCTTTCGCCAACAGGCCCCAGCCCAGACTGACAAAAAACCACCAGCGAGCTTGGCGAGACAGACGATCGGGCTGAGCCGGCTGCACGACAAACCAGAAACTGGCCATCGTCACAGTCATGCCAAGGGTGAGAGCCATGTCGGTCCACACGGCGCCGGAGGCAACGAAAAAGATCAGGCAGCCGCTCAACAAAGCCACCGCCAGCCGAGCCTCCCGCAGTGAACGGCGCATGGCAAGGCCCCAAACGACCCCGCCACTGACAACCCCTAGTACCCAATGGGGCAATCGGGCGGTGAATTCATTCACGCCAAAGAGCCTGAAGCTGAGCTCCGTGCACCAGAAGGAGAGCGGAGGCTTGCCCCAGAACGGCACTCCAGGCCGAAACCAGGGCGTAATCCAATCGCCCTGATCGGCCATGATCCGGGCAATGGCGCCATAGCGAGCCTCGGTTGTATCCATCAAGGGATAGGTGCCGAGTATGGCGAGCCGCACCAGGGCCAGCACCGTGACAACAAGCACCAGGGGATGAACCTTGGCTAACCGGCCATGCACCCAGCGAAAAGCTCGCATGGGGGACGCAGACAGCCGCTTCAATGGCATGAATCCTCTGAGCTAATGATGATGGAATGGGATCACAGTCGATCCCGAACGATCAAAGGCTGCGGAGGGTCACCTGGCTATCGCTCGTTGAGGGAACTCCTTCACTTGATGTACTCCTTCAACACCCCGTTGCGGTTGGGGTGGCGCAGCTTGCGCAGGGCCTTGGCCTCAATCTGACGGATCCGCTCGCGGGTCACATCGAAGATCTGTCCGATCTCCTCGAGGGTCTTCATGCGGCCGTCGTCGAGGCCGTAGCGCAGGCGCAGCACATCGCGCTCGCGCGGGCTGAGGGTGGCCAGCACGCCTTCGAGGTCTTCCCGAAGCAGATTCTTGGCGACGTCCTGCTCGGGATTCTCGATGTCGGCTTCGATGAAGTCGCCGAGGCGGGAATCCTCCTCCTTGCCGATGGGGGTTTCCAGGGAGATCGGCAGCTGGGCGCTCTTGGCGATGAAGCGCAGCTTCTCGATGGTCATCTCCATCGATTCGGCGATCTCCTCCTCGGTGGGCTTGCGGCCGAATTCCTGGGAGAGGGTTTTGGTGGTTTTCTTGATCCTGGAGATCGTTTCGTAGAGGTGCACCGGCAGGCGGATGGTGCGGCTCTGATCTGCGATGGCCCGGGTGATCGCCTGGCGGATCCACCAGGTGGCGTAGGTGGAGAACTTGTAGCCCTTCTCGTGGTCGAACTTCTCGGCGGCGCGGATCAGGCCGAGGCTGCCTTCCTGGATCAGGTCCTGGAAGCTCAGGCCCCGGTTCATGTACTTCTTGGCGATCGACACCACCAGGCGCAGGTTCGACTGCACCATCTTTTCCTTGGCCCGGCGGCCGAGCATCAGCCGCCGACGGAATTTGATCACCGGCATGTCCACCAGGGCGGCCCACTCCTTGGTGTCCGGCAGATGGCCGTTGTCCGATTCGAACTGGGCGGCGATCTCCTCGAGCTGCAGCAGGTCGGCGATCTTGCGGGCCAGCTCGATCTCTTCATCCGGGCGAAGCAGGCGGATGCGACCGATCTCCTGCAGGTACACCCGGATCGAGTCTTCGGTGTAGACCCCCTTCGGCCCCACCTTGATGCTGGCCAGCGCCTTGGCGGCCTTGTCGTCCTCCTTGGCAGTCGGAGCGCTGTCAGCGCTTTCGGCCCGCTGGGCTGCCGCAGCAAGCAGCTGGTCGGCGGCCTGGTCGAGATCCTGCCCGGCGGGCGCCTCGGCAGCGGCTTTGCCCTTGACCGCTTTGGCAGCGCTGGGCTTGGTGGATGTCTTGGCCTTGGCGGGGGTCTTGGCGGTGGCCGTCTTGCTGGTGGATGCCTTCACCTTGGCCGTCTTCGCGGCAGCAGCGCTCTTGGCGGGAGCAGCCTTGGCAGGGGGCACAACCTTGATCTCCTCGCCGGTCGCCGTGGCCACCATCAGGATTTCAACAGCGGGTGTGACTTGGGCAGCGGCAGGGCTCATCAGGGGGGCGGCGGACAACGCGGAGGAAAGGAGAACAGGCACCCAGTGGGGCTGAGGTGTCAGACGGAGATCGGCGAGGAGGTCAGCGCAGGGCTGCCCCGTCGCCTGCAGCTCCTTGTAGAAGGAGCTGGACAGACTGTCGTCAGACAACAGTCGTCAGGCAACAGTCGTCAGGCAGTGAGACCCAGAAAGGGTGAGTGCCGAACGGGACCGGCGGACCTTGGAAGGGCCAGGGGGAGGCTTTTGGCCGATCTGGGCTATCCGGGTCAGGAGTGAGGCCATCAGACCATCCAGCCGGCGCACCGGCAGGGGGGACAGAGGCCCGGTCCCTGAAGTGGACAATTCAGGACCGGAGGGAAGAATCGGAAAAACAGTTGAATGGGGTGGCCGGAGCCGCAACAGGGTTGACAGGGGTGGTCGCAGACCGGAGGGCGTCAGTTGGGTTGGTGCCGAAACGGACCTCCCAAGGCTCTCTCTTCAGGTCTTCCCGCTGGACGGAACTCTGTCTGGTTCCGACGGCTGCAGGTTTGCAGCCCAACAGTCACATCCTATGAAGGTTGGGTGGCCTTTGCAAGTGTGAGTGCTCACGGCTGGGTTCAGATCTGGCTGGAAGCCGGCAGGGAAGGCCAGGTGTTCACCTACGCCAACCCCCGGGCCTTTCCCCTGGCCATCGGTGATCTGGTGCAGGTGAGGCTGCAGGGCCGGCGCCACGGCGGCCTTGTGGTGGAGCTGCTCGCTGCCCCGCCCGCTGAACTGGGCCAGCGACCTCTGCAGCCCGTGGAGCTGCGGCTGCAGCCCGCCGCCGTGGATGCGGAGTGGCAGGAGCTGATCAGCGCCGTGGCCAGGCAGTGCCACACCAGCGTGTTCCGCACCCTCAAGAGCGCGCTGCCGGCTGGCTGGCTGGGGCAGAGGCGCCAGTCCGCGCCAGCCCAGGAGCGTCCGCAGTGGCTGGTGCGCGCCAGCTGTACCGATCTCCCCCCGCAGCTGAGCGCGGGCCAGCGGGCGCTGCTCCTGCACCTGCAGGCCGCAGCGGCACCAGTGCCACTGCGGCAGTTGTGTGGCGCTGGCGGCTTCAGCCGTTCCACCGTGGCCAGCCTCGAGCGCCGGCAACTGCTGGTGCGCGAACAGGGCCCGGGTCTCACCGCGGGCGAGGCGGCCCTGCTGGAGGCCGCAGACCCAGGTTCCCCGCCCCAGCGCACGCTCACCGGCGCCCAGCGGCAGGCCCTGGCCGGGATTGAGGCCGCGCCGCCAGGCAGCGCCCTGCTGCTCTGGGGCGTGACCGGCGCGGGCAAAACCGAGGTGTATCTCCAGGCGGCCGCCCGCTGCCTGGCGGCCGGCCGCAGTGCCCTGCTGCTGGCTCCGGAGATCGGCCTGATCCCCCAGCTGCTCGACCGCTGCCGCGAGCGCTTCGGGGCGAGGGTGGTGGAGTTCCACAGCGGCATGGCCGACGGCGCCCGGGTGGCCAGCTGGCGGCGGTGCCTGGGCGCCCAGCCGCTGCTGGCGGTGGGAACCCGCTCAGCGATCTTCCTGCCCCTGGCCCGCCTGGGCCTGATCGTGCTCGACGAGGAGCACGACAGCTCCTACAAGCAGGAGAGCCCGATGCCCTGCTACCACGCCCGCGATGTAGCCAGGTTGCGGGCCCGGCTCAGCGGCGCGCGCCTGCTGCTGGGCAGTGCCACGCCCTCGCTGGAAACCTGGCTGAGCTGCCAGGGACAGGCCGCCGCCACCCGGCTGCTGCGCTTGCCCGAACGGATCGGCCAGCGGCCCCTGCCGCCGGTGCGCCTGGTGGACATGCGCCAGGAGCTGGCGGAGGGTCACCGGCGCCTGCTCAGCCGGCCGCTGATGGAGCGCCTCGAACGCCTGGGCGAGCGCCAGGAGCAGGCTGTGGTGCTGGTGCCGCGCCGGGGGTATCACGCCTTCCTCGGCTGCCGCAGTTGCGGCGAGGTGGTGCTCTGCCCCCACTGCGATGTGGCCCTCACCGTGCACCGCTCCGCCGGCCGGGAGTGGCTGCGCTGCCACTGGTGTGACCATCGCGCCGCCCTGGCCGAGCGCTGCGGCCACTGCGGCTCCACGGCCTTCAAGCCCTTCGGGGCGGGCACCCAGCGGGTGATCGATCAGCTGGCCCAGGAACTGGCGGGCCTGCGGGTGCTGCGCTTCGACCGCGACACCACCCGCGGCCGCGACGGCCATCGCCGCCTGCTGGAGCGCTTTGCCGCTGGCGATGCCGACGTGCTGGTGGGTACCCAGATGCTGGCCAAGGGCATGGACCTGCCCCGGGTGACCCTGGCCGCCGTGCTGGCCGCCGACGGCCTGCTGCACCGGCCCGACCTGCGGGCCGGGGAGCAGTGCCTGCAGCTGCTGCTGCAGCTGGCGGGGCGGGCCGGCCGCGGCGAACGTCCCGGCGAGGTGCTGGTGCAGACCTACAGCCCCGACCATCCGGTGATCCGCCACCTGGTGGATGGCCGCTACGACCGCTTCCTGGCCGAGGAGGCCCAGGTGCGCCAGCAGGGGGGCCTGGTGCCCTTCAGCCGGGCCTGTCTGCTGCGGTTCAGCGGCCCCTCCGCCAGCGGCACGGCCACCAGTGCCGCTGCCATTGCCGAACAGATCCGGAAAAGGGTGGAAGCGGCCGGCTGGTGGCTGATCGGCCCGGCCCCAGCCCCGGTGGCCCGGGTGGCGGGCCGCAGCCGCTGGCAGCTGTTGCTGCATGGGCCGGCCGGCAGCGATCTGCCCTTGCCTCCGGAGGCGGAGCTACGCCGGGCTCTGCCGTCCCAGGTGGGCCTGGCGATCGATCCCGACCCGCTCACCCTCTAGCGCGGGGGGCCAGCAGGCTCAGGCCGGCAACTGGGGCCAGCCGAAGCCCAGCCGTTGGCGCAGGCCGGCCAGCAGCAACGCCACCCCCAGCAGGATCCCCACCGCCACCGCTCCCAGTCCCAGGGGGCTCCAGCGCCAGCAGCGCACCTGCAACTGGTTGAGGGCCCCCAGCCGCAGGGGCCAGCGCAGGCCGATCCGCTCGCCCTGCGCCAGGGGCTGAACCGGCTCGGGGGTGGCCAGGCGCAAGGCGCGTTGCCGCAGGGGCTGGAGATCCACGCTGGCCGCCAGTCCCGGCACCGCTTCGGCGCTGCGCAGATCCAGCTCGAGGCTGAGCTCCTGACGCACGCCCACCAGCCAGTTGCGTTCGCGCCAGTCCAGGGAAGGCGGTGGGATGGCGATGCCCGCCAGCCGCCCTGCTTCCAGCAGGCTGCTCTCCAGCAGCTTCAGGGTGTCGCCAGCCGGTTGCATCGGCCCGGTCAGCCGCTCCAGCGTGCTGCCGGGGCCAGTGGGCTCGGTGCGCAGGCCGAGCTGGCGCAGTGCGCCGGCGAACTGCCGTTGCCAGCCGCTGGCCGGATGGCCGGGAGGTGGGCTGAGCTCCTCCACCAGCTGCAGGCGGCCCGGGGCGCCGAAGTTGAGCTCGGCGTGGATCTGCACGCAGCCCCCCAGCAGCAGGCCGAGCAACAGCAGGGAGAGCACCAGCGCGGCAAAGCCCAGCGGGGCCCGGGTGGGTCCCACCGGCGGTGCCGGCGGCGGCGGCGCGCTCTGGCGGGTTCGGCGGCGGCGGGCGATCTGCTGCAGCCGCCCTGCCAGGGGTTCGCTTTCCCCCAGATCCGGGAGGGTGAGCGACCAGTTCCGCGGCCGCTCCAGGGCCGGGGCCTCCAGCACCGTGAGCAGATCACGGGCCTGGGCGCGCAGGGTGGGATCGGCGCAGCGTTTCACCTGCCGGCAACAGGCCATGGCCCGCACGCTGTTGCCCTGGCCCATCAGGGCGGTGGCCAGCAGCAACTGCAGCTGGGCTCCGGTGATGGTGGCCGGGGGATGGCTGGCGATCAGGGGCTCCAGCTGGGCCAGAACCCGGCCGTAATCCCCCCGCTCCAGAGCCAGGCGGGCGGCAGCCAGGGGATCGGGAGTCTGGGCCATCTCAGCGGGCACGGGCCGGCCTCAGGGCTGCAGCTGCCGGTCGCTGCCCACCACCATCGTGCCGATGCCGGCATCGGTGAACACCTCCAGCAGCAGGGCGTGGGGCACCCGGCCATCCACGATGTGGGCCGCTCCCACCCCCTGGGCCAGGGCCCGGATGCAGCACTCGGTCTTCGGCGTCATGCCGCCGTTCACCACCCCTTCAGCGATCAGCTGACGTGCCCCGGCGAGGCTCACCTGACGGATCAGCGAGGCGGGGTCCTCCCGGTCGCGCAGGATGCCGGCGGTGTCGGTGAGCAGGATCAGCTTTTCGGCCTGCAGGGCCGCCGCCAGCTCGCCGGCCACGGTGTCGGCGTTGATGTTGTGGGCCTGGCCCTCCCGATCGGCCGCCACGCTGGAGATCACAGGGATATAGCCGGCGTCCAGCAGGGGAAAGAGCACCGCCGGATCGACCTCCTGCACCTCACCCACCAGCCCATGGTGCCCCTCGCCGTAGGTGCGCGCCAGCACCAGGGAGCCGTCACTGCCGCACAGGCCCACGGCCCGGCCACCCACGAGGTTGAGGCCGTTCACGATGTGCTTGTTCACCCGCCCCACCAGCACCATCTCCACCACGTCCATCGTTTCCGGCGTGGTCACCCGCAGCCCGTCGCGGAACTGGGGGGCGATATTCAGCCGGCCCAGCCAGTCGTTGATCTCGGGTCCGCCGCCGTGAACCACCACCGGTTGCACGCCCACCGAGGCCAGCAGCACCAGGTCTCGGTACACCGCGTCGCGCAGCTCGGCCTTCACCATCGCCGCCCCGCCGTATTTCACCACCACCCGGCGGCCGGCGAAGCGCTGGATGTAGGGCAGGGCTTCGCTGAGCACCGAAACCCGCAGGGCATCGGTGTGGCTGATGGCGGGGTCTTGGCTCACGGCGTCTGGGCTCGGGATGGGCGGCGCGGTGGTGGGGTGTTCAGGCCTCGGCAGCGGTCTGGGCCGTTGCGGGCAGCAGGGAGAGGCGCAGATGGCCATCGTCGAGCTGATCGAGCTCCGCCATCAGGCCCGGCCCGAAGAAACGCCCCAGGCGCTCCTGCCGTTCCTGCCAGAGCCTGAACGGTACCCCGCCCGTGGCGAACAGCAGGCGAATGCCATAGGCACCGTTGCAGTCGAGTTCCTCCACGCTCTCCAGCTGGGGCGGGTTGTCCTCATCCCAGAGCTTGAGCACCTCCAGGGAGCTCTCCAGGTGGGCCTTCTGGCCGTAGCGCCAGCGCAGCACGTCAGCCACGAGTTTGCGCAGGGGTTCGCTCTCCGGCCGCTCGCGCAGGTTGCGCAGAGCCGCTGCCGGCGTCAGCCGCCGGGCCGGTGCCAGTTCCGACGATTTCAAGGCCAGCCCGCCCAGCAGAATCGGAATGCCGTAGAAGATCGTGGGCAGGCTGAGATTGGGGTTGCCACTGGCGTAGCCGATCCAGCCGATCACGGAGAGAGCGGCTCCGGCCACGGTGACCAGACTCCCAGGTGAGAGAAGTGCTTGCATACGGTCCATCCTCCTGTATCCCCATGGCCCCCGACCCCAGCAGCTGCTCAACCGCCGAGCTGCTGGAGCAGCTGCAGGCCGATCGACTCTGGCTGCTGCGCCAGATCGACAGCGGCGCCTGGCCTGACTGGCGGCTGGATCTGGCGGCCCTGGAGCGGGAGCTGGGCGAACTGCTCGACCGGATCAGTGAGAACCCTCCGGCAGGCCCGGCACGCTGATCGGCTGCTCACAAGACCGGCTCCTCAGAAGGGGATGTCGTCGTCGTCAGGCAGGTCGGGCACCAGGGGTGAGGCATTCCAGCTGGGCTGCGCGGCTGGGGCGGGAGCGGGAGCTGAGGCTGGGGCTCCGGCCCGGCGCGCTGGCTGGGGAGCTCCCTGGGCAGGGGGCCGGGTGGCTGCCGATGCCTGCGGTAGGGCAGTTGAGGAGCCGCCGTCCGTGCCGAGCGGATGGAGGCGGGCCACGGTGAACTCCGCCCGCTTTTCCTTCACCCCGTCCTGGCGGGTCACGGTCGTCATGCGCAGGCGTCCTTCCAGCACCAGGCGCTGGCCCGGTTGGACGCGGTTCTGCAGGTCCTGGGCCAGATTGCCCCAGCCCACCACCTTCAGCTGACCCGGCGGATCGTCCGGCCGCAGGCCGTCGATCTGCACCAGCATCTCGGCCACGGGAGTCTGGTTGTCCTGGGTATAGCGCACCTGGGGCGCTTCCAGCACATCCACTTCCAGCAGACAGTGATTCACGCCGGAGCCCTGCAATCGTGGCAGCCATCCTGATGCACAGTGGCCCCGGCGGCCACCACCCGGCCCGGCGCCTGTGGTTGTTCAGCGGCACCGGCGATGGCCCGCCGCTGGCCCGGGCCGTGCTGGAGCAGGGCTGGCTGCTGCGGGTGAGTGTGGTCACAGCGGAGGCGGCCTGCGCCTACCCCTGCCATCCCCGCCTGGAGCTGCAGGTGGGGGCCCTGAGGGGAAGTGAGCCCCTGCGCGGCGCCCTGGAGGCTGCCCGCCTGCAGGGCCGCCCGTTCCGCGCCGTGATCGACGCAGCCCATCCGTTTGCCCAGGTGATTCACCCGCAACTGGAGCGGGCCTGCGCTCAGGCTCAGGTGCCGCTGCTGCGTCTGTTGCGGCCTGGGCCGGCCGGCCTGGAGCCCCCTGGCGGGGTGACCTGGCTGGCGCGGCTGGCGGATCTGGCCACCGCCCACCTCGCCGGCAGGCGGCTGCTGCTGGCGATCGGCGCCCGCCAGCTGGCCGAGGCCGTGGCGGCCACGCCAGGCGCCCGGCACCACGCCAGGGTGCTGCCCCGGCCCGGGGCCCTGCAGCGGGCCCTCAGCGCCGGGCTGGCCCCGGAGCGGCTGGCCTGCCTGCAGCCCCTGGCGCAGGCGGATGCCGTGGAGGCCGCCCTGGTGCGTCGCTGGCGGATCGAGGCGATCGTGGCGCGCCAGTCCGGCCCACCCACCGAAACGCTCTGGCGCCAGGTGGCGGCGGCCCAGGGCTGCCGGCTGCTGCTGCTGCGCCAGCCGCCGCGATCGCAGGCGCTGCGTGCAGGCACCCAGGAGCAGCTGCTGCGGTTGCTGGCAGCCTGGAGGGCTGAGCATCCGGCCTGAATGTCCCTGCCCGAAAGCGCTGCCCTGCCGGCCGCCAGGCTGCTGCTGGCCCTCACCACGGAAGCCACGCCTGCGCTGGCGGAGGCCCTGGCCGAGGCGCTGCTGGAGCGGCGGTTGGCGGCCTGTGTGGCGCTGCAGCCGCTGCGCTCCCTCTACCGCTGGCAGGGGGAGCTGGAGCGCGGTGAGGAGGTGCAGCTGCTGATCAAGTCCCACCCCAGCCGCCTGGCGGAGCTGGAGGCGGCGGTGCACCAGCTGCACAGCTACACCACCCCGGAATGGATCCACTGGCAGGCCGAGTGCAGCTCCAGCTACGGCGGCTGGCTGGCCGCCAGCTGCGGGCTCAGCCCAGGTGACGCTGCACCAGTTCCTTGAGATCGCACTGGGGGCGTGGCCCCAGCTGGGTCACCACCTGGCCGGCGCAGAGGGAGCCCAGCTGGCCGCAACGTTCGGGTGCCTCTCCCTGGGTCCAGCCATGGAGGAAGCCGGCGGCATAGAGGTCTCCCGCGCCGGTGGTGTCCACCAGCTGCCCCAGGCTGTAGGGGGCGACGCTGTGGCAGCTGCCGTCGGCCAGCACCACCGACCCCTGCTCGCTGCGGGTGAGGGCGGCGACCCGGCAGCGGCCCCGCACCTGCTCAAGCGCTTCCTCGAAGGTGGTGGTGGCGTAGAGGGAGGTGATCTCCATCTCGTTGGCGAACAGGATGTCCACATGGCCATCCACCAGCTCCTGAAAGCTGTCGCGGTGGCGCTCCACGCAGAAGGCATCGGAGAGGCTGAGGGCCACTTCGCCGCCGTTGGCCCGGGCCACCTCGGCGGCGGCGATGAAGGCCCGTTTGGCGGCCTCGCTGTCCCAGAGGTAGCCCTCCAGATAGAGCACCTTGGCCTGGGCCACCAGGTCGAGATCGAGGTCGGCGGGATCGAGGCCCACCGAAGCACCCAGGTAGGTGCACATCGTGCGCTGGGCATCGGGTGTGACCAGGATCAGGCAGCGGGCCGTGGAGGGGCCTGCCGTGGCCGCCGGCGTGTCGAAGCGGGTGCCCACGGCGCGGATGTCGTGGCTGAAGATCGCCCCGAGCTGGTCGTCGCGCACCCGGCCGATGAAGCCGGCCCGGCCGCCCAGCTGGGCGATCCCGGCCAGGGTGTTGGCCGCCGACCCACCGGAGGTCTCCAGGCCCGCGCCCACGCTGGCGTAGAGCCGCTCGGCCTGCTGCTCATCCACCAGGGCCATCGTGCCCTTGGTGAGTCCGTGATCAACCAGGAACTGGTCATCCGACTGCACCAGCACGTCAACGATGGCGTTGCCGATGCCGACGACATCAAGGCTCATGGCGGTCATGGGGAGGGGGGGGCTGGGTGGACGCTGCCGATTGGGGCGGGCGAAGGGTTGGCTGACCGCTCAGACGCTGAGCAGGGCCCGCTTCGGGCCGTGGATGGGATCTTCCACCACGATCGTCTGGTCGCGGTCGGCGCCCAGCGACACGATCGCGATCGGCACTTCCATCAGTTCGGCCAGGAAGCGCAGATAGCTCATGGCGGTGGGGGGGAGATCCTCCAAGCTGCGGCAATCGGCTGTGGAGGTCTGCCAGCCCGGCAGGGTTTGAAAGATCGGCTGGCAGCGGGCGAAGTCCTCAGCGGAGCTGGGGAAGTGCTCGATGCGCTGGCCATCGAGCTCGTAGGCCACACACACCTGGATTTCGTCGAGCTCATCGAGCACGTCGAGCTTGGTGATCGCCAGGCAGTCGAGACCATTCACCTCCACGGCGTAGCGGCCGATCACGCCGTCGAACCAACCGCAGCGGCGGCGGCGGCCGGTGGTGGTGCCGTACTCACCACCGCGATCGCAGAGGTGGTCGTTGAGGCTGCCCTCCAGCTCGGTGGGGAAGGGCCCCTCACCCACCCGGGTTGTGTAGGCCTTGGCCACGCCGATCACCCGGTCGATCAGGGTGGGCCCCACACCGGCGCCGATGCAGGCGCCGCCGCTCACCGGGTTCGAGGAGGTGACGTAGGGATAGGTGCCGTGGTCGAGGTCGAGCAGGGTCCCCTGGGCGCCCTCGAAGAGGATGTTCTTGCGGGCGCGGGCCGCCTGGTGGATGGCGCGGGTGCAGTCCACCACGTGGGGTGCCAGACGCTGGCCGTAGGCCACGTATTCCTTGACAACGGCTTCGAAGTCGAGGGGCTCCAAGCCATACAGTTTCTGCAGGATCTCGTTCTTCTCGGCCAGAACACCGGCCAGGCGATCCCGCAGGCGACCCTCGTCGAGGATGTCGATCACGCGGATACCGTTGCGCTCCGACTTGTCGGCGTAGGTGGGGCCGATGCCCCGGCCGGTGGTGCCGATGCGGCGATCGCCGCGGCGCTGCTCCATCGCCTGGTCCAGCAGGCGGTGGTAGGGCATGGTCACGTGGGCGGTGGAGGCCAGTTGCAGGCCGCCCACATCGATGCCCAGCTCGATCAGCATGTCGAGCTCACCGAGCATCACCCGGGGGTCCACAACGGTGCCCGAACCGATCAGACAGGCCGTGTCGGGATAGAGAATTCCGGAGGGAATCAGGTGCAGTTTGAGCACCTGATTGTTCACAACGATCGTGTGGCCGGCATTCACACCGCCCTGGTAACGGACCACCACATCGGCGGAGCGGCTCAGGAGATCGGTGATCTTGCCCTTGCCCTCGTCACCCCACTGCGCACCGATGACGACGACGTTGGCCAAGGAGACGACGGCCCGAAGCCGCTTTGAAGCACAATCAGGGAGCCTCTCAGATGGGGGGCCCTTTCGTAAAGGGCCAGCTCAGGCGCCCCGAACAACCCCCCGCTCAGCTTTCTGCAGCTCCTTGGTGAGGCGCTCCCGCAAGGCGTCGGGCACAGGACGATTGGGGTAGTTGGCGTAGTGCCCGGCCAGGGAATTGAGGGCGGTCTGCATGGTGGTGAAGGAGGCCAGGCCATTCACGGAAGCCCGGGGGCGGTAGCGGGCCACATAGGCGTTGATCAGGCTGCGCGCTTCGCTTTCGGCGGAGCTGCGGCCGGGATCGTCGGCCTGCAGGGCGATCGTGGCCAGCAGGGAATCCGCAACCGACACGGTGTCGTCCACGTAGTTGCCGCTGAGCCCGCTGGAGGCGCTGCTGCAGGCCCCCAGCAGAAGGCACATCGCCAAGGCCACGGCCGGGATCACCCGGACGCTGCCGCGCCACCAGCGCGCCAGGACGCGAAGCGGCTCGAGCACCGTGTCGAGGAAGGCGGGCATCGGGGAGAGCGGCGGGAGGGCAGCAATCCTAGGCAGTGCCCCATTCCGCCCAGGCTGCCAACCCCCTAGGCGAGTCCGCGACGCTGCTGCTCGATCCGGGGCAGGAGCAGCCCCAGCAGGGCGCTTGCCTCCACGATCTCCGGTTCGCCGCCCTGACGGTCCACCAGTTCCACCCGGCCCTCAGCGGCGGCTCGGCCCACCACCACCCGCCAGGGAATGCCCAGCAGATCGCCGTCCTTGAACTTCACGCCAGCCCGTTCCGAGCGGTCGTCAAGCAGCACGTCCACCCCGGCCTCCTGCAGCTGGGCGTAGAGCTGCTCGGCCAGGGTCGCCTGCTGCCCATCGCTGATGTTGGCGGGCACCACCACCACCTCGAAGGGGGCGATCGCCAGGGGCCAGCGGATGCCGTTGGCGTCGTGGTGCTGTTCCACCGCCGCCTGGGCCAGCCGCGACACGCCGATGCCGTAGCAACCCATCCAGAAAGGCTGGAGCTCGCCGCTCTCGCTGGTGAAGCAGGCCTCCATGGCGGTGGAGTACTTGCGCCCCAGTTGGAAGATGTGGCCCACCTCGATGCCGCGGTTGGCTTCCAGCCGCTGCTCGGGATCGTGCAGGCAGCGGTCGCCGGCCTGGGCGTTGCGCAGATCCACCACCGCATCGGCGGCAGGCTCCACCCCCAGGCCGCTCCAGCTGGCCCCCACGCGGTGGGCATCAACCCGGTTGGCGCCGCACACAAAGGCCGCCAGGGCGGCGGCGGTGGGATCGAACAGGCGCAGGAAGGAGCGCTGGAGGCGGGGCTTCGCTTGCGCGAGCGATGCCACACCGGCAATTCCAGCTTTTGCATCTGACCCATCCACCACCAACCCCTGGCCCCCAAGCACGGCATCGGCCAGATCGGGCCCCAGGTAGCCCAGGGGCAGGCTTGAGAGATCCAGCTCCAGCCCCTCACTGCGCACCAGTTCCGGGGAGAGCGGATCCACGCCCAGCAGGGCACCATGCGCGACGCCGAGCCGGCCCGTCACGGCGTTGGCCAGCTTCACGTCGTTGAGTTCCTGATCGCCGCGCAGGCTCACCAGCAGGGGCTGCCGGGTTCCGTCCTCGAAGCGGGCGAGCAAGAGCAGCACCTTCACCAGCTGGCTGGCGTCGAAGCCATGGGCCTCGCAGAGGGTCTCAATCGTGGTCTGGCCCGGGGTGGTGAGCTCCTCGCCGTGGCCGCCCTGGCGCACTCCGTCCGGCAGGGGCACAGCCTCCGCGGGCAGGGACACGGCCCGCTCCTGGTTGGCGGCATAGCGGCCGTCGCCACTGGCCAGGATCAGGTCTTCGCCGGCGTCAGCGGTAACCATGAATTCCTGGCTGGCGGAGCCGCCGATCGCGCCGCTGTCGGCCTCCACGGCCACGGCGCGCAGGCCGCAGCGGGCGAAGATGCGCCGGTAGGCCTGGTCCATCGCTGCGTAGGTGTCGCGCAGACAGGCTTCGTCGGCGTGGAAGGAATAGGCGTCCTTCATGATGAATTCCCGCCCCCGCATCAGGCCGAAGCGCGGGCGGATCTCATCGCGGAATTTGGTCTGGATCTGATAGAGATTCACCGGCAGCTGCCGGTAGGAGCGCAGCAGATCGGCCGCCAGGGTGGTGATCACCTCCTCATGGGTGGGGCCCAGGCCGAGCTCGCGGCCCTGGCGGTCCTCCAGGTGGAACATGATTCCCTCGCCGGCGGTATAGCCGGCCCAGCGGCCGCTGCGCTGCCAGAGTTCGGCGGGCTGCAGCTGGGGCAGGAGAGTTTCCAGGGCACCGGTCCTGTCCAGTTCCTCGCGCACCACCTGGGCCACCTTGCGCAACACCCGCCACATCAGCGGCAGATAGGCGTAAATCCCTGGGGACAGGCGGCGGATGAAGCCCGCCCGCAGGAGCAGTTTGTGGGAGGGGATCTCAGCCTCCGCTGGATCGTCCCTCAGCGTCACCAGCATCAGGCGGGAGACGCGCATGGCGGGAGCAGGCAGGGGGTGCGCGGAAGCTACCACCAGCCCTGGAGTGGCTTCCCAGCCCTGGAGTGGCCCCTGCGCAGGCCGAACATCATTTCAGGATGCCTTCTGCTAGATTGTGAAAATCTATTTTGTCCAAGTTGAGACTCATGCCTTTTGGTCCGGGTCATTCCGTCAACCTGGGCCGGATCGAGCAGCTCGATGGATCTGGGCCGCATGGGATCTCTGCCGGGCCCGTTCAGCAGGCTGGCTTCGAAGGGCAGCGTGGTCCCCATGGTCGCGAGGGCGCCCGTTCGGCTGCAGTCACGGGCGAGGCTGTTCATGCTCTTTCGGCTTCCCATCCCGGCGAAGGCTCCCTTGCCCAGCTGGTGCCGGGTGGCGGCGAGTCCACGCCGAACCCCGCCGAAGCGCTGATCGGGATCGACGACGTGCAGAAGGCGCTCAATCGTTCGCGGGCATCGGTGTACCGCTACACCAACACCGACCCACGCAACCTCAATCCCCCCTTCAACCCCCGTCGGCTCAACCCCGAATACCGCAGCGATCAGAAGGATCCGCTGCTCTTTCACCCCAACGAGGTGGCCCGCTTTGCCAGGGATGTGCTGCGCATCAAGGAGGTGACGGTGGAGGTGCTCAACTCCCCTTCCACGGCCACCCAGCAGTTGCTGGGTTCCATCCTCGACGAGTTGCGCACCATCCGTCAGCGCCTCGAACGCCTGGATCCCCAGCCAGGCCTGCACCACGAAACCAGCAGCCGCTTTGAGCAGCACTCCCGGCCCGCTGCCTGAGGTCTGTCTCCTGCCCGGCGTCTGTCGATCCACCAGCTTTGGTCAACTGCGGACCACCGAACCCGTCAGCCAGTGGCCATTGGTGGCAAAATCAAATTGATCTTTTTCAGCCGGGCCACCCGGCCTTCTGGCACCCATCCCCTGAAGAGCGACTCCAAGGCCCAGCTTGAGCGAGCTTCAGACCGACGGGACGTGCCCTCTTCATGAACACGTCAACCAGGCACGGATCCCACCAAGCCACTGAGGCTCTCGCCCCCGCCCGCAACAGCCGGGAGCAAGCCGACCAATCCGCCCCGGAGACAGGTGACAACCCGGAGGATCCCTACAGTCCGGGTCTGCAACCTCTTGCCGGGCTTTTCGGCGCCCTGATCGGCATCCTGAGCATCACGGTTCCCCTGGTGGCCGTGATGGCAGGCCGCCCCTATCCCCCCGGTTCCGCCACCCTCAATGGATCTCCGTCACCTGCCGGCATCCCCAGCGCCAGGGCTGGTGAATCTGGTGGTGGAGATTCCGGCGGGCTGCCGCAATAAATACGAATACAACGCCGAGGCGGGGGTGATGGCCCTCGACCGCATCCTGCACTCCTCGGTGCGTTACCCGTTCGATTACGGCTTTGTTCCCAACACCCTGGCGGAGGACGGTGCTCCCCTCGATGCCATGGTGATCATGGAGGAGCCCACCTTCGCCGGTTGCCTGATCCGGTCGCGGCCGATCGGCATCCTCGACATGGTGGACAGCGGCGCCCACGACGGCAAGCTGATCTGCGTGCCCGAGGCGAGCCAGCTGCACAGGGGCATTCACTCGATCCGCCAGATCGCCAGCAACCAGCTGGAGGAGGTGGCTGAGTTCTTCCGCACCTACAAGAACATGGAGGGGCGGGTCATCGAGATCACCGGCTGGCTGGATGCCGGGGCGGTTCCGGAGCTGCTGGAGCGCTGCGTGGCCGCCGCCGCTCAGGCCGTTCGCTGAACCAGGAACCCTTCCACGTCCAGGGCCTGAAACACCCGGGCCGGATCGCTGAAGCCGGCCGCATTCACCAGGGACGTGAGCCGGGAGAGACCGATCGGATGCAGGCCCTTGGTATGGGCAGCGAGCTGTTCGTCCTGGTCACCCATGCCACTGGCCCGCTGAAAGCCCAGCCAGGCATGCTGCACCTGCGCCTGCAGCGGTGAGCGTTCCGGTGCCATCAGGTCGACCAGCAGCAGCTGGGCTCCTGGCTCCAGGCTGCGGGCCAGGGCGCTGAGAAAGGTGAGTTTGGTGCCGTCGTCGGGCAGGGATTGCAGCACCAGCACCGAAAGGGCGCCGGCAAACCGCTCGCCGCCCTCCACCTCCAGATCCTCCACCTTGGCCTGGCGCCAGTGGATCGCCTCCGCCGATGTGGGGCCGAGGCGTGCCTGGGCCGCGGCGAGCATCGTCGCCGATGGATCGAGGGCGGTGACCCGCCAGTCCGGGCGCTGGGCCCGGGCCTCCACCAGCTCGGCGCCGGTGCCGCAGCCGGCGACCAGCACCGCCGCCCCGGGCCGCGAGGCCGAGGGGGACGCCGCCAGCAGGGCCACCCCCAGGCGGGCCAGGCTGGCGTAGCCCGGGATCAGGTGCTGGGCCACCAGGTCGAAATCGCCTGCCTGCTGCACGTCCTGGCAACAACTGGCCGCGATGCTAGGCAGGCGGACCCCGGGGGGCCTAAGTTTGGCGGCGCGTTCACCTCCCGTCCGACCGTGCCCACCATCCGTTTTGAACAGGAAGGCCAGCAGGTGGGATGCATCGAGGGTGCCAATCTGCGCAAAGCTGCCCTCGACGCGGGCATCAACCCCTACAAGGGCCTCAACAACCTCAACAACTGCGGTGGCCTGGGCCAGTGCGGCACCTGCGTGATGGAAGTGGTGGAGGGAATGCAGAACCTCTCCCCTCGCTCCGACGTGGAGAAGGTGTATCTGGCAGACCGGCCCGCCAACTACCGCCTCAGCTGCCGCACCAGCGTCAATGGCGACGTGACCGTGCGCACCCGGCCGGACTCCGGCGTGGGCCAGGGTTCCAACAGTCTGCTGGGCGCCCTCAAATCGCTGGTGGGTCGCTGAACCTTCGCCCGAAGCGCTTGAAGCTCTACAGCTATCCACGCTGCTCCACCTGCCGCAAAGCCATCGCCTGGCTGCAATCGCGGGGGCTTGATCCCACAGCTGGTGCACAAGTCGGCTCCTCTGCCAACGTTGCGCTGATCGACATCACTGTCCAGCCTCCCTCACCAGGAGAACTGCAGCTTGCGCTCGATCAGCTGGGCCGCAAGCGCCTGCTCAACACCAGCGGCCAGAGCTACCGGGCTCTGGGAGCTGCAGCAGTGCAGGCCATGGACGACGCCAGCCTGCTCCAGGCCCTGGCCAGCGACGGCAAGCTGATCAAGCGGCCGTTCCTGGTGCTGGAGGATGGCCGTACGGTCACCGGTTTTCAGCAGAGCGAGTGGGAGGGGCTGTTCAGCTGAGCGCTCAGCCGGTGGCCCCAGGGTCTGATTCTCCCGCCTGCTGGTCCCTGGCGCTGGCCATCAGCAGGTCGAGTTCCTGGATCAATGCCTCGATGCTCGAGCGGTTGATCTGGCTGAGATAGGTGCCCTTCACCCCCTCGATCAGCGCACACACCAGGTCCTGGGAGCGCTGCAGCGCCGTGCCGGTCTCGAGGGCGAGGGCCAGTTCCTCCCAGAAGCGATCGATGCACTGGCGCAGCAGCTGCAGCTGACGGTCGTCACGCTGGGCCAGCCGTTCGCCGGAGCGCCGTGAGAGGTCGAGCAGGCTGTCGACCATGCCGCCCGCCAGCTGGCGGCTGATGCCCGACTCCATCTGCAGCAGGGGTCTGATCTGGCGCAGGGGCGGTGGCACCACGGAGCGCTCCAGGCTCTGGCGCAGGGTGTAGTCGAGCAGGCCGTGCAGTTCCGGCGCCAGCCGGGGGGCCACTTGGGTGAGCAGCAGCGGCGCCCAGATGCGCACCAGCTCCACCAGCTCCTGCTCATCGTCAGAGCGCACCACGCTCTGGTGGCTGCGCAGGGCCCGCAGCCGCTGGGGCAGGCGGGGGGAGCGCACCAGGCTCTGGGCGCCATCCAGCAACTGCAGGGCCAGCACCTCGAACAGCTCCAGGGCCAGCAGGGCCACCACCCCGCGGCTCACCACCGCTCGCAGGGGTTCGAGGTTCACCAGGCGGGAGCTCTGCAGCCGTTCCACCACCGGCACAATCCGCAACCAGCGCCAAAAGGGCAGCAGCAGCGGCAGGTCGAACCAGCGGCGCAGCAGGGCGTCCCGCCAGCTCAGGCCTGGCAGCCGTCGCCGCAGCCCCACCACCCGCTGCAGGATGTCCAGCACGAACACCCACTGAAACAGCAGCAGGTCGATCCGCCAGGCATGGTCGGTGGGCCTGGCGTTCTCATCGATCGAGCGCCAGTAGTTGGTTTCCACCAGGGGCAGCACCTGCTCCCGCCAGAAGCGGCGCTCCTCGTTCCAGGATCGGGTCGCCAGCCACGGCTCACTGAGCAGCAGCCGGGAGGCCTGCTTGGCGGAGTCGCGGTTGGCCCGCTGGCGCAGCCGGTTCTTGATCTTCTCCAGGGTGGAGCTCTTCTCCGAGGCCAGGAAGGGATTCCCATCGATCATCTGGCTGGTGAGCTCCACCTGGTCGGCCAGCAGCCGCCTGGTGCCGGGGCTGGTGACGGGCCCGGCCAGCAGCGCCTGGTCGAGCCGCGCGAACCGCTCGAGGTAGGTCTGGGTTTCGCGGTGCGGTTCGATCCCCTTGATCGGGTCGACCAACGGGGTGAGATCGGGGAGGAAGGGCAGCGGCACCACCAGGGGCACCGAGGGGATCGGATGGAGGTTGCGCTGCAGCCAGAACGTGCGCAGAGGCACGTAGCTGAGGTCGAAGGCCACCCACAGCAGGTTCAGGCTGGCCCACACCGCCACGAAGCGATCCCAGGCGCGCTGGGCGCGGGCGGGTTGGCCGTGAGGGCTGGGCCTGAGCCAGCGGGGGCGTGCCATGGGCCAGGAGGGCGCAGGGGCACGCCTAATCTGCCTTGGGCCCGATCCGATGCAGCCATTGAGTGAGCACAACCAAGCCGCGGAGCAGGGGGGGGAGAGCCCCTGGGCTTTCTGGCGCAGCGTGGCCATCACCCTGGTGGTGGCTCTGGGAATCCGCCAGTACCTGGTTGAGGCGCGCTACATCCCCTCAGGCTCGATGCTGCCCGGCCTGCAGATCCAGGACCGCCTGCTGGTGGAGAAGCTCACCTACCGCCGCCGGGCGCCCCGCCGCGGCGAAATCGTGGTGTTCCACTCCCCCCACCATTTCGATCCGGTGCTGTCCAGCAGCACCGCGCGCAATCCCCTGCGCTGTGCCCTGGTGAATCTGCCGGTGCTGGGCAACCTGCCCGGCCTGGCCAGCCCGGCCTGTGACGCCTACATCAAGCGGGTGGTTGCCCTGCCCGGCGAGCGGGTGGTGGTGGATCCCAGGGGCAAGGTCACGATCGATGGCCAGCCCGTCAGCGAGCCCTGGGTGCGCAATCTGTGCCCGGTGGATGCCCAGGGGATGGGTCCCTGCCGCACGATCAACGCGGTGGTGCCGCCGGGCCATGTGCTGGCCCTTGGCGACAACCGGGCCAACAGCTGGGATGGTCGCTTCTGGCCCGGGGGGCCTTTCCTGCCCCAGCGCGAGATCATCGGCCGCGCCTTCTGGCGCTTCTTCCCCTTCAATCAGACCGGCAGCCTGCTGCCGGCAGACTCCAGCTCCCGGGAGCCGTGAGCCCTGTGGCGCGCACCTGCCCGCGCAGTTCGCTGCCCAGCAGGGGCTGATTGGCTGCCCGTGACAGGCTGTCCTGTCCCGTCCAGCGGGCGCGGGCCTGCGGATCGAACAACAGCCAGCGGTGGCTGCCCTGCCGCAGTACCTCTCCGGCTTCGCCGAGCAGGCCGGCCGGGCCCCAGCAGAGCACGTGCCAGAGCTCGGCGGCACTCCAGCCCTGGCCCACCACCAGCTCCTGCCACAGGCGCGGCAGCACCAGGCCATGGGGGGCACCATGGGCGGCCAGGCCGGGGCGGCGCTGGTCCACCGGCAGCAGCTGCTCCTCCGGATCCAGCGCCAGGTGCTGGCTGGCCACGGCGCTGATCAGCCCACGGCGCAGCCCCGCGATCAGTGCAAGGCGGTCGGCCGGGCCCCCCAGGGAGGGCTGCACATGCCAGCCCTCGGCCGTGGGCTGGAGGCTGGCGGTATCGGCAACCAGATGCCACCAGCTCACGGTGGCCGGCGGCGGTGCGGCAGCCGCGGCCAGCATCTCCACCGCTGCCGCGGTGGAGAGATTCATCAGCACCAGACGCCGATCCGCCCTGGCGGCGGCCAGGGTGAGCAGGCTTTGCAGCGGCAGGGTTTCGCTCAGCAGAGGATCGGGGGGCCAGCCGGCCCGCAGGGCCTCCACCCCCTCGCGCACGAAGCCGCCGGCGCTGAGGTCGTCCTGGCGGGGCGCCACCAGCAGGGGCCGCTGGCCCATCTCCCCCAGCAGCAGTCCGCGCTCCAGCAGGGCCAGGGGGGGCAGGTGAGCGGCAGCGGCCAGCCCGATGGCACCGGCCTCCAGCTGTTCGCGGTGCAGGGCCAGCTCGGCGTCAGCGCCATCGCAGCTGAAACTGCCCCAGAGGCGCAGGCGCAGCGGCTCGGGCCAGCTCAGGCCCTGGAGGCGCTCCGGTCGGTCGCGCCAGGGCCGGGCCCAGGGCAGCAAGGCCACCGTGCCGTAGCCGCCGGCCGCAGCGCTGGCCGCCAGGCTGGCCAGGTTCTCCTCCTGCCCGTGCCAGGGCTGCTCCAGCACGCAATGGGCATCCACCAGCGGTGGCGCCAGCAGCCAGCCCCGGGCCTCGGTGGGGGCCAGCCCCAGGGCTTCGGCCCTGGCGGGCACCCCTTCCCCCCAGCACTCCAGGCGCCCCTGCGCATCGATCAGGGCGTCGCCCACAAGGGCCGACTCGCCGGGCGCTGCCAGCAGGTCCACCCGGTGCAGCCATCGGGGAGCCGCCATCGTTCTAAAGGGCGCCCGCAGCTGTGCGATCGAGCACGCCGCCCAGGTGGGCCGTGAGATTCATGGCCGCCACCACCGCTGGACCGCCGCTGCCCTGGGGGTAATCGATCACGGTCACGCCGCCGTTGCCCTGTTTGATCGTCCAGATGTCAGCCGGGGTGAGCCCGAGCAGGGCGCAGAGGATCGTCTTGTTCACGGCGTCATGGGCCACCACCAGGGCCGTCTCCTCGCCAGAGAGGCTGCTGGCGATGGTGTGCCAGGTGGCGCAGGAGCGGTCCCACACCTGATGGATGGTTTCGCCCTCAGGCATCTGCACGGTCTCTGGCGCCCGCTTCCAGTCGGCCAGCAGCTGGGGCCAGCCCTGGTCGATCTCCCGCTCCAGCCGGCCTTCCCAGAGCCCGTGGCCGATCTCCACCAGGCCCGTGGTGCTGGTGAGGGGCACCCCGGGATGGCTGGCCAGGATCGCCTCGGCCGTCTGGCGGGGCCGGGCCATCGAGCTGGTGTAGGCCCGCTGAATCGGCACGGGGGCGAGGAAGCTGCCCGCCGCCTCGGCCTGGGCCCGGCCGTTGGCGTTGAGGGGAATGTCGATCTGGCCCTGGAAGCGGCCCTGGCGGTTCCAGTCGGTTTCGCCGTGGCGCACCAGCAGCAGACGCGCCCCCTTCCCCTTGGCAGGCAGGGGAGATCCCAGATGGGCGGTGCTGTTGAGGGATTCCAGCTGCACCTGCACGTCACCGCCCTCCTGGCGGCTGAGGTTGAGCACCGACACCGAGGCGTTGTCGAGACGCAGCCGGCGGAAGCCCTCGCCGTTCAAGCCCAGCAGCGCCAGCACCAGGCAGCGCAGGATGGCGTTATGGCCCACCACCAGCACGGTGGCGTCCGTGCCGTGCAGGGCCTCGCTGTACTGATCGAGCAGCTGCTCCCGGAAGCTGCCGGCCTGGGCAAGCAGCTCGGCCAGCGGGTTGTAGCGCCGGCCATCGGCCCGCTCCAGTTCGAGCGTGTGGGGAGCCTGGCGCCAGAGCGCTTCCTGCTGGGGAAAGCGCTGGCGCAGTTCATCGCGGCGCAGGCCGCTCCAGGGCTCAAGGTCGATTTCCAGCAAACGGTCGCTGAGCTGGGGCTCGATGGCCTGGCCGTGGCTGCTGAGCAGGTGGCGACAGGTGTCAGCGGCCCGGCGCAGGGGGGAGCTGTAGACCGCGTGCAGCGGTAGATCGGCCAATGCCCGGCCGGTGGCCAGGGCCTGCTCCACGCCTTCGGGGGTGAGGGCGCTGAGATCGTCGCGGCCCTGGATGCGGTGCTCAACGTTGAAGCTGCTGAGCCCGTGGCGGACCAGCACAAGCCGGAGTGACACGGATCCAGGGCTGCGCTGCAGCATCGTATGGGAGCGTCGCCTGGCCGTTCTTGACCCCGACTTCTCCCCGGTCGCCCGCCAGCTGGCAGGTGCTGCTCGCCCTGCTCAGCCTGGCCCTGAGCGTGCTGCTCTGGGTGAGTGGCCTGCGGGAGAGCCTGGAGCGGCCGTCGGTGAATCCGGCCCTGTCGGTCCGCCAGCTGCAGCTGGAGCTGCTGGCCGCTCCCGCGCTGCCCGCAGGCGTGCGTTCCCTGCTGATCGGCTCCGGGGTGCCGGCCGAGCTGGCGGAACAGCTGCTGGAGCAGCGGATGCAGGAGGGCGGACCGGGCACCCCCGATCAGCTGCTCCAGCAGCTGCTGCTGCAACGGCTCACGGGAGATCCGCCGAGCAGCGCCCCCCTGCTGGAGAAGCTCTCCGCCCAGGTTCCGCCCGAGCAGCGCCCCCTGCTGGGCTGGCTGGGGGAGAACGGGGCAACGCGCGGGAACGGCGGCTCCGGCACGGAGCTGGCGGATCAGCTGGCCATCTGGACGCCGGCCCTCTCGCCGCTCACGCGTCAGTTGCTCTGCGGCGCCCTGGATGGCCCCCAGGTGGCCGCTTTGGCGGCCTGCCGTCTGGAGCCGGTGCAGCGCCAGGCGGCCCTGCGCCTGCTGGGGGTTAGCTGGTTGCCCAGCGCCCTGCTGCTTGTTGGCCTGTCCCTGCTGCTGCGCGAGCTGTGGCTGGCCTGGCGCCGGCAGCCGGTGTTCCCGCCCCTGCAGGGGCCCCTGCTCAACCTGGTGGACGTGACGCTGCTGATCGCGGGCGGCTTCGTGGTGCTGGGCGAGCTGGGGGTGCCGTTGCTGCTGGCCCCCCTGAGCGGGCGCTTGCTGGCGCCGCTGGCGGACCAGCCCCTGCGTCAGCAGAGCCTGCAGGTGGTGCTGCTCTACGCCGGCCTGATGCTGCCGCCGCTGATGATCCTGGCCCGGCAGCTGGCTGGCATCGCCAGCGCGGCCCCGGCCGGTGGCTGGCTGCAATGGCAGTGGCAACCCTTCACCAGCGCCCTGGCCCGGGCGTTCGCCGGTCTGCTGATGGTGTTGCCCCTGGTGGCTGTGAGCGGCTGGCTGATCGACCGGCTGGTGGGAGATCCGGGCGGCAGCAATCCGCTGCTCGAGCTGGTGCTGCAGGCCCGTGATCCCTGGGCGCTGGCGGGATTCGGCTTCACCGCCGTCGTGCTGGCCCCCCTGTTTGAGGAGACCCTGTTCCGTGGGGTGCTGCTGCCTGTTCTGGGGCTGCGCTGGGGGGCGATCCCTGGACTGCTGGCCAGCGCCCTCACCTTCGCGCTGGCCCATCTCAGCCTGGGGGAACTGGCGCCCCTGCTGGTGCTGGGCCTGGGCCTGGGCTGGCTGCGCCTGCGCAGCGGCCGCCTCGCCCCCTGCGTGCTGATGCACGCCCTCTGGAATGGCCTCACCTTCACCAATCTGGTGCTCCTCGCCGGCTAGGCCGGAGCGTCAGCATCCTCCAGCCAAACGGCCCTTGCCCCCTTGCTGGCACGCGGCCTGAGTGGTTGACTTGCGGGATCCGGATCTGAATCCTTGGTCGCCGCGAATCTGCCCCACCGCATGACCGCCCGGGAGGCCCTGGGTGTTGTGGGGCGGGGCGTGACCAGGACGGCCCGCACCCGCCCGCTCGCCCTGATCCAGGGTTCTCTCTCCGGCCGTCAGGCCGCCCGCCGTTCCCCTCTGCTGGCCGGTCTGCACAAGGCCGCCGACGGCACCCTGGCGGGCATCGGCCTGTGCATGCTGGCGCTGAGCGGCCTCACCCTGCATTGGCAGAACCATTGGGGAAACAGTTTTCAGCAGCTGGAATCGGCCCAGGTGCTGGAGCACCGCCTGCAGGAGTCGGCTGCCCTGCTGGAGCAGCACTACCTGTCAGCCGTGCGCAAGCCTGGCTGGCTGGTTCCCACCAGCAGTGAAAAGCTGATCTACCTCCCTGGCCCTGGGCCATCCCATGTCAAGAGCAGGGACGGCGACCCGCGGTCTCTGCCCAGCCTGCTGTCTGATTTCAGCCTGGCGGATCTGCGGCTCTCCGACCTGAACCCCTTGGCCAGTACCCGGAACCACCTTCCGACCGGCTACTGAGGCACGATGGCTCAGGCGGCTCCCCTGCGTTCCGGATTGCGTGCTCCCACTCCGCGCCGCTCCAGGGTGGTGGCGATCCAGCCCCTGCCCACGGGCCGGCTGATTGCGGTTTATCTGTTTCTCTGCTTGGGCCTGGCAGGGCTGGCGGTGCGCCTGGCCTGGCTCCAAGTGATCGACACGGCCAATCTCCAGTCCCGGGCGCGGGCGATCCAGACCCAGTCGACGAAGCCCCTGGGCAAGCGCCGCACGATCGTGGATCGCACCGGCCGGCTGGTGGCCCTCGACGAGGAGCGCTTCACCCTCTGGGCCCACCCCCGCTATTTCAACTTCCCGGGCGACGACCCCCAGAAGGTGCGCAGGCCGGATGAAGTGGCTGCCAGGCTTTCTTCTGTGCTCGCGGTGCCCGGCGAGGCCCTTCTGGCAACGATGGCCGGCCGCCCCAGTGGCGTGAAGCTGCGTTCGGACATCGACCCGGAAACGGCGGCGCGCATCCGCCGGCTGGGGATCAGCGGCCTCGACCTGGAGGCCTATCCCCAGCGGATCTATCCCCAGGGGTCCCTGTTCGCCAACGTGGTGGGCTTTCTCAACCTGGAGCGGGCGCCCCAGGCCGGCCTGGAACAGAGTCGTGACCGCGATCTGCAGCGCCAGGAGTCCACCGTGACCATGCGCCGCGGTGCCGATGGCACCCCCCTGCCGGAGGGGCTCACGGCCGGGGCCCTCTACGGCGACGACCTGCGCCTGCAGCTCACCCTGGATGCCCGCCTGCAGCAGGTGGCCCAGCAGGCCCTGGCCAACCAGGTGAAGAAGTGGAATGCCAAACGGGCCGCCGCCCTGGTGATGGACGTGCGCAACGGCGAGATGCTCGCCCTGGCCTCCTATCCCACCTACGACCCCAACCAGTTCTGGAAATTCGAGCCCGGTCTGTTCCGCGAATGGTCGGTTCAGGACCTCTACGAGCCAGGGTCGACCTTCAAGCCGATCAACCTGGCGATCGCCCTGCAGGAGAAGGCGATCGACCCCAACGGCCACGTGTACGACAGTGGCCAGCTGAGCATCGGCGGCTGGCCGATCTTCAACGCCAACCGCCAGGGCAACGGCCAGATCGACTTTGCCACGGTGCTTGAGGTCTCCAGCAATGTGGGCATGGTGAACGCCATGGCCCAGGTGAAGCGCGACCGCTTCTGGCACTGGCTGCACACCATCGGCATCGATTCGCGGCCAGACACCGACCTGCCGGGCGCGGTTGCGGGCCAGCTCAAGTCCCGCGGGCTGTTCACGGGGCACGCGATCGAGCCGGCGGTGGCCGCTTTCGGTCAGGGCTTCTCGCTCACGCCCCTGAAGCTGGTGCAGCTGCACGCGATGCTGGCCAACGGTGGCCGGCTGGTGAGCCCCCACATCACCCGCGGCCTGCGCTCCGGTGATGCCCTGGCTGGTACGCCCACCGCCGCCGGCCTGCAGCTGCTGGATCCCGAGGTCACCCGCACGGTGATGGGCTGGATGGAGAAGACCGTGGCCCGCAGCGACAGTCTGGGCATCAAGGTGCCCGGCTACCGCATCGGTGGCAAGACCGGCACCGCCCAGAAGGCCGAACGCGGCGTCTACATCCCAGGCGCGCTGATCACCAGTTTTGTGGGTCACCTGCCGATCGAGGATCCCCGCTATGTGGTGCTGGTGGTGGTGGACGAGCCCAAGGGGGGCAACACCTACGGCTCCACGGTGGCGGCGCCGGTGGCCCGCCAGATCATCGATGCCCTGCTGGTTCTAGAGAAGATCCCCCCCTCCAAGCCGGAAGAGCTGGGCCGGCGTGCGTCCTGAGGCGGTTGAAACCTCCTGCCGTGTGGTCATTCCCGCAAGCCCCGCTGAAGGCAGCCGGTAGCTCCATGGATCCTGGCTAGCGTTGGCTCAACCGGCGCATTCCGCAGCCGACACTCCCTGCCAACCATGGCCAATCTGCTCGATCAGCTCGCCGCGATGACCGTGGTGGTCGCCGATACCGGCGACATCGACGCGATCCGCCAGTTCACTCCGCGGGATGCCACCACCAATCCTTCGCTGATCCTGGCGGCTGCCCAGATTCCCACCTACCAGGAGCTGATCGACCGCTCCCTGCGCGAGTCGCGGCAGGCGGTGGGCCCTGACGCAGGCGCCGATGCCGTGGTGCTCGAGGCGCTCGATGAAATCTGCGTGACCTTCGGCAAGGAGATCCTCAAGATCGTGCCGGGCCGTGTATCCACGGAGGTGGATGCCCGCCTGAGCTACGACACCGAGGCCACGATCGCCAAGGCCCGCAAGCTGATCGGCCTCTACAACGAGGCCGGCATCAGCAACGACCGGGTGTTGATCAAGATCGCCTCCACCTGGGAGGGCATCCGGGCGGCGGAACAGCTGGAGAAGGAGGGGATTCACTGCAACCTCACCCTGTTGTTCTCTTTCGCCCAGGCCGTGGCCTGCGCCGAGGCGGGTGTCACGCTGATCTCTCCGTTTGTGGGTCGAATCCTCGACTGGCACAAGAAGTCGACCGGCCGCGACTCCTATCCCGGCGCCGAGGATCCGGGCGTGATCTCGGTGACCCAGATCTTCAACTACTACAAAACCTACGGCTACAAGACCGAGGTGATGGGGGCCAGTTTCCGCAACGCCGAGGAAATCATCGAACTGGCCGGCTGCGATCTGCTCACCATCTCACCGGCCCTGCTGGACGAGCTGCGCAGCAGCGATGGCGAGCTTGAGCGCAAGCTCAACCCCTTCGATCCGGCCCCCACCGACGCCCAGATCCATCTCGATGAACCGGCCTTCCGCGCCATGCTGGCCGACGATCGGATGGCCACCGAGAAGCTGGATGAGGGCATCCGTGGCTTCTGCAAGGCAATCGAAACCCTGGAGGCCCAGCTGGCCCACCGGCTGGCGGAGCTGGAGGGAGGCGCCGCTTTCGGCCATGCCGTGCAGGAGATCTTCCTGCTCAACGACCTCGACGGCGATGGTTGCATCACCCGCGAGGAGTGGCTGGGCAGCGACGCGGTGTTCGATGCCCTCGACACCGACAAGGACGGTCGCCTCGCGCCCGAGGATGTGCGCGGCGGGCTGGGGGCGGCCCTGGCCCTGGCCCGGCCGGCGTGATCCAGCTCCCGGCCTTAATCCGCTCTTCAACTGAATGGTGGATGGTGGGTAGATTCCCTGCGGTTCTCCAGACCCTGTGAACGCTCTCGACACCATGCGCGCCCTCGCCAGCAAGGGTGAGGTGATGACCGTGGAACCCGGTGACACGATCTTCCGCTCCGGCGATTCCGGCGACTGCATGTTCGGGCTGCTTGAAGGTCAGGTGCAGCTCAGCTGGAACGGGGAAGAGGGCCACGAGCTGATCAATGCCGGCGACGTGTTCGGTGCGGGTGCCCTGGTAACCAGCGAACACCGCCGCTACGGCAATGCCAAGGCGGTGACCCCCTGCCGGCTGCTGGTGATGAACCGCGAGAAGTTCCTGTTCGCCGTGCAGGAATCGCCGATGTTCGCGATCGAACTGCTTGGTTCGATCGACCAGCGCCTGCGTCAGCTCAAGGATTGCACCAAGATCTAGCCGCGCTGGAACAGCAGCCGGCGGATGGCCCGCTGGGCGATGTCGCCGTAACCCATCTCGCCGGAGAGGATCTGGGCGATGCGCTGGGGAGCGGTGGGCCGCTTGATGCCCAGCTGGTAGCCCACCCGCGGCACCCGGTAGAACACCTGGGCGATCCGCCGGCCCCAGGCCATTGATTCCCCCCACTGCTGGCGCATCGTGGCGCTGTAGCCGGCCAGGGCGTCGGCGTCGCCGGCCAGCCAGCGGTGGGTGGCATCGGCGGCGCGGCAGCCGCTGAGCAGGGCGGGCCTGAGCCCCTCGGCCAGGAACGGGTCGCAGAGCGATGCCGCATCGCCGGCCACCACGATGCCCTTGCCATGCAGCGGGTGGTGGCCGTCCCACACACGCAGCCGGCCCTGGCAGCGCTCGCCGCTGCCGGCCGCCAACCCCAGGCTGGGCAGCAGGCGGTTGAGGATGGCATCGGCCTCTTCGAGGGCGGCGGCCTCCTCCAGGGGTCGGCCGATGAAATGGCCCAGGCCGATGCTGTAGCCGCCGTGGCGGGGAAAGGCCCAGCAGAAGCCCTGGGGCACCAGGCCGAAGCCGAAGTGGGCCGTGGCCGGATCCTGCACCGTGCCCTCCACCTCCACCGACACGGTGGTGGCGTAGCGCGGCTGGCGGGGGCCCAGGCCCAGGGTGGCCGCATGGCTGGAGCTGGAGCCATCGGCCAGCACCACTGCCCGGGCCCGCAGCTGGCGGGGCGGGGCGTCGCCCTCGCTGGAGCGCACCTCCAGGCACCAGGCGCCCTCGGCGCTGTGCTCGATCCGCTCCACGCGCACCCCCGGCTCAAAGGCCGCGCCGGCCGCCTGCGCCTGCTCCAGCAGGAAGGCGTCCAAACGCGAGCGGCGCACAATCCAGAACGGGGAGCTGCCGGGAAGCTCGGCGATCACCGGGTCGTCGAGATCCCAGCTGAAGCGCACCCGCTCGATCACCGACTCCACCACCGGCTTGAGGTTGAAGGGAAACCACTGCTGCACCGAGGCGGCCATGCCGCCGCCGCAGGGCTTGTGGCGGGGGAAGGGAGCCTGGTCGAGCACCAGCACCGCACGGCCGAGAGCGGCCAGATGGAAGGCGGCGGCACCACCGGCGGCGCCGCCCCCCACCACGATCACATCCAGGAGATCGGGGGCCGGGGCGCTCAAACCTTGAGGATCTCAGCCTCCTTGTCAGCCAGATGCTTGTCGAGCTCGGCGATGTACTTGTCGGTGAGCTTCTGCACCTTGTCCTGCTCGTCGCGGCTCTGGTCCTCGGAGAGTTCGCCCTCCTTCTCCTGCTTCTTGATCCGGTCGATGGCGTCGCGGCGGTTGTTGCGCAGGGCCACCTTGCCCTCCTCGGCGTATTTTGAGGCCAGCTTGCAGAGCTCCTTGCGGCGGTCCTCGGTGAGGGGCGGGATGTTGATGCGGATCACCTTGCCGTCGTTGTTGCAGGTAAGGCCCAGGTCGCTCATGGCGATCGCCTTCTCGATCAGGCCCATAGCGCCCTGGTCGAATGGCTGGATCTGGATCGTCTGCGAGTCGGGGGTGGAGAGGCTGGCCAGCGACTTGAGGGGCGTCTCGGCGCCGTAGTACTCCACGCTGATCTTGTCGAGCAGGGAAGGGTTGGCCCGCCCGGTGCGGATGGTGTTGAAGGTGCGCAGGGCGGCGTCCACCGACTTGCGCATCGCGGCGTCCAGATCCATGGGGCTTGATGTCAGGGGTGAATGCGCGTGCCGATCGGCTCACCGCGCACGGCCCGGCCGATGTTGCCGGGGCCGAACAGATCAAACACCACGATGGGGATGGCGTTGTCCTTGCAGAGGGCGATGGCGGCGCCGTCCATCACCGCCAGCTCGCTGCTGAGCACCTCCAGGAAGGAGAGGCTTTCGAAGCGGCGGGCGCCTGAGTGCTTGGCGGGGTCCTTGTCATACACGCCGTCCACCTTGGTGGCCTTGAATACCACGTCGGCGTTGATCTCTGCGGCGCGCAAGGCGGCGGTGGTGTCGGTGGTGAAGAAGGGGTTGCCGGTGCCGGCGGCGAAGATCACCACCCGGCCTTTCTCCATGTGGCGGATCGCCTTGCGGCGGATGTAGGGCTCGGCCACCTCCTGCATCGAAATGGCGCTCTGAACGCGGGTGGGCACGCCGGCGCGCTCGAGGCCGTCCTGCAGGGTGATGGCGTTCATCACCGTGGCCAGCATGCCCACATAGTCGGCCGTGGCGCGGTCCATGCCGGCGGCGCTGCCCTTGAGGCCGCGGAAGATGTTGCCGCCGCCCACCACGATCGCCAGCTCAGTTCCGTCGGCCACGCAGGCGGCCACGTCGGCGGCGATCGAGGTCACGATCGCCGGGTCGATGCCGTAGCCCTGCTCGCCCATCAGCGCCTCGCCGCTGAGCTTGAGGAGAACGCGCTTGTACCCCATTGCCACCCCTGATCCGTCGGAGCGTAGCAACGGGCTTGCGCCCCTGCCTCCCGGCCGCTTCAGTGGCCCAAAGCGGCCTTGCCATGCAGCCAGCCCAGCCCTCTCCCGGGCGTGCGCCCCGCCCCTCCGGCGTGCTGCTGCGGCTCACCCTCTCGGCCCTGGAGCAGGCCAGCCACGACCCCAGCCTCTGGCGCGAAGCCGAGGTGCACCGGGCCGTGCTGGTGAGCGGCCTGTCGGTGCTCGTGAACGGCCTGGCCATCCTGCAACGGGATCTGGGCTAGGGCGCCGAGGGGCTGGCTGGGCCGGCCCCAGCTTCCGCTTCGCCAAGGCCTCCTGCGAAACCCGCGCCCATCCTGATGGGGTTCCTTGAAGCCACAGCCCAGCGGTGGTACCCGTTTCAGCTGGATCTGATTCTTGGGCGCCTGCGGTTCGCGTGGTCACCAGGTGCAGCCGGAAGACGCTATGGAACTTTGTTGATCATGGGCGGCGTCCAGGTGGCGTTGAGGATCGACGGGGAGGTGTTCTTGGGCCAGTACATGCGCAGCATCGGGATGAACTCGCCTGCAGGAGCGGGCAGCCAGTTTGATTCCTTGTCTTTGCCCGGCGATTCCTGCTGGAAGTACAGCGTGATCGAGCCGTCGGGGTTGGGCTTCAGGTTGTCGCGCGGGCTCACGGTGAATTTGTTCAGTGGGTTGGGAACGAACCACCAGCCCTGGTCGATCATGTACATCGTGATCGACCAGAAGCCGTTGACCGGAGGTGTCTGTCCCTTTGCGAAGGTCAGCGTGTACTTGTTGGCTCCAGTGAGCTTGGCACCGGTGCTGTCGACAAGCGTGTAGGGATAGACCGCGTCGTCCTGCAGGTTTGCCGGCCAGCCAAAGGCAGCAACGACCGCCCGCTTCATGTAATCGGTTCCGTACGTTCCCAATCCCTTGGTGATCTGCCAACCATCGACCATCGCGCCCAGACTTTTCTGGCTGGCGTTGATGCTGGCGAGCGCGGTCTGGGGCAGATTCTTCAAGGCCCGCTGCGCTAAAGGGTGGAGCTTGGAGAAATTGAAGGGCTTGCACGGTTCGAAGCCGATTTTGGCAAAGCGCGCCAGCGCCGGTGCATCAGCCGCATAGGCGGGTGAGTCGGTACACATGCGCTTGCTCAGCCAGTTGAAGTAGCCCTCGGTACCCATCGCCAGGATCACGGCCTGAGGCTTATCGGTCATCGAAATGCCAGGATTCGAATCAACCGGTGGTGCGACGGACGTGTACGGCTTACCCCAGGCCGACAACGGGGTGATCCTGTACTGCGCCTGCAACGCGTTGGTGGCCTTGTAGTCGGCCTGGGTGCCATTGGCATAGGTGCGGCCAAGGATCACCACATAGCGCGACGCTGCGGGGATGTGCGTCATCCCACTGGGTATCTTGCCTGTCCATCCCGGGCCTGTGATCAGGTAGTTGGCGGCCTTGCTGTCGCCGGAGCGGGTGCCTGGACTGGCGAAGATCGTCATCCACAGATCGACCATCGGGAAGAGGTGAAAGCGATCCCCCATGTCCGGATGGCTGAAGATCTGCGGTTCCTTCAGGTCGAGCCAAGCGATCGAGTAGAGCGTGTCTGCATTCGGCGCCGACACGCCGCGGTAATCGGCCGGCGGATACCGCTTGACGTTGAGAAACTGATTGAGCGGCGCCTGCAGCTCGGTGGGCTTGGCGACGTTTGACATCTGGATCCGCGTCACGTCGGTGGTGACGAGGGAGTAGCCGTAGACATAAGCGTCGGTTGCGATGGCGACAGCTTCTTCCGGCGTCATTGATGCACCAGCCGCTGCAGAAGCCGCCATGGGAGACACTGCCATCGCCAGCATCGCAGCGATCCATGCCAGGGCTGACTTACGCATGTGTTTGCCCTGCGGTGCAGGTTGACGACGAATCTCTACAAGGCCAAATCTAGCGTGTGCGCGAAGAAAGAAATCAACTCTTTAAGAAAAGTCATGCTCGCGAAGGGACTGGTTCAGCTCAGCATCAGGATCCAACATGTTCATTGGGGCCTGCAATTGCCTTCAGGCACGAGCTGCTTCTGACGGTGTTCTTCTCTAGTGTTCTGCATGGGCGGTGCGGGCCTCCCAGGTCCGCTGCATGCGGTGGCAGGGCTCATTTCAGCGGGACTCGTTGCGCCTGATCCAGCCAACGATCAGCACAACAAAACCAAGCAGCATCCCGAGAAGCGCAGGCATGGCCATGTTCATTGCGGCCCAAAATATGGTTTCAGTTGCATATTGCCTGAAACCACATGAGGTCGTCTCTCCGAGCCAGCCTCCGCATTGACCAGAATAGGCCGGAAGCCACACCAAGATGACGAAGACAAAGGCGGCAATGTAGGGGCCGATCAACGCCAGTGCGGGCTGAACCATGCCGTCTGAGCAGATACTTTCCGCGCAACAAAGCGCCCCACAGCGATGGGCGGACAAAGAATCAGAAATCCATAAATGATGAACAGGGCGATAACGGTGCCCATCATGTCCAAGTCTTTTGGCGAGTCTTTCGTAGAAATAAGTCGATCACTATGCTTTCATCGCTGGCTGAATGACCGGGTCCGGTATGCGCTGCGCGCAACCCTGACTTGTCAGCATAAGACTCCTGATCTTCACGGGCCAACTTCTTCAGATCTATTTCAGCGTCTTGGATCTCCACGGATCGCTCTGGCTGCGCACAGTTCATAGGTGGGTCCGGTATCCGGATGACCATCTTGATGGATAGAGGCAACTAGGCAGTGGCTCTTCATGCTGAGTAGAACCTGCCTGAACGTATCTTCTTCGGCATGATCGATTGTTCAAACTGGGCGGCCAGCTGGCGTAGTGCGCTCGAAACCGGCTGCACCGGATCCATGGATCAATCCGAGCCGCGCATCCAGCAGCTGCATCCCTGCTCCGGGACTGAAGGGCTATGGCACTGGTCGCACCCCCAGGACCTGAGGGGTACTGCCTTCGCGGCAGACATGTCCCCGCTGGGCTGAGGCCGTATCAGATGCAGGGATCCATGTTTGCGGGCCTGCAATCACACCGCTCAGATCTCCGCCAGCTCCAGCCGCAGCCCCGGCAGCACCGCCTCGCCGTCCAGCACCTCGGCGTTCTCCAGGCGCTGGGGCTCCGCCCCGGGTCGCCAGATCTCCACCGCCCGCTTCTCTGGAAACAGCAGCCAGCCCAGCTGGGCACCGTTGGCCTGGTAGGCGGCCAGCTTGCGCCGCAGCGCCGCGTCGCTGCTCGGCGCTCAGGACCTGCCAGCGCACCAGCCGCACCATGGATGCATCCGGGCTGAGCACGGAGCCGTCGGCTAGTCGGAAGCCGGTGGAGCTGTCGAACACGTCCCAGCCGCCCTGGCGATGGGCCCATGTCTGCAGCCGGGTGAGCAGGCGGGTGTTGCGGCGGCCCGTGTCGCCTCCGGTGGGGGTCATGCGGATCAGCTGGCCATCGGCCGCCAGTTCGAGCACCGCCTCCGGGTTGGCCTCGCAAACAAGGGCAAACTGCTCGGGCGTGAGCCGCAGCGTGGCCGGCAGCACCAGGGCGGCGGAGGGAGCGATCGTCATCTCCCTGGCAGCGGTGGATCTGCAATGTAGGCAGACCGATCCATCCAGGCAGGCCCTATCGACTGGCGCCGGCACTGGCGGAGCGCCCCGCTCCCACCAACTAAACTTGATCAATCCCCCGTTGCCGCCCGTGCCCCTTGCCCCCGCGCCCACGCCTCCTGCGCTGGATCCCGACCAGGCCCGCCTGTTGCTCAAGGCCCTGGCCGACCCCATCCGCCTGCAGGTGATCGAAGCCCTGGGCAACGGTGAGCGCTGCGTGTGCGAACTCACCGAGCAGCTCGACCTGGGCCAGTCGAAGCTGTCGTTTCACCTCAAGGTGCTCAAGGAGGCGGGGCTGCTGGCCGATCGCCAGAGCGGCCGCTGGGTGTACTACCAGCTGCAGCCCGAGGCGCTGGAGCGGTTGCGGAGCTGGTTGGGCGAGCTGGCAGCCGGCTGCACCGCCCCGGCCCACCCCTGCTGCTGAGCCCATCCCCCGACCCCGAAGCCTGATGGGCATCTTTGAACGTTTTCTCAGCCTCTGGGTAGCCCTGGCGATCGTGGCCGGTGTGGCCCTCGGGGCCCTGTTCCCCGGTGCGGCGGCGGCGATCGAGGCGCTGCAGGTGGCGCGCATCAACCTGCCGATCGCCCTGCTGATCTGGGGAATGATTTACCCGATGATGCTGGCGGTGGATTTCGGCGCCATCGCCTCCAACGGGAAAGGGGGCCTGCGCCGCCAGCCCAAGGGTCTGATCGTCACCGTGGCGGTGAACTGGCTGATCAAGCCGCTCACGATGACGGCACTGGCCTGGCTGTTCATCCGCGGGCTGTTCGGCGCCTGGATTCCCGCCGCCATGGGCGGCCAGTACATCGCCGGCATGATCCTGCTGGGGGTGGCGCCGTGCACGGCGATGGTGTTTGTGTGGAGCCGCCTCAGCAACGGCGATCCCAACTACACCCTGGTGCAGGTGGCGATCAACGACCTGATCATGGTGTTCGCCTTCGCGCCGATCGCCGCCCTGCTGCTCGGCGTGAGCCAGGTGCTGGTGCCCTGGGACACGTTGGTCACAGCGGTGGGCCTGTTTGTGGTGGTGCCGCTGGCGGCCGGCTGGCTCACGCGGTTGTTGCTGCGCTCGCCGGGGCGGATCGAGCGCCTGGAAGCGCGGCTCAAGCCGCTGGCAATCGTGTGCCTGATCCTCACCGTACTGCTGCTGTTTCTGGTACAGGCCGGCGCGATCCTGGCCAACCCGCTGGCGATCGCCCTGATCGCCATCCCGCTGATCCTGCAGACCTATCTGATCTTCTGGATCACCGCCCAGTGGATGCGGCTCTGGCGCCAGCCCCATGCCATCGCAGCCCCCGGCGCCATGATCGGCGCCTCCAACTTCTTCGAGCTGGCGGTGGCGGTGGCCATCAGCCTGTTCGGCCTCAATTCGGGCGCCGCCCTGGCCACCGTGGTAGGCGTGCTGGTGGAGGTGCCGGTGATGCTTTCGCTGGTGGCGATCGCCAACCGCAACGGCCGGCTGTTCCCGCACGACACCGGCTGTCAAGCAAGCGAAACACAGGCAACCGCTGCGGGCGCTCCATAACCTCTGCTGATCCGACGCAGAACCCAGGCGAACCGGGCGATGGGTGCAGCGCTGTCACTGTGGAGAGCCTGCGGTCCGGTGGCCCTGCCCCTGCTGCTGCTCTCCCTGGCGGTGTTCACCGTGGCCTTTGAGCGGGGCTGGTTCTGGACACGCTGGTGGTGGCGCGAGCGCCGCCCCCGGGAGCAGCTGCTCCAGGAGTTGGACAGCTGCCCCACCCCCCAGGCCAGGGCCGCCCTGCTCTGCCGCCAGCAGCGACTGATGGCCTGGGGCGAGCCGCTGCTGCAGGCCACCCAGATCCTGGCCCCGATGCTCGGCCTGATCGGCACCACCGCCGGCCTGATGGCGGTGCTGCGCAGCCTGGGCAACCAGCTGCTGCTGCCCCCCGGGGCGCCGCTGGCCGGCTATGCCGACGTGCTGCTGCCCACCCTGCTCAGCCTGCAGCTGGCCCTGCTGGCCACCGCCCTGCTGCTGCTCAACCAGGGGCTGCGCCAATGGCAGCTCGGTGAGCTGCGCCGCCAGGGCAGTGAGCGGCGTTGATCATGGCCGGTGACCTGAACGCCTCCACCCTGCTCCTGCCCCTGGTGGGCTCCACCCTGGTGGTGTGCACCGCCATGGCAGGCCTGCCCGCCCTGTTGCTCAGCCAGCCCAGCCCCCGGGAGCGGCCCAGCCCGCCCCAGGCCCCCGTGCTTGAGCAGGTGGTGGCCCGGGGTTCCGGTGGCCGCTGGTATCTGAACCAGCAACCGATCGCCGCCGGACGGCTGGCCCGGCTGCTGGGCGAAGCAAGGCCGGGCGATGGCGGTGAGGTGGTGCTGGTGGTGAGCCGCACGCTCAGCCTGGCCGAGGTGAGCGAGAGCCTGGCCTGGCTGCGCCAGAGCACGCCCCGGCCGGTGCGGCTGGCGCCGGCCCTGAAGCCATGACCCGGTTGCTCAGTCCTTCACCTTCTGCCGTGCTGGGCCTGGCCTGGGCCGGGCTGGCCACGGCGCTGTGCGGCCTGGCCCTGGGGCTGCTGCTGCTGCCGCAACGCCTGCTGCAGCAGCCCCTTCAGCAGGGCGTGGTGACGCTCCACCTGGCGGCCGACAACCAGCTGCGGCTCTGGCATCAGCCCGTGAGCCGCCGCGAGCTGCCCGCATTTCTGCAGGCGGCGGCCCAGCGGCGGCCGGGCAGTCGCCTGCGGGTGGTGCCCGATCCCCAGGTGTCCTGGGGTGCGCTGCACGACCTGCTCCGCCAGCTCGAGGGTGGGCCACTGCCCCTGGAGCTGCAGGTGCCGGCCGCCCGCTGATGCCGAACCTGCGCCGCCATCCCCTGCTGCCGGCCCTGGCTGCGGCCCTGCTCAGCCAGCTCGTGCTGATCGGCCTGCTGCGGCCCTCGCCCTCCCCCGGCGCAGCCCGGCCAAGCGCCACCGGCAAGCCGAACCAACCGGCCGATGACACCCCCGAGCTGCTGCGCCTGAGCCGCAACCTGCTGCAGAGCTCCACCACCCCGAACCCCGGCATCAACCAACTGCTCACCCTGCCCCTGCCGCCCCCTCCGGACCTCACGCCAACCCCGCCAACGCCAACGCCATCCCAGCCCAAGCCCCAGCGGCAGCCCGCCAGCAAGCCTGCCGCCGCCAAAGCCACCCAACCGAGCAAACCCAGGCCCGCAGCCACCCCGCGAAAGCCGCGGGCCAGTGCAACCAAACCGGTGGCGGCCCCAGGGGCTGCCCTACCTGGGCAGCTGCCCGGCCAGCCAGCCCTGGCCCTGGAGCTGGCCAAGGCCATCGCCACGGGCCGGCAGGCCCTGCCGGCGGAAGGAGCCAGCCCGGCCCAGGTGGCCCTGCAGCGCCGCCAGTGGTGGCTCTCCGCCCAGGACGCCGACCAGCTGCAACGGGCCTGGGATCAGGCTGAGGTGGCTGATCGCCCTGAAGCCTGGAGTGCGTTGCCGGCGGGGGGCCTGCTGCGCCGGGTGGATCGCCAGGCCCTCGGCCCCCTGGCCGCCGGCGAAGCCAACGGTCGCTCCCTGGTGAACCGGGAGCAGATCACCCTGCTGTGGGGATCAGGGGCCCAGCTGTGGCTGCTGCGCCTGCCGTTCCCCGGCAACTGACTTCAGGGCGGCTCACGTGACGCCCGGCACAACTGCTAACCGTTTCTTAAACCAGGGCCTACCAACCCTTTGCCTGTACCCAGCGACACCTTCATAGCGTTCTAGGGCAGAACAGATCCCTGACTGTCATGGTGTTCACACCCGCTCTTGAAGCCAACTACCGCGACAGCTTCAGGGATCTGCTCGAAACCAGTTATGAGAAACGAAGCCTCGTTCATCTCACCGCCGGCAGCAGTGTGCCCCTGCTCAAAAAATCAGTGTGGCTGGTGGTGCGGGGCATGGTGAAACTCAGCGCCATCTCGATGCAGGGGGATGAACTGCTGCTGGGCCTCGCCGGACCCAATGAGCCCTTCGGCGATCCGCTCACCAATGTGCAGGCCTATGAGGCCCGCAGCATGGTGGACAGCGACCTGCTCTGCATCAGCTGCGAGGAGATCGCGGAATCGCCCCACCTGGCGATTGCCGTGCTCCAGGGCATGGCGGCCCGCTACCGCCAGAGCGAGGCCATGCTCGCCCTGCTCGGCCTGCGCCGCATCGAGGAGCGGGTGCGCGGCTTTCTCGAACTGCTGGCCAACGACTACGGCGTGCCCTGCGACCAGGGGCTGCGCCTGAATGTGAAGCTCACCCACCAGGATCTGGCCAGCGCCCTCAGCACCACCCGTGTCACCGTGACCCGCGTGCTGGGCAGCCTGCGCGACGAAGGATGGCTGCAGATCGATGGCCAGCGCCGCCTGGTGATCAGCCACCAGCCCCTGCGCCGTCGATGAACCAGCCGCAGCGCACGCTGCGGTTGCTGCTGATCGAGATCCAGCCTGGCCAGTGCGAAGCGCTGCAGGCAGCCCTCAGGGAGGGCGGTTTTGTGGTGGAAGCCCACCCGGCGGCGGCGGCCATGCAGCAGGAGATGATGCAGCGCAGCACCTGGGACCTGGTGATCGCCAGCGGCGATCCGGCCGCACCCGAGATCCTGGCCCTCTGCGGCCTGCGGCGCAGCCAGAGCAAGGCCAGCCCCCTGCTGGTGCTTGGCAGCTCCAGCGACCACGACCAACGGGCCGGCTCCAGCAGCGGTGAAGCCGCCCGCGTGCAAGCCCTGGAGGCGGGCGCCGACGATGTGTTGCTGCAACCCTGCGGCCTGGCCGAGTGCCTGGCCCGCTGCCGCGCCCTGGTGCGCCGGCACCAGGTGAACCGTCCCAGCACCACCGTGCTCAGCCACGGGCCGATCGAGATGGTGGTGGAGGAACACCTGGTGCGCCGCGACGGCCAACCGGTGACCCTCTCCCCGCGGGAATTCCGGCTGCTGCAGTTCCTGCTGGAGCACCAGGGCCGGATCTGGCATCGCGAGGAACTGCTCAGCCGGGTGTGGGGCGAACTGGAGGCGCTCGATTTCGATCCCAAAACCGTGGACGTGCACATCCATTGGCTGCGGCTGAAACTGGAAGCCGATCCGGCCCATCCCTGCCTGATCACCACCGTGCGGGGCAGGGGGTACTGCCTTGGCTGAACCTGGAGGCTTCTGGCTGCAAACGACCACCGGTGAGAATGGCGGCATGCAAACCAGGCTGCTGGTCGTCGAAGACGACGAAACCATTCGCGAAACCATCCGCGACTCCCTTGAGCTGGAGGGCTTTGAGGTGATCGCCTGCGGCAACGGCCGCGATGCCCTGCAGTCGATCCAGCGGGCCCCCGAGGGCAGCGGTTTCGCCCTGGTGGTGCTCGATCTGATGCTGCCGGGGCTGGGGGGCCTGGACGTGTGCCGCCAGCTGCGCGCCGCCCAGAACCAGACGCCGATCCTGGTGGTGAGCGCCCGGGACAGTGAGACCGACCGGGTGCTCGGGCTGGAGGTGGGCGCCGACGACTACCTGATCAAGCCCTTCGGCATGCGCGAACTGGTGGCCCGCTGCCGGGCCCTGCTGCGCCGCACCGCCACCGCCACAACCAGCAGCAAGGTGCTCGAGCACGACAATCTGCGCCTGTTCCAGGACGAATGCCGCGTCACCCGCGATGGCATCGAGGTGAATCTCTCACCCAAGGAATACCGCCTGCTGGAGCTGTTCATGGCCCATCCGCGCCGGGTGTGGAGCCGCGACAAACTGCTCGAGCAGGTGTGGGGGGTGGACTATTTCGGCGACAGCAAAACCGTGGATGTTCACATCCGCTGGCTACGCGAAAAGCTGGAGCGCAACCCCTCCGCCCCCGAGCACCTGATCACGGTGCGGGGCTTCGGCTACCGCTTCGGCTGAGGCGGGCCGATGCTGATCTCCCCCCGCCGGATCTGGCGCTGGTGGCAACAGCGCGGCGACCGCGCCGGCAGCCTGCCCAGCTCCCGTCAGCTGCTGAGCTGGATGGACTCCTCACCGGTGGGCTGGATCCTGCTCGACCGCAGCAACCGCATCCGCCACCTCAACCCGCGCGCCGAGCGCATCCTGGGCTGGGAGAGCAGCCGCCCCTCCCATGGCCGCAGCCTGGCGGAGGTGTGCGATGACGCCAACCTGGCCAGCAGCATTGGCCTGGCCCGCCGCCAGGACCGTCCGCAGCGGTTGGAGTGGCCGTTCCAGCAGCACGACTACGACGTGATGGTGGTGCCGGGTCTGGATGGCTGGCTGGGGGTGCAGCTGCAGAGCCGCCGTTCCCTCGAGGCCCAGCTGCAGCAGCAGGAACGCTGGGTGAGCGATGTGGCCCACGAGCTGAAAACGCCGCTCACCGCGCTGCTGCTGGTGGGCGACAGCCTGGCGGCCCAGGTGAATCCCCAGAACGAGCGGCTGGTGGAACGGCTGCAGCGGGAGCTGCTGCGTCTGCAGGAGCTGGTGGGCGATCTGCTGGAGCTCTCCCGCCTGGAGAACAGCCTGCCCGGGCGGGGCCTGAAAGTGGCTCCCCTGGAGTTGGGCCAGCTGCTGGAGCAGGTGTGGGCCGGCCTGCGCCCCCTGGCGGAACAGCGCCAGATCAGCCTGGTGATGCAGCAGCGCCAGCCCCTGCCGATCGAGGCCGATCAATCCAGGCTCCATCGCGCCCTGCTCAACCTGCTGGATAACGCCGTGCGCTACAGCCCGGATGGCGAGGAGGTGGAGGTGTCGCTGAGCAGCCGGGGCGGCTGGTGCCTGGTGGGCGTGCGCGACCACGGGCCGGGCCTCAGCGAGCAGGACCTCACCCACCTGTTCGAGCGCTTCTACCGCGGTGACCCCTCGCGGGTGCGCAGCCAGCGCAGTGGCAGCGGCCTGGGCCTGGCGATCGTGCAGCAGATCGCCGTGACCCACGGCGGCAGGATTCAGGCCAGCAACCACCCCGAGGGCGGGGCGTTGATGGAGCTGATCCTGCCGCTGGCTCAACCGCAGGGCAACCGGGGGACGGGGGCGCTCAGTTGACCCGCACCTCCACCACCCGGCCGCCGAGGCGACCCACCCGCTGCAGCGCCTCGTTCATGCGGGTGATCGGCACCCGGATCACGGTTTCGGCCGTGCGTGAATAGGCGTTGTTGGCCACTCCTGTCACCAGGATGGTGACCAGGCGGGAGCCGCTGGCCTGACTGGCGCGGCTGCCAGCCATCACCGGCAGGCCACCCACCCGGTCGGTGCGGTCGCTGTTGAACACGGCCACCGGCTGGCCCAGATCGCCCTCGTACAGGCCCGAGGCCACGGCGGAGCGGAAGAAGGCGGGGCCGGAACTGGGGGGATTCACCGCAATCGCCCGGTTGGTGTGCACCACCTTGTTGAGCCGCGACTGCACACCGGCCGCATCGCCCTTCACCGAGGCCGCAGCCCCGCGGGCCAGTTGCATCAGCCAGGAGAACTGCCGGCCCTCCTGGCCCTTGGAGTAATCCCAGCCATGGATGTAGGGCACCACATCCTGACCGAAACGCTCCTGGTATTCGGCGCTGTCGATGTAGGAATCGATTTCGGCATCCACACCCTGCTCCTGCAGGATGCTGAAGTGGTGCAGCATCTCCTCGCTGTTCTGGGGTGCCCGGCCCAGCAGATGCTTGAAGTTGAGCTCAATGAAACGGTAGGGATTGCAGTTTTCGAAGAACTTCTGCTTGTACAGCCCGCTCTTGGCCACCTGGCGCACCAGTTCCCGCACCGAGAGATCGCCATTGCGGAAGAGGGATTCCAGCCCGTCCAGCCGCTCACTCTTCATGATGTACTGATTGCCCAGCACCTGCTGGTACACAGCGCGGATGATGGTGTCGCGGTCCTCGGCAGAGGCATGCGACCAGTTTTCCTTGTTGCGGGCGTTGGCGAAACGTTCAATGCCGAGAACCGGAGCTTTGAGCAGAGCCATGGGTGGAGCAGCAGGGAGGAGAAGGGCGCCTGCAATGGCGCGCCAGCGACCGTAAGGGCGATCGCCGGCGCGGCGAGCGAGGATTCATCGAAATTTTCGATTCATGTGAAGAGGCTTGAAGCAGAAGCCGCCACTGGTGGCGTGGCTAGCCTGAAAAAAATCCACACCTTCCAATGCGCTCCTCAGCCATGCACTTCTGGGCGCCTGAGATCGATCCATCCCATCCGATGGACTGCACCCAGCCGGAGCGCTACGCCATCGTGCGCACCGACAACGGCCACTATCTGGCGGTGCAGGGCGGCGATCAGGCGGTCACTGAGGTGAGTCAGGCCAGGGAGGCCTACCTGTTCCACACCCATGAGGCAGCTCTGCGGGCCGCCCAGGAGCTGAACCACACCGGTCGGGGGCCCGTGGATGTGGTGAAGATCGAATGGGAGCCCCAGGCCGGCTGACGCTGCCGCCGCAGACGCGATCCCTAGGCTGGGGCCGCTCCGGCGACCCGCCATGACGATCTACGCCGACAACAGCCTCAGCATCGGCCGCACCCCCCTGGTGCAACTGCAGCGGCTGACACGGGGCTGCTCGGCCCGGGTGCTGGCCAAGATCGAGGGCCGCAACCCCGCCTACTCGGTGAAGTGCCGCATCGGCGCCGCCATGATCTGGCAGGCCGAGAAGGAGGGGCTGCTCGGGCCCGGCAAGGAACTGATCGAGCCCACCAGCGGCAACACCGGCATCGCCCTGGCCTTCGTGGCGGCCTCACGCGGGATTCCGCTCACGCTCACCATGCCGGAAACGATGAGCATGGAGCGGCGCAAGCTGCTCACCGCCTATGGCGCCCGGCTGCTGCTCACCGAGGGCCGTCTGGGCATGTCTGGGGCGATCGGCGCGGCCCGCGACCTGGCCGCTTCCGATCCCCAGCGCTACGTGCTGCTGCAGCAGTTCGCCAACCCGGCCAATCCCCAGATCCACCACGACACCACCGGCCCGGAGATCTGGGAAGACAGCGAAGGCCAGGTGGATGTGCTGGTGGCCGGGGTCGGCACCGGCGGCACGATCACCGGCGTGAGCCGCTACATCAAGACCACCCTGGGCAAACCCCTGCAGTCGGTGGCGGTGGAGCCAGCCAACAGCCCGGTGATCAGCCAGACCATTGCCGGCACCGAGCTCAAGCCAGGGCCCCACAAAATCCAGGGGATCGGCGCCGGTTTCGTGCCCGACAACCTCGACCTGGCCATGGTGGATCGGGTGGAGACCGTGAGCGACGAAGAGGCCGTGGCCATGGCGCGGCGGCTGATGAAAGAGGAGGGCATCCTGGCCGGCATCTCCTGTGGGGCCGCCACCGCTGCCGCCCTGCGCCTGGCCGCCGATCCGGCCTATGCCGGCAAAACCATCGTGGTGGTGCTGCCCGACTCCGGTGAGCGCTACCTCAGTTCGGTGCTGTTCGAAGGGATGTTCGACGCCAGCGGCCTGGCGCTGGTGTGACGAGGCCGGCGATGCAACTCAACCGGCGCCAGCTGCTCGGCCTGGGGGGCAGCGCCGCCGCCGCCCTTCTGTTGGCAAAGGAGAGGCGGCGGGCCGAGGCCAGCCCGCAGGGGGCATCCCTGCCGGCCGCCACCGCCATCCCCCGTGGCGATCAGCGGATCGTGCTGATCAGCGATCTCAATTCCAGCTACGGCTCCACCAGCTACATCCCCCAGGTGCACCGGGGGGTGGCCCTGGTGCGCCAGCTGCGGGCCGACCTGGTGCTCTGCGCCGGCGACATGGTGGCCGGCCAGAAACCGGGCTTTTCGGCTGCCCACATGGACGGGATGTGGCAGGCCTTCGGCCAGCAGGTGCTGCTGCCGATCCGCGCCGCCGGCGAGCCATTCGCCCCCACGATGGGAAACCACGATGCGTCCAGCAGCCGCGATGGCCGGGGCTATCTCTTTGCCCTGGAGCGGGAACGGGCGGCGGCCTTCTGGCGCTCGCGCCAAGCGGGTCTGGGGCTGACGCTGGTGGAGGCGAGCCGCTTCCCCTTCCGCTACAGCTTCGTTCAAGGCGACCTGTTCGCCGCGGTGATCGATGCCTCCGCGGCGATGGTGCCGGCCGATCACTGGAGCTGGGCCGAAAGCCAGCTCGCTTCAGGGGCGGCGCGGCGGGCCCGGCTACGGCTGGTGATGGGCCACCTGCCGCCCTATGGACTCAGCCAGGGCCGCGACCGCCCCGGCGAAGTGCTGCAGCAACCGGAGCGGTTGCTGCAGCTGATGCAACGCCAGGGGGTCCATCTCTATGTGAGTGGCCATCAGCACGCCTGGTATCCCAGCCGGGTGGGGACGGTGAACCTGCTCAGCCTCGGAGCCATGGGCAGTGGGCCCCGCCGCCTGCTGCACGGCGAGCTGGCGCCGGTGCAGACCCTGACCGTGCTCGACCTGTTCCGCGACCGGCAGCAGCTGGTGGAAACCACGGTGGAGCTCAACGACCTGCAGGTGTTGCCCGTGAACGCCCTGCCCCGGCAGCTGCAACCCAGCAGCGGAGCGGTGCTGCAGCGCCGCAACGGCTTCATCCCCCTCGGCTGAAGGGCGCGTTCAGGGACCGGGAAGAGGGGCTGGGGATGCCCAGGCGCGACTGCTCCGCGGCCCCCGGCAGGGGGGGCAAGGGCGGCACGGGCAGCACATCCAGTTCAGGGGGATTGGGAATCGTCTCCGGACCGATCAGATCCACGGCGGTGCGTTGCACAACCAGCCGGAAGCGCAAGGGCACCTGACGGTCATTGATGAAGGCCTGCACGGCGTCCACCTGCTTTGCTGTGGGCAGGTCTGGATCGGTGACCCGAACCCGGGCGCGGATCAGCGGAGGGTTCTGCTGCCAGTCGATGGAGAGTTCCTCCAGCTCGATGGCGGGATCGCCCCCGAGGGTGATCGTGCTGGCCCGCAGTTGCTGCTCGATGGTGGTCTCCAGCTGGCGGGCCTTGGCTTCCTGCCGGGAGCGGATCACCAGACGCGAAAAGCTGCTGCCCAGAGGAATCAGCAGCAGGGCGGTGAGCGCCACACTCGTGAGCCCGAGCCGGCTGCTCAACAGCCGTCCCCGATAGGGCCGCTCGAGGGTCGCCAACATGCCCATCGCGCCCACCATGATGCCCAGCAGGTTGGTGATGAACATCAACAGGGCTCCATAGGCCTGCGTCCAGAAGGACGAAGCCAGCAAAATGCCCACCACACAGATCGGCGGCACCAGGGCCACGGCGATCGCCAGGCCCGCCAGGGCTGAGATGGCGTCCTTGCGCAACTTGGCGCACATCGCCACCGCACCAGCGACCAGGGCCACCCCCAGATCGAGCAGGTTGGGACTGGTGCGGTTGATCACTTCACTGCCGAAGCTGGACAAGGCCACCAGATGGCTCAAGCCCATGGCCAGCAGCACGCTGATCAGCACCCCCAGCAGCAGGGTGCGCAACGCCCGCAGGAACATCGGCAGGCGCCCCTGCAGCACCTCGAACGCCATCGCTTGCAGAGGCAGAATCCAGGGCGCCACCACCATCGCGCCGATCACAACGCCGGGGCTGTTGGCCAGCAGTCCGAGAGTGGCGATCAGGGTGGCTCCCACCGTGAGCACCATGAACACCTGAGTGAAGCCGGCTTCGTGCTCAAACTGCTGCCGCAGGGTGTCGAGACGGCTGTCGCCTGCCGGACCATGGGCCCTGGCCATGGGAACACACGATCGGGTTGGGGACGGCCTGATGCCATGGCCATGCTGACATCGATCGGCGAGCCGGATCACGGGGCGAGGCGCTCGATCAGCCAGGGGCTGCCAGCCGCCATCTCCTCACGCCGGTAGCGGAAGCGGTCGTGCAGGCGGTGTTCACCGCCT
>JBIIXY010000144.1:0-4883 GCA_044347105.1 Prochlorococcaceae cyanobacterium
GTGGCCCGTGCCCATGCCGCCCTCAGCGGCCGCGACCGGGTGGAGGCCGATGACCTGCAGGTGGCCGTGCGTCTGGTGATCGCCCCGCGCGCCTCCCAGCTGCCGCCCCCCGACCCCGAGCAGCCCCTGGAGCCGCCGCCACCGCCGCCGCCCCAGGGCGAGCAACCCCCCGAGGAGCCGGAGCCGCCGGATAACGAAGAGGAGCCCGACGAGCCCGACGACGACAACGAGCCCGACGAGGAGGAGGACGACACCCCCGAGGATCAGGCCCCGCCCCAGGTACCGGAGGAGTTTCTGCTCGATCCCGAGGCTGTGGCGATCGACCCCGACCTGCTGCTGTTCGGCGCCGCCAAGGCCAAGAGCGGCGGCAGCGGCAGCCGGGCGGTGGTGTTCAGCGACTCGCGCGGCCGCTACGTGAAGCCGATGCTGCCCCGCGGCCCGGTGAAGCGCATCGCCGTGGACGCCACCCTGCGGGCGGCGGCGCCTTACCAGAAATCCCGCCGCGAGCGCGAACCCCACCGCAAGGTGGTGGTGGAAGACGGCGACCTGCGCGCCAAGCAGCTGCAGCGCAAGGCCGGTGCCCTGGTGATCTTCCTGGTGGATGCCAGCGGGTCAATGGCCCTCAACCGCATGCAGAGCGCCAAGGGGGCCGTGATCCGCCTGCTCACCGAGGCCTATGAAAACCGCGATGAGGTGGCCCTGATCCCCTTCCGCGGCGAGCAGGCCGAGGTGCTGCTGCCCCCCACCCGCTCGATCACCGCCGCGCGCCGGCGGCTCGAATCGATGCCCTGCGGCGGTGGTTCGCCCCTGGCCCACGGCCTCTCGCAGGCGGCAAGGGTGGCGGCCAACGCGTTGGCCACGGGCGATCTCGGCCAGGTGGTGGTGGTGGCGATCACCGATGGCCGCGGCAACGTGCCCCTGGGCCGCTCCCTCGGCCAGCCCGAGCTGGAGGGGGAGGAGCCGGTGGACCTCAAGGAGGAGGTGAAGCAGGTGGCCAGCCGCTACCGGGCCCTGGGCATCAAGCTGCTGGTGATCGACACCGAGCGCAAGTTCATCGGCAGCGGCATGGGCAAAGACCTGGCCGAGGCCGCCGGCGGCAAATACGTGCAGCTGCCCAAGGCCAGCGATCAGGCGATCGCTGCGATCGCCATGGAGGCGATCAGCGGGGTCTGACGCCGCGGCTGGGGGCGGTCTGCGTTGTCGAGCGCTCCTTGTTCAAGACCTCCTGTTGCTGCTGCTTGAGGGCGGCTTCCCGGGCCGCCTTGTCCTTGGCGGCGCCGGTCTGGGCTGGGTAGAGCTCATCGAAGAACTGGCCCAGGCCCACGGCCAGGCTGCGCATGCCGTTGATGAAGCTGGGGTCGCCGGTGAGCCGGTGCACATCCCCGCCAACGGCGTCCCACTGGGCGGTGAGTCGCTCGGCGTTGGCCATGGTCTGCTGCAGATCCTCCACCACCTTGGGGTTGTCGAGGGAAGCCAGCAGCCGGCGCAGATGGGTTGAGCTGGCGTTGAGGTTGGTGAGGGTGGGCTGCACCTCCTGCACGGAGGTTTCCAGACCCTTGGCCAGGGCCTTCCCGTCATTCACCAGCCCCACGCCGCTGCGCACCAGCACCACGCCGTCCTTCACCAGCACCCGGCCCTCGCTCAGGAAGGCATTGGCTTCCTTGGCTGTCTGATCGATGCTGGTGGCCACCTTGGTGACCTTGGCCACCAGCTGTTCCTGCTCCACCTGGGTGAGCATGCGCTGCATCAGGCTGGTGAGGCTGGTGAGGCTGGCTCCCGCGTTGCCCTGGATGGTGGCCCCATCGCAGAGCATGCGCACGCTGTCGCAGTCCTTGGCCCTGGGACTGGGAGCGTCGGCGGGCAACGGCGGCCCCTGGCTGATCAGCGCCACCTGGGATTCGCCCCCCAGCACCGACACCTGGCCGATCTCGGCCATCGCCGGCCTCGCCAGCCGCAGACTGGGATTGGTGATCTCCAGTTCGGCCACCACCGCCTCCGAGCTGATCGCCACTGAGCGCACCGTGCCCACCATCACCCCGCGGAACACCACGGGTGAGCGCACCGCCAGGCCATCGGCCTGCTTGAAGCGTGCCTCCAGCGTCCAGTACTGGCGGGTGAGGGAGAGTCCCCGCAGCCACATGCTCAGGCCCACCGCACTGGAGATGGCGGCCAGCAGTGAGAAGCCAACGATCGCCTCGCGGACGGAGCGGCGCATGGATCACACCTCCGCCGGTTGCATCGGGCCCTGCAGGCTACCGCTGCGGAATTGCACCACGTAGGGATTGTCGCTGTGGCGATAAGCCTCCAGATCCCCCTGCCAGCGGAACTGGCCGTCGTAGATCAGCACTATCCGCTGGCCGGTGCGTTCAATCGTGCTGTGCACGTGGCTCACCACCACGGCGCTGCCCTGGGTGAGCGAAGTGGTGCGCACGATCAGGTCCTCGATTCGCGTGCAAGCCACCGGGTCGAGGCCGGCCGTGGGCTCATCGAACAGTAGTAGCGGTACGCCGCTGTTCGGCTGGCTGGGGTCGTGGATCAGGGCCCGGGCAAAGCTCACCCGTTTCTGCATGCCGCCGCTCAGCTCGCCTGGCATCTGGTTTTCGATGCCTCCCAGTCCCACCGCCTCCAGCGCCTGCCGCACGCGCTCGCGGATTTCGCTGTCGCGCAGCCGGCTGAAGCGGTAAAGCAGAAAGCCCACGTTCTCCCCCACCGTGAGGGAGCCGAGCAGGGCGGGGTTCTGGAACACCAGGCGCACGTCTGCCGGCTTTTGCTGGTCCAGCCGCAGATAGGTCTGGGGTGTGCCCTGCAGCAGCAGTTGGCCTGCGGTGGGCAGCTGCAGACCGGCCAGCAGGCGCAGGATCGTGGACTTCCCCACCCCGGAGGGCCCCACCACCACCAGCCGCTCGCCGGGCTCGATCCGCAGGTTCACCTGATCCAGCACCGTCTTCGCGCCGAACTGCAGGCTGAGGTTGCGCAGTTCAGCCACCGGCACACCCGTCTGCCCGCCGATGGGATTCCCAACAGACAAGGTGTTGCCAGCAGCCATGGTGTTGCCAACAGCCGTGCTGTCTGCCGCAGTGCGAGGGGAGTGCGGGCTGCTCAGAGCGGTGCGGCAACGAGTTCCATCCTGACCTGATTCACGCCGGTTGGTTGTGGCTGATCCGGCGATCTGCCTAGAGTTGCAGCACCTTCGGCCGGAACAGCCACCGTTCTTGCCTGTGCCAGCCTCGCCCTCCCCGCAGCGGCGGTCGCGTCGGCTGAGTTCCCGTCCGGGCTGGATCGGCCGCGGCGACCTGCGCCAGAAAGACCTGGTGAGCCGATCCCGGCGGGCGGTGCGCTGGCTGCAGCCCGGGCTGGTGGTGAAGCGCTGGGTGGTCACCTCCGGCCTTGGTCTGCTGATCGCCCTGCTGGGGGCGGCCGTGTGGGCCGACCTGCAGCCCATCTACTGGACCCTGGCCGGCATTCAGTGGCTGCTCAAGAACCTCACCACCGTGCTGCCGCGGGAGATCACCGGGCCGCTGGTGCTGGCTATCGGCGCCGGCCTGATCTGGCTGGGCCAGAGCCGCAGTTTCGGCACGATCCAGCAGGCGCTGGCTCCCGACAAGGACACCCTGCTGGTGGATGCCCTGGCGGCCCAGGGTCGACTGAACCGTGGGCCGAGCATCGTGGCGATCGGTGGCGGCACCGGTCTCTCCACCCTGCTCAGCGGCCTCAAGCGCTACAGCTCCAACCTCACGGCGATCGTCACCGTGGCCGACGACGGCGGCAGCAGCGGTGTGCTGCGCCGGGAACTGGGGGTGCAGCCCCCCGGCGACATCCGCAACTGCCTGGCCGCCCTGGCCCGGGAGGAACCGCTGCTCACCCGCCTGTTCCAGTACCGCTTCCAGGCCGGGGGCGGCCTGGAAGGCCATAGCTTCGGCAACCTCTTCCTCTCCGCCCTCACCTCGATCACCGGCAGCCTGGAGGCGGCGATCACCGCCAGCGGCCGGGTGCTGGCGGTGCAGGGCCAGGTGGTGCCGGCCACCAATGCCGATGTGCGCCTCTGGGCCGAGCTGGAGAACGGCGAGCGGATCGAGGGCGAGTCGCGCATCGGTCGCTCCCCCAGCCCGATCGTGCGCCTGGGCTGCACCCCCGAACGCCCGCCCGCCCTGCCCAGGGCGATCGAAGCCATTGCCCACGCCGATCTGATCGTGCTGGGCCCCGGCAGCCTCTACACCTCCCTGCTGCCCAACCTGCTGGTGCCCGAGCTGGTGGAGGCGATCGCCCGCAGCAAGGCCCCGCGGCTCTACATCTGCAATCTGATGACCCAGCCCGGTGAGACCGATGGCCTGGACGTGGAGGGCCATCTGCGCGCGATCGAGGCCCAGCTGGCCAGCATCGGCGTTGAGCAACGGCTGTTCACCGCCGTGCTCGCCCAGGAGGACATGCAGGACTCCCCCCTGCTGGAGCACTACCGCCAGCTCGGTGCCGAGCCGGTGAGCTGCGACAGCCGCCGTCTGCGCCGCCAGGGCTACCGGGTGATGCAGGCACCGCTGCAGGGCGCCAGACCCACGGCCACCTTGCGCCACGACCCCCGCAACCTGGCCCTGGCGGTGATCCGCTTCTATCGCCAGCAGCTGCGTGTCGGCTGAACGGGCTCAGTAGGCGTCCTGCAGTTCGTAGAAGTCGGGCTGCACATAGTCCTTGCGCAGCGGCCAGCCCTTCCAGTCTTCAGGCATCAGCAGACGCTTGGGATGGGGATGGCCCTCGTAGCGGATGCCGTACATGTCGAAGGTCTCGCGCTCCTGCCAGTCCGCGCCGCGGAACAGGCCATAGAGGCTGGGAATGGTGAGATCACCGTCGCGCTGCAGGAACACCTTGAGCCGCACCTCCTCCGGCTTCAC
>JBIIXY010000006.1:0-49805 GCA_044347105.1 Prochlorococcaceae cyanobacterium
CCCGGATCGTGGTGGATTTGCCCGTGCCCCGGTCGCCCATGATCATCACGCCGCCGATGCGCGGATCGATCACGTTGAGCAGCAGGGCCAGCTTCATCTCCTCCTGGCCCACGATCGCGGTGAAGGGATAGACCCTGCGCTGGCGGGCTGGCATCAGAGGGATGGGACGGGCTGGTCGGCCGATTGTTTCACAGGCAGCAGGCTGAGCACCTGGGGCGGAGAGGCGTCGGCCGGATAGATCAGCCGCACCCGCACGCTGCGCATCGCCCCGGGGGCCAGGCTGATCGTGCCCAGGGCGGGGCTGCGGTCGCCGGCGCGCTGCACCAGGTGGAAGCGCCGCCGGGCGGAGGGGCGACCGCCCGGGCCATCCAGGCCGCTCACCTCCACCGGGCCGCGGAACATCACCGACCGCGATGGTGTGGTGTTGAAGCGCAGGCCGCCCTGGGACTGGTCGCCCTTCACCGGCGACTCCAGGGCCAGCTGCAGCTGCACCGGGGTACTGCCGGTGTTGCGCAGGGGGATGGTGAGGTCGTACTCCACGCCGTAGTTGCCGTGGGCTGCCCAGGCGGTGCCGGGATAGAACGCCTTCAGTTCGGCCGTCTGCACCTGGCCCGTGCCCAGGGTGCCGCGCTCCAGGGAGGCGATCGGCCAGGAGATCGGCGCGGCGGCTGTGCTCAGCCAGCGCTCCCCGGGATCGGTGATCGTGGCCCGCCACCCGCTGCCCTCCTGCACGCCGCTGACGCGGGAGTAGATGATCCGGCCGCTGGCGCCGCGGGGGGTGGGCTGGTGCTCCTTCGGGCTGAGCGGGCCATCGAGCAGACGGGCCCAGCTTTCGGGCGCCGGCGGGGTGGTGTTGCCACCGAAGGCGGCCAGGGTGGCCAGGCTCACCGGCCCGTCGCTCTCCAGCCGCAGCTGCAGGTTGCGGCCGTTGAGCAGGGGGTCGAGCCCCCGCACGGGCAGGGGCAGCACCAGCAAGGTGCTCGGCGTGCCGGCAGGCAGGGTCCAGCTGCTGGGGATCTCGGGGCTGTTGCGGCGCATCAGCAGTTCGGTGGCCACCCGGCTGCCCGGCCCCGCCCAGGCCGGCGTGGTGCTCTCGGCCAGCAGGGGCGGCAGGGGCAGGAACGGGGCGCCGGCCATGGCCGGATCCAGCGACTGGGACAGGGCCGTGGAGCCCCCCAGCAGGCGCAGGGTCACGGGGCGATCTCCGCGGGGCTGGGCCACCACGGCCAGCCAGAGGGTGGAGTTGAGGGTTTCCGGCTTGCCGGCGAACACGTGGTGGCTGAACAGGTCGAAGCGGCCCTCGAGGACCACATCGAGGTGGGCCTCGGGTACCCCCCGGCCGGCGGCCGGGAAGGTGGAGAGCAGGATCCCGGGCCCGCTGATCAGCTCGGGGTTGTTGTCATTCACCAGCAGCACCCGGTCGAGGCTGCCGGGCAGGGGGGCAACGGTCTGGCGACGCAGCACGGGCGCGGCGGGGATGGGCCGGGGCTGGGCCAGGATCGGGCCGGGTGCGCTGGCCGCCAGCAGGGCGGTGCCGGCCAGCATCAGGGAGATCAGGCGTGTGCTGCGGTTCATTTCGTGCCCACCAGGGTTTGACTCACGCCGCCGGCCATGGCCCGGATCAGTTCGGCGGAGCGGGGATCGTTGAAGGGGCCCTTCACCATGAAGGCGGCCACGGCCCGCTGGCCGGTGGGCAGGTGGATCAGGGCCGCGTCGGCGTAGGCCGTGCCGATGTCGCCGGTTTTGTTGTACACGGTGATCCCATGGCTGAGCAGTTCGGCATCCGGGTCGTTGCCGCTCTTGCCCAGGCCCTTGAGCAGGCCGGCCGGAATCATCGTGTTGGTCTGGGAGGTGGCCATGATTTCGCGGAACAGGTCGCGGGCGTGGGGGCTGAGCCGCTCGCCGGTGTCCACCAGGGCGATCGTGCGGGCCAGGTCGCGGCTGCTGGTGGTGTTGGTGCCATCGAGGTCGGGCAACCAGTTGTTCAACACCGTGGCGTTGAGGCCCTTGGCCTTGAAGCTCGCGTTCACGGACGCCTTGCCGCCCAGTTGCTGAATCACCAGGTTGGTGGCGCTGTTGTCGCTCACCCGGATCATCTCGGTGGCCGCCTCGAACAAGGGAAAGCGGGTGCCGATCGGTTTGCTGCCCATCCAGCCGGCGCCGCCCCCCACGAGCTCCTTGGTGAGCTGCAGGGGTTGGTTCCAGCGCAGCTTGCCCTTGTCCAGGTCGTCGAGGGCCAGCAACAGGATCGGCGTTTTGATCGAGCTGGCCGCCGGCATCGGCTGGTCGGCATTGAGCTGGGCGAAGCGGCCATCGTCGAGCACCAGCAGGAAGCCGCTGGCCTGGAGGTCTTTCTGGGCCCCCGCCAGTTGCTGCCACTGCTGGCTGAGGGCGGTGAGTTCGTTGCGGGCCTCGAAGCTGCCCGCCCTCAGGCCGCGCGGGGTGGCCGCTGCGCTGCTGAGGCCCGCGCTGGCCTTGCTGCCCGGCAGCCGGATCGGTCCCTCGGCCAGATGGGGTGCCAGCAGGCGCAGCCCCGTGCCGGTGATCACCCCCAGGCCCACCCCCATCACGATCAGACGCAGCAACAGGCGCACGGGCTGGCCCCAGCTGCTGCGGGGTGGACGGGCGGGTCGGCCGGTGGTCAAGGCACCAGGGGTGGAGATGGACCGACGCTAAGGGGTCCCGTCAGGCCCGGCAGCACCCTGCCGGCTGGCCCAGCGCAGCTGGCGCACCAGCCCGCGCAGCAGGGCCACCTCCTCGTTGCCGGGCTGGGCCCGCTGCAGCAGGGCGCGCAGCTTGGCCATGCGGGCGGCGGCGGTGTGGGGGTAGAGGAAGCCCACCTCCAGCAGCAGCTCCTCCGCGTCGCGGAACATGGCCTCCAGGGGGCCGCGGGCGCAGGGCTCCGGGCCCGCGGGTGCCGGCTGCGGGTGAGACGATGCCTGGCGCAGCTGCTGCCACTGGTGCAGCGCGATCGCCGCCGCCTGGGCGAGGTTGAGCGAGCCGTAGTCGGCGCTGGTGTCGATGCAGAGCAGGCGGCCGGCCTGCAGCAGCTCGGCGTTGCTCAGCCCCCGGTCCTCCCGGCCGAACACCAGGGCCAGGGGGGCGGCATCCGTTTCCGCTGGGCTGAGCAGCCAGGCCAGGGCCTGGGCCGGGGGCTGCAATGGCAGCGGTTCGCCGCTGCGCCGGCCGCTGCAGGCCACCACCCGGCGGCAGTCGGCCAGGGCGTCGGCCAGGCTGGCGAACAGGCGCGCCCGCTCGAGCAGGCCGGCGCCATGCACGGCCATCTGGCAGGCCTCTTCACCGCGGTGATCGCAGCGGGGCGCCACCAGCCGCAGTTCGGCCACCTGGAAGTTGGCGCACAGCCGGGCCACGCTGCCCACATTGCGGGGGCCGGCCGGCTCCACCAGCACCACCACCAGCCCCGGGTTCGGGCCGGGGTCAGGGTGAAGGTCGCTCACACCAGCCCGTTGAGGTAGGCGAGCAGGTCGGCCATCGCCTGGGGATCGGGCTGGAAGCGGGGCATGGGCGGGGTGCGGCCGCTCACCACCTGCTGGATCAGCTGGCGCTGGTTCTTGCGCTCGGCCACGCCATGCAGGTCGGGGCCCACCAGTCCCTGGGCGGCGATGCCATGGCAGCCGGCGCAGTTGAGCCGGAACAGCAGGGCGCCGTGCTCCACCGACCCCTGCAGGGCCAGGGTCTGGCGGGTGTAGGGGTCGGTGCGCGCCCCGGGCAGCACCAGCAGCACCACCACGATGCAGGCCACGGCCGCCGCCAGCACCAGGGCCGCGGCCAGCCCGCGCGCGAGGGCGGGGGAGGCCACGGGGGCCTCAGAGGCTGGCGTGGCGATTGCGGCGCTGCTGGGGCTAGGGGGAACGGTCACGGGTGAAAACGAAGGCGTGCCGGCTGGGCTGTGACGTGGAACAATTGTGCCTTGACCGACGCTTCGGCCTCCCCATGATCGAACCCCTGCTCTGCGGCATCGTGCTCGGTCTGATTCCCGTGACCCTGATGGGCCTGTTCGTGGCCGCCTGGAATCAGTACCGACGCGGCTCCCTGCTCGACGGCTGAAGCGATTCCCCCTGCTGCAGCAACAACACCGGCTTCAGCAACAACACCGTGCTGCTGCCATAGCGGCGCTGATCGCGCAGGGCCCAGGGCCCCGGCAGCTCCGCCAGCGCAGGAACCGCTGAACTCGAGCATTCCAGCAACAGCGTGCCGTCCGGCTTGAGCCAGTGGCCGGCCGCTACCCCCGCGCAGATCCCGGCATAGAGGCCGGCTGCATAGGGCGGGTCGGCGTAGATCAGGTCGAAGCACGGCTGCGCGTCCGGCTGACGGCGCAGCCAGTGGTTCACGTCAGCGCAATGCACGCGCACGCCCGGCTGGCAGGCCAGACCGGCCCGCACGGCCTCCAGGTTGGCCCGGGCCACGGCCGCATGGCGGCGGTCGTGCTCCACAGCCACCACCGCCGCCGCTCCCCGCTGCAGCGCCTCGCAGGCCATCACGCCGCTGCCGCTGCAGAGATCGAGCCAGCGGCAGCCGGGCAGCTCGGCCGCCAGGATGTTCATCAGCGCCAGCCGCACCCGCGAGGGGGTGGGCCGGGCGGTGTGGCCGCTGGGGCTCTGCAGGCGCCGCCCGCCGCTGACACGCAGGCTCACGCCGCCGCGGCTGCGCCCTGCGGCAGCCATGCCAGCCAGCGGCGCAGGATCGCCTCGCCGTGGGGCCCGGATTTCTCGGGGTGGAACTGGCAGGCGCCGATCGCGCCCTGCCACACGGCGGCGGTGACCGGCGTGCCGGCAAAGTCGACCTGGGCGGCGGTGACGCTGGGATCGCTGGGCTCGGCCGCGAAGGAGTGCACGAAGTACACCCAGGTGGGGGGTGCATCGGCCGGCAGCAGCGGACTGGGATTGGTGGCGATCAGCGGCTCCCAGCCCATGTGGGGAATGGGGTGACCTGCGCGGCGGGGCAGGGCCCGCACCCGGCCCGCCAGCAGGCCCAGGCCGGCGCTGCTGCCCTCATCGCTGGCTTCGAACAGCAGCTGCAGCCCCAGGCAGATGCCCAGCAGGGGTTTGCCTGCGGCGCACCACTGGTGGAGCAGGCGGTCGAGCCCATTGCTGCGCAGCCGCTCCATGGCCGGGTCGAAGGCCCCCACCCCCGGCAGGATCAGGGCATCGCAGTCCGGCAGCTCCCCCTGCACCGGCAGCACGCTGCTGCCGAGCCGCTCGAAGGCCCGCTGCACGGAGTGCAGGTTGCCCATGCCGTAGTCGATCAGGCCCAGGCGGGTCATGGCAACAGGCGGGTCATGGCAAAAGGCAGTGGCGTTGACCAGGTTGCTCCAGGGCGGTGCAGGCGGGCAGGTCGAGGTTGTTGAGCGCCTCGATCAGCTGGTAGAGGCGGCCCATGCGGCGCTTGTTGAAGTGGAAGCGCAGGCAGGGGCGCAGCAGTCCCTCGTCGTCGCTGGTTTCTCCGGCCACGATCACCCCCTGGTCCACGAGGTCGTCAAAGTCGCGGTTGAGCTGGCGCAGGTCGGCGGCCGGTACGGCCACGTTGAGCTGGAGCTCCACCCGATCGCTGTGCAGTTCGGCGGCGTGGAACGCCCGGTAGAAACGGCTGATGTAGGCCATGGCATCCCCGGCGTTGTCGGCCTGGAACACCAGGGAGTGATCCTCCGGCGAGATCAGGCCGCGTTGGGTCATCTGGCGCTGCACCCCCACCTGCCAGCGTGCCCAGAAGCGATCCCCTGCAGGCGCCAGCAGCACCAGGGGCACCGGCGGGGTGCGGCCGGTCTGCACCAGGGTGAGTGATTCGAACAGCTCGTCGAGGGTGCCGAAGCCGCCGGGCAACACCACCACGGCATCGCTCTCGCGCAGGAAGAACAGCTTGCGGGTGAAGAAGTAGCGGAAGTGAAGCAGGCGGCCCTCGCAGCTGCTCACCACCGGGTTGGGGTGCTGCTCGAAAGGCAGGTCCACGTTGAGGCCATAGCTGGCCTCGCAGCCGGCACCCAGGTTGGCCGCCTCCATGATGCCGCCGCCGGCGCCGGTGATCACCTCAAAGCCGGCCTCCACCGCCGCGGCGGCCAGCTCCCGGGCCAGGGCGTAGGTGGGCTGCTCGCTGCTGATGCGGGCGGAGCCGAACACCGCCACCTTGCGCACCGGCCGCGAGGGCCGGAACACCGTGAGCGCTTCGTTGATGTCAGCGAGGCTGCCCTGGATCATCCGCCAGGCCTCCGGCTCGTGTTCCTGCCGGCAGATCTCGAGCAGCGACACCACGGCACGCTCAATGGCGCGGCGCTGAGGGTGGCCTTCGATGGCCTCGGCCAGGGCCTGCAGGGGGCTGATTCCCCCGCCGCTGCGCGCTGGCGGGGGAGCGGATGGGGAGTGGAGGCTCAGAGGTGCTTGCTGATGGTGCCGGAGAGGGTGGTCTTGGGCACGGCGCCCACCACGGTGTCCACCTTCTGGCCACCCTTGAACACCATCAGGGTAGGGATGCTGCGGATGCCGTACTGGCTGGCCACGTTGGGGTTTTCATCGGTGTTCAACTTGAACACCTTGATCTGGCCCTCGAACTCCTTGGCGATCTCATCCACGATCGGGGCCACCATGCGGCAGGGGCCGCACCAGGGTGCCCAGAAATCCACCAGCACGGGCACATCACTCTTGATCACGTCCTGCTCGAAAGAGGCGTCGGTGACAGCGGCTGCGCTGGACATCCTTGGGGTGGTCAATGTCCGCAGAATCTAGCAACGGTTGCCTGTTTCGCCCCGTGGCAGCGGGTCACGGTTACAGGAGCGCTCTGCTGGAATGTTCGCCGGCGTACAGCCGGCCGAAAGACTGAAAGCCCGGACGCGCCGGGCCATAGGTGTGAGGAGTGTGTGAGCCGTAAAGCCCCCACCCTGTCAAGATAGTCCGTAAGGCCGGGCTGGCCTGCGGATCACTTGCCCATGCCCAGCTGCTGCGCCTTCTGGTAAACCTTGCCTTCGGTGAGCAAGGATGGGGCGACAACCACCTCCACCTGCTGCATCTCCTTGAGGGTGCGGGCGCCAAGGGTGCCCATCGAGGTGCGGATGCAGCCCAGCAGGTTCTGGGTGCCGTCGTCGAGGGAGGCGGGGCCGCGCAGGATTTTTTCCAGGGGGCCGGTGGTGCCCACCTTGATGCGGGTGCCGCGGGGCAGCACGGGGCTGGGGGTGGCCATGCCCCAGTGGAAGCCGCGGCCGGGGGCCTCGGCGGCGCGGGCGATCGGCGAGCCGATCATCACGGCGTCGGCGCCGCAGGCCAGGCACTTGCAGATGTCACCGCCGGTGACGATGCCGCCGTCGGCCACGATCGGCACATAGCGGCCGCTCTCAGCCATGTAATCGTCGCGGGCGGCGGCGCAGTCGGCCACCGAGGTAGCCTGGGGGATGCCGATGCCGAGCACGCCGCGGCTGGTGCAGGCGGCTCCGGGGCCGATGCCCACCATCACGCCGGCGGCGCCGGCGCGCATCAGCTTGAGGGCCACGTCGTAGGTGACGCAGTTGCCGATGATCACCGGCACGCCGAAGTCGCGGCAGAGGGCCTCGAGATCGAGGCTTTCCTGACCCTCAGGACCCACGTGCTCGGTGCTCACCACCGTGGCTTGCACGAAGAACAGATCAGCGCCGGCTTCGGCGATCGCCTTGCCGAATTTGAGGGCGGCCACGGGGGTGGCGCTCACCGCTGCAATGCCGCCGCGCTCCTTGATCTCCGCGATGCGCTTGCGGATCAGGTCTTCACGCACCGGCTGGCTGTAGAGCTCCTGCATCAGCGGCACGAACTCCTCCTTGCCCACCGCAGCGATGCGATCGAGGGCGGGGTTGGGGTCGTCGTAGCGGCACTGCACGCCCTCGAGATTCAGCACGCCGAGGGCGCCCTGCTTGGTGAGCTCCACGCACATGCCCACATCCACCACGCCATCCATGGCGCTGGCGATGATCGGGATCTCGCGGGTCACACCGCCCAGGGTCCAGCTGCTGTCGGTAACCGCCGGATCCACAGTGCGGCCGCCGGGTACCAGGGCGATTTCGTCGATGCCGTAGGCGCGACGGACGGTACGAGAGCGGCCGAGCTGAATGTCCACCGGAAACAAACGGATATTCGGAGCACCGTATCAACCGGGCCGACAGCCCAACGGTGCTCCGGGCTGCCCTCAGCCGCGGCCGCGGAAGCTCTGCCAACGCTGCTGGATGCTGCCCAACAGCTCCTGGCGCTGGCTGCGCTGCACCAGTTTGGGCACGCCGTAACGCACTGCCCAGATCACTCCCACCAGCTCCAGCAGGCCGGGGATCAGGGGCAGGCTGTCGATCGCTGCCAGCAGGGCGGAGTACACGCGCAGCACCACCAGCAGGGCGGCGGCAGCCAGGATCAGGCTGACCGGATTGCGGGCCTGGGCCCAGAGGGCCTCGAGCTTGCCCTCGCCCAGCCAGGCCTTCACCTTGCCGAGCAGCAGCTCCCATTCGCCACCTTCGCCGCCTGGCTCCTCGGCGCCGCTGGCGGGAACGAGCGTGGTGCTCTCCAGTTCCGGACCGCTGCTGGTCGCTTCGGTCACGGTGTTGGCCATGCGCTCGGCACTTTCGACAACCGATTCAGCGGCCTCCACCACGGGTTGGGAGATGTCGGCCACCGCTTCAGCCGTGCTGTCGGCTGCCGCCTGGACCGCCTCCTTCAGGGCTTCTGCTTCAGGGGCTGGCTCAGGGGCTACCTCGGCGGCTGCCTCTGTGGCGGGTTTTGGGGTGGCGTCGGGCTGGACGTCGGCCATGGCTGGGCAGGGGCGCAGCGGTTTGGGCTGAGCTTAAGGGGAGTGGCCGGACCGGACCGGCTGGGCTCAGGGGTCAAGCGGGAGTAGGTTGCAGCTCTCGGGCAAGGGTTGCAACGGCAGCTGCAGGGGGAAGCGGTTCTGCTCCAGCCTCGCCACCAGTTCGGCGCCGATCTCGGCTGCCAGCCGGGGGCTGTGGGCCGGGGCGCAGCGCAGTTTCTGCTCCGCCACCCGCACCCGGCCGCTGGCCAGCTCGGCGTAGCTCACCGTGCCCAGGGCGGGTTTCACCCGGCGGGGGATGGCCAGGTCGAGCACCGGGGCCTGCAACTGCTCGGGGGTGGCGGCGGCCTGGCGGGCGCACCTGGCATCGAGCAGCTGCACCGGCGCTGCGATCGCCACCAGCAGGGCGCTGCCGTGGCCTTCAAACGCGCAGGCGCGCAGCCAGCTCGGATTGAGCTCGGCCAGATCCAGATCCACCGCCAGCGCGGCCACAGCCCCCGGGCTGGTGGCGTGGCCGCTGGGCTGGCGGCGCACGCCGGGCTGGTGGCCGCTGCCGGCGCCCAGCACCCAGCCGGTGGCGCCGGCCACCAGCAGCGGCGATCCGGGCCCGAGCTGGGACAGACCGGGCATGGTGAGGCCGATGCTGCCGGCGCCGCCGCAGCTGTAGAGGGCGGTGTGGTGGGGCCCGAGCAGGGGACCCCAGGGGCTGGCGCAGAGGCCGGCGGCGCTGCTGCAGGCCACCACGCCGTTCTCCACGATCGCCCGCTGCAGCACCAGCCGGGCCAGGCCGATGCGGCTGAGGGTGAGGTTGGTGTGCAGCTCCCGGCGGGGGTGGAGGGCAGTGGCCGCGCCGCTGGCGGCCAGGGGCAGGGCCTCCCCGGCCAGCAGGGCCTCCAGCACCTGGGCCCCACCAGCACCGATCGGCAGCACCAGTTCACCGGGGCCGCCGCTGGCCAGGGCCGTGACCCCGCCCAGCTGCAGCTCGCGCAGGCGGATCGGCGGGTCGCTGGGCCCCAGGCTGAGGTGCAGGCTGCCCTGGTCGCTGAAGCCCGCATCGGCTGCCACCACCACGTGGGTGGCGGCATAGGCCTCGGCCAGCCCCTGGTTCTGCACCAGCTCGCGGAAGGCCTCGGCCGTGCGCACCCGCAGCTCGCCCCGCTCCTGGAGCCGGCGCAGCTCCAGGCTGCTGCGGGGGCGAATCCGGCCTCCTGGAGCGCGGTCGATAGAATGGGCCGGTTGAAGGCGGTCATGCATGGCGGATCCCACGGGACCGGTCAATCCCGGCGATTCCGGCTCTGACGGCGATTTGCGGATCATCCAGACCGACCTCCGCAACGAGATGTCGCGCTCCTATCTGGAGTATGCGATGAGCGTGATCGTGGGCCGGGCCCTGCCCGATGCCCGCGACGGCCTCAAGCCCGTGCATCGCCGCATCCTCTATGCGATGTATGAGCTGGGCCTCACCAGTGACCGGCCCTACAGGAAATGCGCCCGCGTGGTGGGTGAGGTGCTCGGTAAGTACCACCCCCACGGCGACACGGCGGTGTACGACGCCCTGGTGCGGATGGCGCAGGACTTCTCCCTGCGCATGCCGCTGATCGACGGCCACGGCAACTTCGGCTCGGTCGACAACGACCCGCCGGCCGCCATGCGTTACACCGAGTCGCGGCTGCAGGCGCTCACCACCGATGCCCTGCTCGAAGACATCGAGAGCGAAACGGTTGATTTCGCCGACAACTTCGACGGCAGCCAGCAGGAACCCACCGTGCTGCCGGCGCGGATCCCCCAGCTGCTGCTCAACGGCTCCTCCGGCATCGCCGTGGGGATGGCCACCAACATCCCGCCCCACAACCTGGGCGAGCTGCTCGACGGCCTCCAGGCCCTGATCGCCAACCCCGAGATCAGCGACCGCGAGCTGCAGGCCCTGATCCCCGGGCCCGACTTCCCCACCGGCGGCCAGATCCTGGGCCGCAGCGGCATCCGCGAGATCTACAGCACCGGACGTGGCTCTGTGACGATGCGGGGCGTGGCGGCGATCGAAACCCTCGAGGTGCCCGGTCGGCCCGACCGCGACGCGGTGATCATCACCGAGCTGCCCTACCAAACCAACAAGGCGGCCCTGATCGAGCGCATCGCCGAGCTGGTGAACGACAAGAAGCTCGACGGCATCTCCGACATCCGCGACGAATCCGACCGCGACGGCATGCGGATCGTGATCGAGCTGCGCCGCGATGCCTACCCGCAGGTGGTGCTCAACAACCTTTTCAAGCTCACGCCGCTGCAGAGCAACTTCAACGCCTACATGCTCTCGCTGGTGGGCAGTGAGCCGGTGCTGCTCAACCTGAGGCGGATGCTCGAGGTGTTCCTCGACTTCCGCATCGACACGATCGAGCGGCGCACCCGCTATCTGCTGCGCAAGGCCGAGGAGCGCGACCACATCCTGCTGGGCCTGCTGATCGCGCTCGACAACCTGGACGCGATCATCGCCCTGATCCGCTCCGCCGCCGACACGGCCACCGCCCGCGCAGGGCTGATGGAGCAGTTCGGCCTGAGCGAGCTGCAGGCCGACGCCATCCTGCAGATGCAGCTGCGCCGGCTCACGGCCCTGGAGGCCGACAAGATCCGGCTGGAGCACGAGGACCTGCTCGCCAAGATCACCGACTACAAGGACATCCTGGCCCGCAAGGAGCGGGTGCTGGCGATCATCAGCGACGAGCTGGCCACGATCCGCAGCCGCTACGACTCCCCCCGCCGCACCGAGATCCTCGACATCGAGGGCGGCCTGGACGACATCGACCTGATCGCCAACGAGCGCTCGGTGGTGCTGCTCACCGAAACCGGCTACCTCAAGCGGATGCCGGTGAGCGAGTTCGAGGCCACCAGCCGCGGCACCCGCGGCAAGGCCGGCACCCGCAGCCAGGGCGAGGAGGCGGTGAAGCTGTTCATCAGCTGCAACGACCACGACAACCTTCTGCTGTTCTCCGATCGCGGTGTGGTGTACACCGTGCCGGCCTACCGGGTGCCGATCTCCAGTCGCGCCGCCAAGGGCACGCCGATTGTGCAGCTGCTGCCGATCCCGCGCGAGGAGCAGATCACCTCACTGCTGGCGGTGAGTGAATTCACCGACGACGGCGTGCTGGTGATGCTCACCAGCGGCGGCTATGTGAAGCGCACCCGCCTCTCGGCCTTCGCCAACATCCGCTCCAACGGCCTGATTGCCATCGACCTGGTGGAGGGTGACGCCCTCACCTGGGTGCGCCTGGCCCTGCCGGGCGACAGCGTGTTGATCGGCTCCCGCAACGGCATGACCATCCACTTCCGCCTCAGCGACGAGGAGCTGCGCCCCCTCGGCCGCACCGCCCGGGGCGTGCGGGCGATGAACCTGCGCTCGGGCGACCGCTTGGTGAGCATGGATGTGCTGCCGGCGGAGCTGGCCGACCGGGTGGCCTCCAGCGGTGTCACCGGCGACGACGAGGGCGAAGGCGAGGAGGTGGAGGAGAGCGCCGCCAGCGACGGCCCCTGGGTGCTGGTGGCCACAGCCGCCGGTCTGGGCAAGCGGGTGCCGGTGGATCAGTTCCGGCTGCAGAAGCGGGCGGGCATGGGTCTGAGGGCGATCAAGTTCCGCCAGCCCGACGACGTGCTGGTGGGCTTGAAGGTGCTCGGCGCCGGGGAGGAACTGCTGCTGGTGAGCGAGAAGGGGGTGATCGTGCGCACCCTGGCCGACGCCGTGCCCCAGCAATCGCGGGCGGCCACCGGCGTGCGCCTGCAGCGCCTGGATGCCCGCGACCGCCTGGCGGAAGTGGTGCTGGTGCCGCCGGCGCCCGAGGAGGAGGAGGCCGACACCGAAGCCCCTGAGGACAGCTGAGCGGGATGCCCACCGACTTCTGGATCGCTAACACGGTGAGCGATCTGATCCAGGGGGACGTGCGCGAGCATCTGCCCCTTGAGCGCATTCCCCTCCAGGGCGACGTGCTTGGGCTGGGCACCACCACCAGCCTCGACAACGGCGAGCTCACCTTCCTCCAGGAGCAGGGCGCTGGGCGCACCACCATCTGGAAGTGCGAGGCCAGCAGCGGCGGCATCCGCGCCCTGCGCCCCGGCGACGGCAGCGTCCACTTTCCCTATGTGTGCTTCAGCGGCGATGCCACGGCCCTGCGCACCCCCGTGGATCTGGCCCTCCTGGGGGAGAGCCGGGATCGGCCCCTGCAGGAGCGGGTGGCGGAAGCGATCGAGCGCCTTCGCCGGGATGGCACCCTGCCGGCGGCACCGATCTATGGCCTAAGGCTGCAGGCCCGCTGGCAGGAGCTGGTGATCACGGTGGCCTCCAAGCTGTGCATGGGCCAGCAGCGCCGCAACACCGCCATTGCCCGCAGCGCCGCCAGTGAGGCCACCGCCGGCCGCGGCATCTACCAACTGCTGCAGCACTACCGCTTGGCCCCCCACGATGGCGGCGATGCGGCTGATCCGATCCGCTACCTGGGCGCATCCCTGCAATGGGAGTGCTGCGGTTTCTACGACACCGACCCCGAGCAGGGGCGGGTGACCGTGCCCCAGCCCGGCGCCCATCTGCATCTGCATGGCTGCAGCACCGACCTGCGCTACGGCGGTCACCTGCACCACGAACACCCCGGCTCGCAGCTGGCGGAACTGGAGCGGCTGGTGCTCTATCCCTTGCAGCGGATCCACAGCCTGGCCAGCGACCTGGGGGTGGAGGACCTGGATTACGCCGGCGGCGCCGCCCAGTTCCGGGTGGTGAACCGCGGCAGCCTCGACGTGAGCGATGTGGGCGTGACGGTGGTGGTGGACGACCGCTACAGCAGCCACCGCTATCTGCGCCTGCTCTGGCTGGCGGCTGGCGCGCAGGAGCAGTTCAGCGTGCCGCTGGAGCTGGCGCCCGGCCGCCACCGGCTGGAGGTAATCGCCGATCCCCAGCGGGAGATTCTGGAGCGGCCGGAGCTGCAGGCCAACAACCGGCTGGCGCTGGAGCTGCACGTGGAGGCGCGGGTGTGAGCTGCCACGACGTGCTGGTGCTGGGCGGCGGCCCGGCCGCCCTGTGCATCGCTGCTGCCTGTGCCGGTGAGGGGCTGGCGGTGGCCCTGCTGGCCCCCCACGATCCCCGCGCCCCCTGGCCGAACACCTACGGCATCTGGGGCGACGAGGTGGACGCCCTCGGCCTGGGCCACCTCTTGGAGCATCGCTGGAGCCACACGGTGAGCTACTTCGGCGCGGGCTCCGCCGATCCGGCCGATCCGGCCAATGCGCCCACCGCCCATGGCCGCGACTACGGCCTGTTCAGCCGGGAGGCGCTGCAGGAGCATTGGCTGGCGGCCTGCGCGCGCGGCGGCGTGGTCATCCTGCAGGGCCAGGCCACGCGGTTCGAACTGGAGCCGGCGGGAGAGGACGTGGGCTCGCGCAACACGCTCACGCTGCTGCACTGCGCCGATGGCGGCAGCCAGCGCACCCGTGTGCTGGTGGATGCCACCGGCCACCAGCCAGTGTTTGTGCAGCGGCCCGATGAGGGGCCGGTGGCCGGCCAGGCCGCCTACGGGATCGTGGGCCGCTTTTCGGCGCCGCCGGTGGAGCCGGGGCAGTTCGTGCTGATGGACTACCGCAGCGACCATCTCAGCGAGGCGGAGCGGGCCGAGCCCCCCACTTTTCTCTACGCGATGGATCTGGGCGAGGGGCGCTTCTTTGTGGAGGAGACCTCCCTGGCGCTGGCGCCGCCGGTGCCTTACGCCACCCTGCAGGAGCGTCTGCAGCAGCGCCTGGCCCACCGGGGCGTGGCCGTGGAGCAGGTGGAGCACGAGGAGTTCTGCCTGTTTCCGATGAACTTGCCATTGCCCGATCTGCACCAGCCCGTGCTCGGCTTCGGCGGGGCGGCCTCGCTGGTGCATCCGGCCTCGGGCTACATGGTGGGGGCGCTGCTGCGCCGGGCGCCGGCGGTGGCCGGGGCGCTGGCCGCGCAACTGCGCAGCGATCCGGCAGCCGGTTCGGCCCAGCTGGCGCGGGCGGGCTGGCAGGCCCTCTGGCCCCAGGAGCTGCGCCGCAAGCACGCTCTCTATCAGTTCGGGCTTGAGAAGCTGATGCGCTTTTCCGAGCCCCAGCTGCGCGCCCACTTCGCCACCTTCTTTGCCATGCCCGCTGAGCAGTGGTTGGGCTTTCTGGCCAACACCGCCAGCGTGCCCGAGCTGGCGGCGGCGATGCTGCGGCTGTTCGCCACGGCCCCATGGAGCGTGAAGGCGGGGCTGATGGGCATGCAGGGGCGGGAGGCGGGCCTGGGGCTGCGGCTGCTCAGGCCGGTGGGCTGACGCCGCCGGGCATGCTCACCCAGTCGGCGGCGTTGAGGCGGGGGAAGAGGCCATCCTCGTGCTGGAGGGCCCGCAGCCAGGCGGCCGGTGGGGTGGTGTTGGTTTCGATGGCGTCGATCAGGCGCCAGAAGCGGTCGAGGTGGCGCTCGATCCGCTCCTTGGCCAGTTCGGTGGTGGTGCCGGCGCGCAGGATGAAGCTCCAGTCGGAGCTCTGGGCCAGCAGCAGCTCGCGTCCGGCTTGGGTGAGCAGATCGCGCTGCGCGGGGCTGGCCACACCGCGGTTCACCCGCCGCACCATCGCCCGCGCCGCCCGCTGCCACTGGGGAATCACCCAGGCGTTGCTGTCGTTGAGCCAGTAGTCGTGGTAGCCGCCCTGGCCCCAGCTGCTGGGGGAGGGGCGGCACACCTGCAGGTTGGGCCTCTGCTGCAGGGCCTCGCGCAGGGTGATCAGGCGCACGCCGGCGGCCTGGGCCTGCTGGAACAGGCTGGCCAGGAACTGGGGCCCCTCGAACCACCAGTGGCCGAACAGTTCGGCATCGAAGGGGGCCACGAGCAGGGGGCGCTGCTCCATGCTGCCGGCCAGCTGCTGGAGCTCCTGCGCACGGCCCTGCAGGTAGGCGGCGCCGTGCTCCCACAGGCGGGCGGCGGCGGCTTGCGGCTCGTAGGGCTGCTTGTGATCCAGTGGGCAGCCCTGGGCGGTGACCCGGTGCAGCTTGAGGCCCAGCGGGCGGCGGCTGGAGATGCCCAGCCGCTGCAGCTCCTCCTCGGGCAGATCCCAGCCCATGTCGCGGTGGAATTCCCGGTAGGCCCCGTCGCCCGGGTAGCCCTCGCGGGCGCTCCACACGGGCAGGGTGGCGTTGCCATCGCGGGCGAAGAAGGCCACGCCCGCGGGCGAGCAGATCGGCGCGAACACGCCGTAGCGGGGGCGGGGCAGGGCGTGCAGCAGGCCGTGGCCGTCGAGCACTGTGTAGCGCAGGCCCACCTGCACCAGCTGCTGATCGAGCCCCTCGTAGTAGGCGCATTCCGGTAGCCAGATGCCCAGCGGCCGCTCGCCCAGCTGGCGTTCGTGCTCGCGCACGGCGTTGGCCAGCTGGGCGTGCACCGCCTCCGGCACCTCGCGCAGCAGGGGCAGGTAGCCGTGGGTGGCGCCGCAGGTGATCAGGTCCAGCACGCCCTGCTGCTGCAGCTGGCGGAAGCGGGGCACCAGCTGGCCCTCGCAGGCCAGCCATTGCTGAACCACCTGCTGCAGCTGCTGGCCCAGGTGGGCGGCGGCGGCGGCGTGCTCGGCCGGGGCCTGCTCCAGCAGGTGCTGGCGCTGCACCAGCCAGGGCAGGAAGCGGGCGTTGAGGCGGCGGTCGGCCAACAGGCTGAGCAGGGTGGGCGACAGCCCGAGGGTGATGCGGGCCTGCTGGCCGCTATCGGCGGCGGCGGCCTCCAGCACCGCCAACAGGGGCAGGTAGCACTCCTGCAGGGCCTGGAAGTACCAGTCCTCCTCCAGGGAGCCGGGCTCGCTGGAGCGCACGTAGGGCAGGTGGGCGTGCAGCACCAGGGCCAGGTCGCCGGCGCTGCGGATCGGCTCGCTGGGCTGGGGGCTGGCCATTAAGCAGCCCTTCCCTGATTCGCCCTGCCGCAGGCGGGAGATGGCTCGCGATGGTGGTGCGCCAGGGTGTGCAAGCGACCGCCTCCAGTGGATCGATTCTATGGCCCGCCCAGAAGCCAGGCTGCGGGCGCGATCAGGGGGCGCGGCCGCCGTTTACAATGGGGCTAACTCATAGCCATTCCGCATAAGGAGCCTCTCGATGGCCCGCGACCCCGGCCGGGTGTTGATCTTCGACACCACCTTGCGCGACGGCGAGCAGTCGCCCGGCGCCAGCCTGAACCTGGAGGAGAAGCTGGCGATCGCCCAGCAGCTGGCCCGCCTGGGGGTCGACATCATCGAGGCCGGCTTCCCCTTCGCCAGCCCGGGCGACTTCAACGCGGTGCAGCGCATCGCTGACACGGTGGGCACCCCGGAGGGCCCGATCATCTGCGGCCTGGCCCGGGCGGCAGCCGGTGACATCAAGGCCTGCGCCGATGCGGTAGCGCCTGCGGCCAACCGGCGCATCCACACCTTCATCGCCACCAGCGACATCCACCTGGAGCACAAGCTGCGCAAGACCCGCGCCGAGGTGCTGGCGATCACCGCCGAGATGGTGGATTACGCCCGCTCGCTGGTGGATGACGTGGAATTCTCCTGCGAGGACGCAGGCCGCAGCGATCCGGAGTTCATGTATCAGGTGATCGAGGCGGCGATCAAGGCCGGCGCCACCACGATCAACATCCCCGACACGGTGGGTTACGCCACCCCGGCGGAGTTCGGCGAGCTGATCGCCGGTATCAACGCCCACGTGCCCAACATCGACCAGGCCGTGATCTCCGTGCACGGCCACAACGACCTGGGCCTGGCGGTGGCCAACTTCCTGGAGGCCGTGAAAAACGGTGCCCGGCAGCTGGAGTGCACGATCAACGGCATCGGCGAGCGGGCTGGCAATGCCTCGCTCGAGGAGCTGGTGATGGCGCTGCACGTGCGCCGCAGCTACTTCAACCCCTTCCTCGGTCGGCCGGCCGACAGCACCGAGCCACTCACGGGCGTGCGCACCGAGGAGATCACCAAGACCTCGCGGCTGGTGAGCAATCTCACCGGCATGGCGGTGCAGCCGAACAAGGCGATCGTGGGCGCCAACGCCTTCGCCCACGAGAGCGGCATCCACCAAGACGGGGTGCTCAAGAACCGTCTCACCTACGAGATCATCGACGCCCGCACCGTGGGCCTCAGCGACAACCGCATCTCCCTGGGCAAACTCTCAGGCCGCAGCGCCTTCCGCGCCCGGCTCGAGGAGCTGGGCTACGAGCTCAGCCGCGACGACCTCGACGACGCCTTCGCCCGCTTCAAGGAGCTGGCCGACCGCAAGCGCGAGATCAGCGACCGCGATCTGGAGGCGATCGTGAGCGAGCAGGTGCAGCAGCAGACCGACGGCAACTACACGCTCAAGAGCGTGCAGGTGAGCTGCGGCACCGGCCTGCAGCCCACCGCCACCGTGACCCTGGTGGACGCCGACGGCGCCGAGCTCAGCGAGGCGGCGATCGGCACCGGCCCGGTGGATGCGGTGTGTCAGGCGCTCAATCGCCTGGCCGGTGTGCCCAATGAGCTTGTGGAGTTCTCGGTGAAGAGCGTCACCGAGGGCATCGATGCCATGGGCGAGGTGACGATCCGCCTGCGCCAGAACGGCGTGCTCTACTCCGGCCACGCCGCCGACACCGACATTGTGGTGGCCGCCGCCCAGGCGTTCGTCAATGCCCTCAACCGGCTGATCGCCGGCCAGCGCAGCGTGCCCCTCCACCCCCAGAAGGCGCCGCTTCCGGTGGTGGGCGATCTGCCCCTGCCCGAGCGGCCCCGGGTGTGATGGCTGAACCCACCGCCGGACAACGCCGCTCGCCGCTGGCGGCGGCCCTGCAGCTAGGACTGCTGCTGCTGGCGGCCCTGGCGATGCTGCTGCCGCTGCTGTGGCTGGTGAGCACCTCGCTCAAGGGCCCAGCGGAAGACATCTTCACCAGTCCGCCGGCGCTGCTGCCGGCCCAGCCCAGCCTGGAGGCCTACGGGCGGCTGTTCGCCGACCAGCCGATGGGGCTCTACCTGCGCAACAGCGCGATCGTGAGCGGCCTGGCGGTGCTGGCCAACCTGCTGTTCTGTTCGCTGGCGGCCTACCCGCTGGCGCGGATGCGCTTTGCCGGCCGTGGGCTGGTGCTGGCCCTGGTGGTGGCCACGATCCTGATCCCCTTCCAGGTGGTGATGATCCCGCTCTATCTGCTGATGGTGCAGATCGGCCTGCGCAACACGCTCTGGGCGCTGATCATTCCTCAGGCGGCCACGGCCTTCGGCATCTTCCTGCTGCGCCAGAGCTTCCTGGGGGTGCCGGTGGAGCTGGAGGAGGCGGCCCGCAGTGATGGCTGCACGCCCCTGGGTGAATGGTGGAACGTGATGATTCCAGCGGCCCGGGCGGATCTGATCACCCTGGCGATGTTCGTGTTCATCGGCACCTGGAGCGACTTCCTCTGGCCGCTGGTGATCCTCGATGAACCGCAGCTCTACACCCTGCCCCTGGGGCTGCAGCAGCTGGCCAGCAGCTTTTCGCTCGACTGGCGGCTGGTGGCAGCGGGCTCGGTGATCTCGATCCTGCCGGTGCTGGTGCTGTTCATCGGCCTGCAGCGCTACATCCTGCCCAGCGCCAGCGGCGACGCGGTGAAGGGCTGAGGACCGGCGCTGCGGAGCCGGAAGCGGTACGCCCTCCTCAAGGGTTGCCCGGATCCATCGCTGCTACCTGCTAGTTGTCTCTGTTGCGAGGGGCCTCGTTCAGCCGGCCCAGCACGTAGCCCGCCAGCGCCCCCAGTATAAAGCCCTGCAATTGCCAGATCTGGCGGCGGTAGCGCCAGGGAATGCTGCCCAGCTGGATGCCCACCACCAGGGCGATCACCAGCGCCCCCACCCCGAAGCTGCGCGCCAGGCTGCCCTCTTCCCTGCGGGAAAGTTTGCCGCTGGGCGGCAGGGGATCCTTGGGCGGCATGGCAGCTGCTGCTCAGGGGTTGGGCGCTGCCGCCGGCCCCGCCGCTGCGGGTGGTGCGGCCGGGGCTGGCGCCGGCTGAGGTGGCAGCCCCGGGCTGGCGGCCCCGGCTTCCGGCTGCAAGGGCGCTGCTGGCGTTGGCGTGCTGCTGCGGCGCAGCTGGCTCAGTTCGCTGCGCAGTGCTTCGTTGTCGGCGCTGAGGATGTCGATCTTGGCGCTGTTGCGCTCCACCGCCTGCAGCCGCTCCACCGTGGAGCGCAGTTGCTCCTCCATTCCGGTGGTGCGCTCCAGGGCCCGGGTGTTCTCCAGCCCCTGCACCCGATCCTGCAGCTCCTGGATGCGGGCACCCTGCTGGCGCGCCTTGGCCAGCATCGCCAGGAACAGCACCGCCAGCAGCACCGTGAGGCCCAGCTGCAGCCAGGCCACCCACTCGGGCAGCTGGGGCAGGGAGCTGGAGCCTGATCCTGACCCGGAGGATTTCGGCGCCATGGCAAGAGGATCCATCGCGGAGTTGGCCACAGTTCTCATCCTGACCGTTTTCTGCTCGAATGGCACGGTCGACGACCCGGCAACAGTAGCGACTGGCCCAGGTGGTTTCGCTGGTCTGCTGAGTTTTCAACAGCGCCAGATGAGATGGCCTGATTGGATTGTTCAGGGTGTATCTCGCCATTCGGCAAGCCACAGCCTTCGCCAGTATCCCCGCGGGTCACGGCGGAGGCGACGTTCGCTGTGGTACCAAAGACGGTTCAGTGCATGGCTGATTTGATTGTGTTGAAAATAACGGTCATCACTGGCGATCGTGGCACTGTGAATGGAGTTAAGTGTTGCCATTGCCGAATAGGAAAAGCTACCATCAAGGTGATCCACAATGCCGGCAGATGCACAAATACGGTCGCGGTAGTCTAGATCTTCGCAATAAGCCGGATGAAAATTTGGATCAAACAATCCGAGCTGATCCCAGCATCTACAAGTGATCAGAAACCCCGAAAAGCTGTTTGGAGGAGGAAGAAGTGAGAGAAACTGGGCACGACGACAGTCAAGTCGTTGCACTGCGCTAGCCAGCACACCAGGGGCAAAGCGGATGTCATGGTTGGCAATCAAGGCATAGGGAGCCTGCGGGAAGCTGGTGAGGATTAGATTCCAGCTCGCAGCTACCCCGAGATTGACGAAGGGTCTGGCAATTAGAATTGATCGAATCAGTGGATGCCCCTCTGCTTTGATACGATTCAGTTCGTTGGAGAGGGCCGATGGCGCTTCTGGCCGGGAGCAATCGCTGCTGTTATCTACAATAGCGAGCACATCAACTGGATAATCAAGGCTTTCCATCAATCGTCTCAGCAGATGTGCTTGATTCAGGATTGGAACTCCTAGAACCGGAATCGGCAGACGTTCCTCTGTAGGAGCCCATGGTGCTGGCAATCGATCCATGAGTTGCCAGAAACGTTCGTTGAGAGAGCAGTCGCCACTGAGATCGGCGTAGGCAGCCAGGGCATTCCAGAGTTCCGGCTGTCGCAGCGAGTCACGAGCAGGACAGGCATCCAGTTCAGCGACCCACTCCCGTAGCCACCCCACCAGCTGGGTGTGAGCCTGGGTGAATCTCTGAGCAGCAAGCGAGTCCTGAATGGCTTCTGCACGCTTGTTAGATTTCATACGGACAAAAAAAAGCCGGTAAAACCGGCCTTGATGTTATTACTGTGATGTTAAAAGCATAGAATCAAAATTGCCTGGTATCTCTTGGATCTTCAATGCTTGCCCAAGTTTGATCGCCTTGGTACCTATATTCGCTGGATCCAATAAAGAGTACGTCATCTTGATCAGCGCCGGTGATGCGTAGCCCGTCAACAATGCCATTGCGGCTGAGTTCAATCCTGGCTTGAGAATCGGCGCCCAGATTGATTTCAGTATTTGTTACATTACCGCGGAAGCGATAGAGATCTTTTCCGCCTTGGTCGTTGATAACAGAGTTGCGAACAGTGCCGCCAAAGACAAGCTTATCTTTAGTGGATCCAAGGTTGAACTCATTACCTCGCGAAACATTGCCTGAAATATCATTGCCTCGGAAGCGAACAACAGTTCGTGATTCGGAGGTAGTTGTATCGAAATCACTTTTCGCACCTCTACCATCGAAGATGAGCCGGTCACCGCCGCTCAGTGAAGCTTCAATTTTTTTACCAGAGCCTAGGACCTCAAGCCTATCTTTGCCAGCAATAAGATTCAAATCGGCATTATCAACTTCAAGGATATTGCCCGTAGTATCAGGATCGCCAATAAGAATGTTGATGCCTCCTTCGTCAGAGAGGAGACCCAGGCCCACGATAGTTGAGCCATCATCATTGAAGAGGCGAAAACCTCCGGGAGCTTCGTCCACCACAACATTATTAGTGCCTGGCCTGCTGGTGACGCCGACACTGAAGCTCCCTTCAAAGAAACTGACTGTGTTAGCCAAAGATAGTCGCCAAACTCGGTTGCATCGAATTTACCGCACATTCCACTTGCTCTGCAGGCATATGTGCAGTTTCTGACTTGTCCCCCCCCGGCTCGCCAAGGTGTGTGCGTCGCGACAATCTCAGTGATGGCAAGGGTTTTGCGCTGTTATTGTGCGGTATTCCTGGCGCCAGTCTGCCAGGACTTTGCGTTTTGGGTGGCGCTCTGCAGGATCAATCAACAGCAACTGACCTCCCAAGCGGGAAGGGCACCCATGAGGGCCTCCTCCTGCTGGCCGAGGTGGCAGCGCTGGAGGCGGAGGCTGCCACTCCTGCAGATTGGCGGCTTGTGGCCGATGCCTATGGACGGCTCAGCACTCTGTATCCACGAGACCACCGTTACGGTGGCAATCGTGGTAATGCGCTCTGGATTGCCGACCGTCCACGGGAAGCTCTGGACGCCTATCGCCAGGCCATTCTCTTGGCTCCGGAGGATCCAGTGCTGTTTCGTGGCCTGGGAAACGTGCTGGTGGATCTTCGGGCCTTTGAAGCAGCGGATCGGGCCTACGCGTTCAGTCGCGCCCATGGTGATAGCCCGCTCACGGCCTGGAATCACAGCCAGCTGCTCGGAGGCCTTGAGAACTATGAGTCCAGCTATGCCCTGGCCGAATGGCGCTGGCAGCTTGCTGGTGTGGAACCCTGGCGCGATTCTGCGCAGGCCTGGCGCGGTGAGCCAGCGGGATGGAAGGAGCCCCTGCTGGTGTGGAGTGAACAGGGCCTGGGGGACACCTTGCAGCACCTGCGCTGGCTCGGCCCTCTCTGCTGGCAGCGGGGGGGCGATGCAGCGCCGCTCACCCTGGAGGTGGAGTCCTGCCTGGTGGAATTGCTGCGTGAGGCGCTTGGAGATCTTCAACCCCAGCCGTTGGTTCAAGCCAAGCCCGCCACGGGCTCCGCTGCACCATGGCCTGGATGGCATGTTTCATTGCTCAGCCTGCCTGCTCTGCTGAAGGGGGCACCCATTCCTCCGCGGGCGGTCTGGCTCGGGTCGCCGCGTTGGTCCCAACCCGCAGGCAGGCGCCGGGTGGGGCTGGTGTGGGCTGCGGGTCGCAAGCTGAGCAATCCTGTAACGATGCGGGAGTATCACCGCCGCAGCTTGGGAAACGAGGATCTGCGCCGCCTGGTCGATGGCTTGCATGCATTGGGTTGTCAGCCGGTGTTGCTGCAATTCGGGTTTGATCAGGGGATGGGATCACGCTGGCGTCAGGCGGGAGTGGAGTCCCTCGCCGAAGATGCCGACTTTGCAGCCACTGCCGAGGTTGTGGCCGGTCTGGATCTGGTGATCACGGTGGACACGGCCATGGCCCATCTTGTTGGGGCGATGCAGCGGCAAGACTGGGTTTTACTTCCTTTCAGCGCCGCTCCCCGCTGGCTGAGAGGACGTGATGACACCCCCTGGTATCCGGGCCTGCGCCTGTTTCGGCAGTCCGTGCCGGGAGAGTGGGGGATGGTGGTGGAGCAGGTGCTGGGGGAATTGGCCCGGCATTTCGGCTGAATGCTGGAGTTGGGGAGGCCGCAACTGATGTCTCTTACGATCGGTGCAGGTTGCTTGCTCATGCTGAATGTCCCTTTGGACCCGCCTGTTTGGCCGTCGTTCGGCGGTCACTGCTGCCGATGGAGCACTGCCTTCGGTTGACACGCTTGTGGAGGACCCGCGCCTGTCGGCAACCCGGCTGGGAGGAACCCCGAAGGTGGCTCCCTGGTCGGCTGCCCGGGTTGCAGGAATACTCCAGAATTTTGAGAGCAATCCGTCTCAGGTGTCTCTGGTGGAAGCCCGTCTGGCCCGCCAGTGCCTGGCCCAGTTCTGGCTCGTTGCTCCGGTGGATCAACTGGAGTCCCTTTACCGCTCTGCGATTGGTGAGAGCTACAGGGTACTGCTGGCCGGTCGCCTCCCACGGGAACCTTTGCTGCACGAGGAGCGAGTGTGGAGAGACAGCCTCTCACAGCGGTTGATGTCCGCCTTTGAACGGCCTGAAACCACCAATGTGCTGTTGGCGGCCATGGCCTATTTCGCCCCGGGAACCATGCGGGTGGCGGATCCTCTCCGGCAGGTGCCGGTTTGGCTGCAGGAGGATTACGCCAGGCTGTTTGATCCCCAGTTGCTGCAACAGGTGTGGCGGCCTGCGGGCCTGATCGCTCCAGCGGGCCAGGGCTATGGCCAGGCCCCGAGTCTTCGCATGGCGACCATGCCCGAACCAGCAGCATCACCGCCAACCACGGCTCCGGTGCGGGCTCCACACCAGGTGGAGCTCAAGTTTCCGCGGCTGTCGCCCCAAGGCGGAAATGAGGCCCTGGCCATCGTCCAGACTGCGGATTTTCAGACCAAGACCAATGGCCTGATCAATCTCCATGTGATTGATCCTGAGGATGGCGAAGTGAATCAGCAACTGGCCAGCCTCCGGCGTCTGCTGGGCCAGATCTGGCTCGATGCTCCCTCCGCCCAGCTTGAGGAGGTGTATCGCAGCAGCGTCGGCGATCTGTACCGTGCCTTGCTGGCATCAGGGTTCAGCTCAAGAGCGCTTAATGATGAGGACCGGCAGTTAAGGCAGCAGCTGGCTCGCTTCGTGGCTGATATGAGCCAACCGGGTGCGATCAATGCACTGATGGCTGTGCTCCCTTTCTACGCCCCCGGCAAGATCGCCTTTGGGGGTGGTGAGCAGCACATGCCAGTTTGGCTGGTGCGTGAGATTTCATCGATCTATGGGCAGCCGCAAAGCAGTGGATCAGCGGCCATAACCTGACAGGGGAATGGGAAAACGCTGCCCCTCAGAGCAGTGCTCCTAGTGGTGAAACTCCTTCCAGGTGAGCCACCAAGCCAGCCCCGCCAGTGCCGGCAGCACCACAAGTGGGATCAGCGTCAGGGCGCCCATCGCTCCCACCCCCGAGCTGGCAATGGCGAGGGTGAAGGCTCCATAAACCAGAAAGGTCACGACGATTTTCGTGCTCTGGGTCGACAGGGCAGCTCTCAGCAATTGCCAGCGTCGTCGCCAGAGGGTTGTTGTTCTCTGGCTTGCTGGGACGTGGTCCCACCAGGGATGCCGGCGGGGATCGCGATCACGCTGCCCCATCAGCGCATCCGCTCGAGATTGCGGCGTTGATCTTCGAAGAAGCCTGTGAACACGTTGATGAAGCGCCGCTCCCGCAAGGTGATGTTCGCGGTGAGACTCATGCCGGCCTGGAGCGGCGCTTCTGAGTTGCCCAAGGGAATGCTCTGGCGTTCAAGACGCATCACCGCAGGATAGTAGAGGCCAGATGAATCGGTCCCGAGAACCCGTTGCTGTTCTTCGGCAGGCAGAGCATCGGATCCAATCCGTTCCACAACGGCAGGAACCGTGCCGAAATCACTGGCGTTGAAGGCCTGGATCTGCAGATCGGCCCTCTGGCCGGGCTGCACGAAACCAATGGCCTGGTTGGGCAGGTACACCCGTGCTCGCAGCGCTTCATCGGGCACCACCTTCATCAGCGACTTGCCACTTGCAGAGGCGCTGGTCCCTGTGCCCTGGGCCACCACGCTGCCTGGGCTCACCTCGATGTCGAATACGGTGCCATTGGCGGGGGCCGTGAGCTGGCCGAACTGAATCTGCTGGCGGGCAAGACGAATGTCATTATCCAGCTGAGCGATCTGGCGGAGGTTTTCTTCCACTTTGCGGCGCAACTCCACATTGGTGGTGGCACTGGTGTTGATCAGCGATGATTCCAGGCGAGCGATTTCACGCTGCTCCTGGGCGATCGAGCTTTCGGTCTCCTGCACCCGCTGGCGGGCTTCCAGCAACTGCACTTCACTGGCTGCTCCCTGGGCCACCAGACCAGCGAACCGGTTGGCAATGTTCTGATAGGTGGCGAGGCTGGCTCGCTGTCCAGCGAGGCGCTCCTGGGATTTGCGCAATTCCTGGCGTGCGGCTTCGCGGCGACTGGCCAGCTCCTGGTCCTGGCTGGCGAGTTGCAGGCGTTGGTTGGCCGTGAGCGAGGCTCCAGCCGTGGCGTCGCCCAGGGTGGCGGCGGCGATCTGATTTTCGTTCAGGAGCCGGCTGCGGATGCTTTCGGCCGTGGCCAGCCTGCTGCGCGGCTCGCGCAGATCGAAGCGCACCAGGGGATCCCCCTTGCGCACCTTCTGCCCCTCTTTCACCAGAACCGCTTCCACCACGCCGGGCACGGGGGTGTCGATGCGTTTGGTGGGAATGCCAGGCTCCAGCTTGCCCTCCACCGCGATGGTTTCGGCCAGGGGTGCGGTCACCGCCCAGAGCCCGAGAGCGGCCACCGTGCCAATGCCAGTCCACACCAACACGCTGGAGCTGCGGTTCTGCTTGCGCAGCAGCACCGTCTGGCTGAACGTCCAGGGGGTGGTGGGAGCGCTGCCGTTGGCCGTGAGCGTGGAGGATGGGAGCGGATTCCTCGCCAGGCCAGGGGCAGGGGCTGGCTGGGCTGAGGCCTGTTCGCTGGGGGTGGGCAGGCGGCCAAAGGTGGTGGGTTGGTTGGTGGTGCCGTGATCCCCACCGACCAGATCCACTGATTCCAGCGTGGGCGATGGTTCGGAAACCTTGTGGCCGCCGAACCGCCTGGAGCGGGCAAGGCGAGGGGAACGCAGCCAGGTGAGGCAACGCTCGTAGAGGGCCTCCAGCCCGCTGGATGGGTTCACCATCAGGTTGTGCCCTCCTGATTCTGGCTGCGGTAAAGGGCGTAATACCAGCCCTGCTGGTCGAGGAGTTGTTGGTGGTTGCCCATCTCCATGATGGCACCTTTGTCCATCAGCACGATCACATCGGCAGGGCGAACGGTGGCCAGCCTGTGGGTGATGAAGAACACGGTGCGACCGCGGAAGGCCTCGAGCAGATTGATGCACACCTGGCGTTCGGTGCTGGCGTCAAGAGCACTGGTTGCTTCATCGAGCACCAGCATGCGCGGGTTCTGCAGCACGGCCCTGGCCAAGGCCAGCCGCTGGCGCTGTCCTCCGGAGAGTCCCGCCCCCCGCTCACCCACATCGGTGTTGTAGCCGCGGGGCAATTCCATAATGAAATCGTGGGCGCAGGCGATGCGGGCGGCCCGGATCATTTCGGCAGCGCTGGCATCGGGCTTCACCAGCAGGAGGTTGTCGCGGATCGAACCATCAAACAGCATCGATTCCTGGGGCACAACACCGATCTGCCGGCGCAGGGAATAGAGCTCGACCTTGCTGATGTCGAGACCATCCACCAGGACCGATCCCTCGAGGGGGGCGTAGGAGCGAGGCAGCAGCTTGAGCAGGGTGGATTTGCCGCTGCCCGAGCCGCCCACCAGCCCCACGAACGCTCCAGCCGGGATCGAGAGGTTGACACCCTCCAGGTTGAGCGGGCCCTCTTCGCGGTAGCGAAAGCTCACATGGCGAAACTCCACGCGACCCTGCAGAGGCGGCATGGGAATGGTCTGGCTTTCGGCGAGGCTCTGTTCGGTGGGCCGATCGATCACATCAGCGACAATGCCAAGGGCCTGGGTCGCCAACTGGATCTGCTGCCATTGGCGAGGCAGATTGGTGAGGGGACTTACGATGTAACCTCCTAGAATGCGTGCGGCAAACAATTCGCCGATGCCGATTACATTTTGAATAATCAAAGCAACTGCTACGACGATGAAAATAAGTTGACTGAACTCGTTGACGAAAGCCAGAAGGTTTGAGCTGGAGTCGCTGAGGACCCGGAGCTTGAAATCCTCGCCCAGGAAGCGGGTGTAACGATCATCGAACTCCCAGCGAGTCTTAAGCTCTGCATTTTGAGCCTTAATTGTTTGTATTCCTGTGACGGCTTCAGTTAAAAAGCTATAGGTTCGTATTGCTTCCGACTTTGTGCGCTTGATTTGGGACTTAATAGCTGGGTTAGATATAAGGCCGATTCCAATTATCACTGGGACCATGGCTAGTTTGACGACTGCAAGCACTGGGCTGACAGCAAGAACAGCGAGTAAATAAATTGGAACGAATAATAGATCTACAAGGTAGAGGAGCGTGTTGCCAAGAAAAATATCTCTTAGCCTGTCTAGTTCGTTGAAATAAAAGATTACTCTTCCCACCGGGCGGCTGTCAAAAAAGCCTTGGGGCAGTCGAATGAGGTGGTCCAGCACGCTGCTTTTTGCGTCGCGATCGATGCGGTTTGCAGCGTCAGAAAAGATGTATGTGCGAAGGCTCTTTAATAGTGCTTCTAGGACAATTGCCAGCAGCATGATTGCTGCAATGCTGAATAAGGGGGCCATCTGGCCGCTGGGGCTGACTTCTCGTAGCAGAACGAGCACTCCAAGGGGAAAGGTCAGGCGCAGCACATTGATCACGATGGAGCTGATCAACACCTCAATCAAGGCACGCCGGTGTTGGTTCAGGTAGGGCCTGAACCAGCCCCAGCCAAAGTTGGCGGTTTTGGCGTCGTCCTTCTTCTCGAACAGCAGTAGTTCCGTGAGGCCGCCCTCGTGGGTTGCCAGCTCTTGGCAGGGCACGCGCAGGGCACCCAGCTCAGCCTCCAGCAGCCGGGCCATGCCATCGCCATCCACCCCATCCAGCAGGCCGATGCGGCCGTTCTGCATCAGGGCCGCCGGGGTGGGAACGCGGGCCAGACGGTCCACGGGCAGGCGGTTGAGGGTCACCCGCAGGCCCAGGGTGTCCATGATCTGGCCCAGGTTCACCAGGTTGATGGCGTCCTGGCGCTGGAGGATGCCGTCCACCTGGTGCAGCAGCGAGTCGCGGTTCAGCGGCAGGCCGAAGTAGTCGCAGAGGCAGGAGCAGAGGGAGACGGCGATGTCCCGGGGCGTACTGGCTGGCTGCAGGCGCAGCTCTCCGGGCTGGGCCCGCGGCGGGGGTGATTCGGGCGATTTGCTGTACTCGTCGTCGGCGAGTACTTCGGCTGTGACCGTGGTGGGGGTGGTGGCGGCGGCGTCGGGCTGGCCTGGGCTGGGATCCTCGGGCGCGCTGAGGCCGATCAGGCGCAGCCAGGGGCTACCGGCGGGCAGCGGAGCGAGGGTTGGCGGGTCGTGCAGAGGCCAGGGTTCGGCCAGCGGACGGCCGCTGCTGGCAAACCAGCGGTAGCCCGGTGGGAGCACGAGATTGCTCTCGCCGCCGGGAGCCAGGCTGCTGACGCAGCTGCTCTGCAGAGGTTCAGGCCAGGCCTCCAGTTGCTCCTGGGCCCAGGGGTGCTGGGGTGCCAGGGCCAGGAGCAGGGCGTGCAGCTCGGCGGCGGCCAGCCGCCGCTGGAAGGCGGCGGCCAGGCTGGGATGACCGTCGAGCAGCTCAAGGAACGGGCCGGCGGGCAGCAACAGGGCCTGGACGTCCGTGGTGGCCCGCAGGTGCTCACAGGGCTGCTGGCGCAGCAGGCCCACCCAGCCGGCGATCGCACCCGTGGACAGGCGCTCGATGGTGCGCAAGCCCTGGCCCCGGGGCGCGGGTGCCAGGCTGCGCAACTGGCCACTGCGGATCAACAACACCCCCTGCGGCAGCACATCGGGGAGCAGGATCGTCTGCCCCAGGCGAAAGCGGCAGGGCTCCAGGAGCGGGTCGAGCAGGGCGAGCAGATCGGCTGGCAGCCGATTAAAGGGCTCGTGTTGCAGCAGCAGCGATGGGCTGGGGGCGGTGGTCATGGCTGCTGGAAGGGGGGCAGGGCCGGCAGGGGCTCACCGGCCAGGATCAGATCAACTCTCTCCTCGACCCACTGCTCGAACAATTCAGTCATCATGCGTGAACGGGTGGGATCGTTCAAGCGGGCAGGAATTTTCTGCTCCAGGCGCACCACCACCCACACACCCTCCACCGCGAATGGCGGCCAGAGTTGGCCCGGCTGGCCGATCCTCAGCCGGGAGGCGATCGAGGCGTGGGCCGAACTGATCGGGAGTGGCCCGATCAGGCCGCGGCTCAGCCGCTCCCGACCCTCGGCGTGCCGCTCCGCCAGATCCCCGAAGTCGGCGCCATCGTCACGAAGCCGCTGGTACAGCTCCTCGGCCAGTGCCTGGTCGCCAACTCGCAGCAGGGAGTACACCACCTGGTCGAGATCGGGCTTGCGGCGCAGAAACTGCACCTCCACCTCATCACCCCAGCGCAGGCGACGGAACTGCTCGAGGCGGGCGCTCTGGGTGGCCAGCACCGGCAGATCAGCCTCCAGCAGTCGCTGGTGCCGGAGCCATTCCTCCAGCTGCTTCCCAGCCCGAATGCCCTGGGCGTCGATGAACTGCTGGATCAGCTGCCGTTCCCGTTCCGGCTCGAGCGGGATGCTGCGCACCAGTTCGTCGATCACCCATGCCCGGGCCAGGCGGCGGGCGAGCCCCTGCTGGCGCACCAGCCGGTTGAGTTCTCCGAGGGTGAGCCAGGGGAAGTCAAACCCGAGTTCCACCACCGCTTGTTCCGGGACTCCGGAGAGCGGTTCCGGCAGGTTCTCACGGCTGGATGCTGCGGTCATGCGGGTGAGCGAACGGGCAGGTTGAGGCGCTGCAGGGCCTGGGCCATCAGCTCGAGGCCCCGCTCCCTGCTCCAGGTGTGCTGGGCATAGCGATGACCCGCTGCGCTCATGGCGCGCCACTGGTCGTCATCGCAGGAGAGCTGCTCCACAGCCTGAATCCAATCCTCCATGGTGCGGGCAATGCGGATTTCCTGGCCGTGGCGCAGTCCAGTGGCCTCGGCGGCCAGGGGGCTGAGCACCTGCGGGATCCCGTGCGCGGCGGCGGCGGCCACCTTGCCCTTGAGGCCGGCTCCACTGCGCAGAGGGGCCACAAACACACGATGGCGGCTGTACACGGTGGCTGGATCGGCCACCCAGCCCTCCAGGGCAACGCCCGGAATCGAGCCCCAGCTGTCGTTCAGATCGGCGGGCATGCCGCTGCCGTAGAGGTGCAGCCGCAGCCAGGGGCAGCGCTCCCACAGCGCCGGCCAAACCTCGGCCAGAAACCAGGCCATGGCCTCGCGGTTGGGGGGATGGCCATAACTGCCGAGGAAGGCGAGGCCGCCGCGCCCCTCCAGGGGGGCCGGCTCACTGGGCCCCTCCACCACCCAGGGACAGGTGGCCGTGGGGGCGGCGCCGAGGGTCTCGGCCTCGATCACCGCCTGCTCCACGTCGGAATAGCTGAAGGTGAGGTGCACCTGGCGGATCACCTCCAGTTCCTGGCGCTGCACGTCGCGCACCTGCTCAAGAGCCCGTTCGGCAGCCTCGCCCTCCAGCCCTTGGGCCCGGGCGGCCCGCAGTTCGCGCAGGTGATGGAGATCGGCATTGCAGAACAGGATGCGGGCCTGGGGGGCATGGCGGCTGATCAGGGGCAGGGCGCCGCTGGCCACGCTGTAGCGCGTGATGTAGATCAGATCGAATTCACTGCCCCGCTCGCGCAGCAACTGCTCCAGGGAGAGCACAAACGGGGCATGCAGGGCTTCGATACCCTGGCGCTGCAGGGCTTCGGTGTAGCTGCCCAGCCAGGCCAGGTTGGCGGGCAGGAAACTGATCTTCCAGCCCAGGGCCTGGACCAGTTCCATCTCCACCAAGGCGGCATGGCTGCCGGCGTCCCGATCGGGACGGGGCGTGTCGTGGTCGATGAACAGGGCCCGACCCACAATGCCGCGGTCCTTGATGCGCTCGGCATCGCTGGGATTGGGTTCGCTTGGGCCCTCAAAGGCGGCAGCCCACTTTTTTTCAAACAGAGGTGCGTTGATGGTCTGGTAGCGCTTGAGCCCCTCGGCCGCCTCCGTGTCGCTGCCATTGCTCACGCCTTCGTGGTGGATCACCCGGGCCATGGGCGCGTAGCGCACCTGCAGCCCCGCCTCGCGCACCTTGAAGGCCAGGTCGGTGTCCTCGTAGTAGGCCGGGGAAAATTCAGGGCTGAAGCCGCCCACCTGGCGCCAGAGCTCGGCGCGGATGGCCAGGGCCGCGCCGCTGGAGTAGTCCACCTGGCGGGCATAGGCATAGCGGGGGTCGTAAGGGTTGCCGCCCCGGCCGTAGTTCCAGGGTTCGCCGTTGCCCCATACGATCCCCCCCGCTTCCTGCAGGCGACCATTGGCCATCACCAGCTGGGCCCCCACCAGGCCTGTGTCGCTCCACTGCGCAAAGGGCGCCAGCAGCTCCTCGAGCCAGTGGGCGCAGGGTTCAGTGTCGTTGTTCAGCAGCACGATCACCTCGCCTCGGGCCACGGCTGCACCGCTGCAGCAGGCCTGGTTGAAGCCGCGGGCGAAGTCGTGGCGCACCACCCGCACCGCCGGTGCTTCCTCGGCCAGCCAGCGGGCGGAGTCGTCTTTGGAGCCGTCATCCACCACGATCAGCTCGTAGGGAACGCTGGTGGGGGCGTAGGCGATGGCGGCCAGGCAGCGGCGGGTGCTGGGGTACTGGCCGTGCATCGGGATCACGATCGAAGCGCGCGGCTGGTCGCTCACCGGCAACTGCAGGGGTTGCCGTGGCTGGGGGGAACCATCAGCGCCGGGTTCCGTGCCGGGAGGCAGGGCTGTGCCTTCGCCATCACGGCGGAGCGGCTGGCTGAGCAGCCGCTGCCAGAGGGGCAGCTGGGGTGGCAGGGGCTGGCCATGGCGGTCGGCATGCTCCAGCCAGAGCAGCAGGCTGCGCTGGCGCTCGCGGGCCAGCGGGGAGAGCTGGTCGGGGAAAGGAGCCTGGCCGTGCTGGAGCAGGGCTGGCCAGGGGGTGAGCTGGAAGGGCACCAGCTCGAGCCGCTCATCGATCAGCTCGCCATCGGCTGTTTCCAGCTGCAGGTGGTGCACGCAGCCATCGCACACGCCGGTGGGAAGGTCCAGCTGGATCGGCCACTCGCCGCGGGGAAGGGGGTCCGGCTGGGATAGGGGCAAGGGGTTGTCGCCGCCGTCAATCCTCAGCTGCAGGGGGGCACTGCCCGAGGCCCAGCCGCACAGTTGATGGCCGCTCAGGCCGGTGAGCCGTGCCGGGCGTCCCAGGCCGATGCGACAGAGTTCCTGCAGCAGGGCATGGCTTTCGCTGTCCAGGCGGAGGGGGCTGCCGGCCAGCTCCTGCCAGCTGTCCTGTGCTTCTTCTCGGTCGGGCAGGCGGGCCAAGGCGCGCAGCACCAGGCCCACACTGTGGGGCGGCAACTCCACACCCGAGTGACCCAGAAACAGAAAACCGCAGTCGCGGCTGAGGTCGACGAGGGGCAGATCAGGTCTGGGACGCTGCGCCACCAGGTCGGCCAGTCTCAGGGAGCGGCTGGGGTTGAGCAGGTCTGAGAGCAGCAGCCGCACGGTGAGTGGCGAGCCGCTGATGCTGGGATCGCTGCCCGGGGTGACACACACCCAGCCGACCAGGCCACCAGTGGGCGCGAAGCCCTCGAACTCGCCCACTAGGGGGCCCCGTGCGAGCCGTTGCAGTTCCTGGGGCAGGCCAGCCGGCACGGAAGCGTTCCGAAGGGGGCGTAATGACGCCATCATGCCGCGCAGCACTGGCAGGGATTGCCTGAGACAGTCCGTTGGGATCGGGTGTTCGATAATTGTTCAACCCTGCTGCACTTGCTCTGTCTGCTCAAACAGACCCCTCAGGCTCCCAGTCGGGTGCCTTTCTCTCGCTGGAGGCACTGCAGAGGCTGCCGCTGAGCCAGGAGGCGCGCCTGGCGTTGCTGGAGGAACTGCGCACCAGCGCGGAGAGTGGCTTCACGCGGGCCCAGCTCACCGGGCAGCAGGCCGAGCTGCGGCTGCGTTGCTGCGAAGACGCATTGGCGTCCGGCCAGTGGCTGGAGGCTTTCCAGCACCATGACGCCCTGTTGGAGCTGGTGATCGCTCTGGGCCAGGCCCTGCCAGCCCAGGCGCCCTCCTACTGGGCACGCTACGGCGAGCTGCTGGCCTCACTCACGGCTGCAGTGCACGGGGCAGTGAACAGCAACAGCACCAACCCACCTGCGCCCCATCTGCGAGCGGAGGTGTGCTGGCGCCTGGCAGAACGCCTGAAGCTGGGCCATGGGCTGCCGTTTCAGCCTCCGGAGTGGCTGGCGGTGTTGGAGCAGCAGCTGGTCCAGGACGGAGCGGCTTACTGGTCGGCGTTGATTGAGGACGAGCGTGGCGAAGCGGCCGCTGCCGATCCCCAGCAGGCCCGCCGCCGGGCCTTCACGCTACTGCTGCGGCTGGACCGCTTGCTGGCACCAGCGCCGTCTTGGGTGCTGCAACAGGCCCGGTGCCATCTGGAGGCTGAGGCACACCTGTTGCTCTCGCCAGCAAATCCGGAGCCGGCCGATCTGGTGTGGCTCTGCGACTCTCTCGCGGCCTTCCCGCTGGAGGCTCACCTGGAGCCGCAACGGGATACGTTGCTCACCCGGGCCCGCCTGGCGCTGGAGCTGCTGGATCCGGATCTGGCTCCGCTCGTGGCCCATCCCCCTGCTGCCGGTGCGACAGCAGTGGCTGTTCCGGAGCCGGAGCCAGGACTGGCCGAACTGGTGCTGCTGGCGGCGGAGCAGAGCGCCAACCCGCTGCAGCTGGATCTGGGGCCACTGCTCACCGCCGACTTTGAGGCCATCGAAGCGGCCCTGGACGACTTTGTGTGGCATCTCCCACGCGGCAGCAGGGCCCGCGCCGCTGCTCCTGCCCTGCTGGCCGTGCTCGAAGCCGCCTGGAGTGAGGGGGTGCGTTTTTCTGCCGGGGCGTTTGAGCGGATGGCCTATCTGGCGGCGGCCTGGCAGCGGCGACTGGTGGAGCGGCTGGATCCTCCGCCCATTCTCGACTGGCAGTACAGCCTGCTGATCGAACTGGACAGCAACGAACTGGCTGTGCTTCAGCCTCTGCTGGCCAATCCGGAGAGCCTGGCGCCGGTTCTCGCCGAGCTGCGCCGGGAACACCACAATCCCCCGTTCTGGGAGCAGCGCCAGGAGCTCCCCTGGATGCAGTGTCCGCCGCCGCTGGAGGCCCTGCGCCGGTTACACCTGGAGCAGGGCTACTACGCCAGGGCGAGTGCGCCGCTGGATGAGTTGGCGCACTGGGGAGAGGAGACCACCCACGCCCTGCTGAGTGCTGAGCTCTGGACCGATGACGCCGGCTGCCTGGGCCGCTGGCTGGCGGTGGCTCAGGAGCTTGTGGCAGGGGGCAAGGGATGCTGCCCGCCGTTCGGCCAGCCCCCTGCTCCAGACCAGCTGCTCAGGGAATGGGCTGGACTGGAAGTGGTGTATGTGGGTGACCAGGCCGAAGCCGTGCAGGCCGCCCACCGGGCGGGCCGCTGCTTCCGGGGGGATCCCTTTGGATTGCGGGTGCTGCCGACGCCGGCCAGTCGCTGGCCGGCGCGCCCGGCCGGCGGTTTCCAGGAGAGTCTTCAGCAGCTGCTGAAGGCGGTCGATGATCTTTACAACCAGCGGCCCTTCGCTGTGCTGCTGGCCGATTGCGGCGCCTATCGCCTGCCGTTGATGCGTGCCGTGCATCAGCGCTATGGCGTGGCCGCCCTGAGCAGCGGTCGGCCGCTGGCGGCCTGGCTGGGGGCCTGATCGCAGTGGGCCGGCAAGCACTGCTAGGTGCCCTGTTGGAGCACAACGGCCGCCTGGGGGCGAGCACGACCATCTGGGGCGAGGGGGCGGCGGCGGCGGCTGAGCAGGCGGTGGCAGCTGTGTCAGGCATGCTGCCCCTCACAAGCGGGGGGACAACAGCCACGGCCCTGCGGCTGGATACCCCTCTGGACCTGGCTTATGTCGTGGGCTGTGATGCGCCCGAACGGCTGCATTTTCCACTGCACGGCGGCCTGCCGGCCCTGGAGACCACCCCGCTCACCCTGGAGGTGGCGCTGCTGAAGGAAGCGGTGGTGCGCGAATGGCAGGGTTACCACCTGCTGGAGCATCGGGGGGCGATCGTGGCCGATGGCAGCAGCGCCTACTGGCCCCTGGCCGGCGGCGTGCTCAGTGGAGCCGGGGTGCTGCCGCCGGCCCTGCCGCGGCGGCGGGAGGAGCTGGATGAGGCCTTCCTGCTCTGCGACGACCTTGACACCACCAATTTCTGCCATTTCCTCTGCGACCTGCTGCCGAAGATCGCTCTGGCATGTGAGTGCCGGCAGCGGATCCCGCTGGTGATCGAGCCGCCGACGCAGGCCTTTCAGCGGGAACTGCTGGCCCGGGTGAGCGAGCGCTTTGGCCATCCGATCGTGCCGCTGGAGCCTGGGCTGGAGCTGGCGGTGCAACGGCTCTTCTACCTGCGCCGGGCCGGTCACACCCATCCGCTGCTGCGCTGCAGCGGCCTGGCCATGGGCTGGGTGCGCGAGCTGGTGGATGTGCGCCCGATGCCAGCCCCACCCGGCAGCATGCTCTATGTGCGGCGGCAACGCCGGCGGGTGGTGAACGAGGAGGCGTTGATCGGGGCCCTGCAACGCCTCAGCCCCCGCCTGCAGGTGGTGGATGCGATGGAACAACGCACGGTGCGCGAACAGGCCGAGCTGGTGTGCTCCCACCGATTGCTGGTCGCCCCTCACGGCGCCGCCTTCACCCACCTGCTGTTCGCCGCAGGCGCCCCACAACGGGCCGTGGAGCTGATGGCGGAGGGCAATGGCACCCTGAGCTTTGCCCTGATCTCCAGCCGGCTGGGCATCGATCACCACATCCATGTGGCGGATGCCCTGCCCAGCCCGAATGGCCCCAACTATCCCGATCTGCGGGTGCAACCTGAGCGCGTTCTCCAGCTGGTGGAGGGGTAGGGGTTCCCAAGCATGCCGCGCTCAGCTGAGGACGGCGTCAATCCCACGGGCCAGCGGCACAGCAGGCCAGGATTTGAATCCTCTGAGAATGAGCTATCGGACTCAACAATTCGGTCTTTCAACTGACATGCATCAAGACTTGCGTGGGCGATCAGTCGCAGGGGGGTCGACCGCGAAGAGCGCTGCCCTGAAGGGATTTCTTCAAGCTGTGGCTGCCGATCCGGTGCTTCAGGGCCAGTGCGCTGCGACCAATGATCTTGCCCAGCTGGGGCAGCGCGAAGCGCAGCGTGAGCGGTTGTGGCCTGGCGATCCGCACCGCGCTCTGGCGGGAGCTGGGGGGGGCTTTAATCCCCGTTACCGCCCCGCCTACTGCGAGGGCACCGACCGCTGCCTGCGGGTGCGCGAGGCGAGCCAGAGCCACTCACGCCGCACCGATCAGGGCCTGAAGCAACACCAGGTGCGCAACCTGGAGCAGTTCAAGGTGCGCTGGCGGCACACTCTGGATACGGAGCAGCCACCGGAAGGGATGCCCTGGCTGCAGGCGACGTGTTCGGCCTGCCACTGGACTGGCAGGAGCTGGATCGCTGGCTGCTGGAGGAGCAGTTACCGGAGGGCGGGCCCAAGAATTGGCTCGGCTCTGTTGGGTTGGCTGGATCAGGGAGATGCCGCTCATCCCTGCCAGACCTCCAGGAGATCGATCTGCACACCGGGGAAGAGGGAGCCTGCATCGAGGCTGGTGGCGGCATCGATGCGCTGGGGATCGCCTCCGCCGCTGGCGGGCCACACCTCCACGGCCTGTTGCTCGGGGATCAGCAGCCAGCCCAGTTGGGCGCCATTGGCCTGGTAGGCGGCCATCTTGCGGCGCAGGGCCGTGAGGCCGCGCGGCCCCTGGTCGCTGGGGCCGGCCAGCTCCACCACCAGATCGGGGCAAAGGGGCGCGAAGCCGCGGCGTTCCTCTGGTGTGAGGGCCTCCCAGCGCTCTTGGCGCACCAGGGAGGCATCAGGGCTGAGCACCGAGCCATCAGGCAAGCGAAAGCCGCTTGAGCTGTCGAACACCTTCAGCGGCAGCCCAGATGCACGCACCGCAATCCAGAGAAGAGCCCCGAGTGCCTGGTTTCTGGATCCTGTTTCGCTGCCCGTGGGGGTCATGCGGATCAGGTGGCCGTTGGCATCGAGCTCCAGCACGGCGTTGGGGTTGGCCTGGCAGACGGCCTCAAACTGCTCGGGCGTGAGCAGCAACGCATCCGGCAGCAGCAGTGGCGCCAGCGCATGCCCGGGTCGGTCGACGGGCCTCGGCGGCGAGGCAAGCGTCATGGAGACTGAGCAGCGCCTGATTCAGGGTAAGGGCTGCAGGCGTTAGGAAGGCCGCCCCGCCCTCCTGGAGTACAACGCCGTACCGGCGCGCCAGTTGTTCCGCTGCATGGGCCTCGGTGGCATTGGGGACTTGCCAGGGAAGGGGAGGCAAGCGCGAGGGCCCGTTCTGCATGGTCAATCCGACTGTCCTGGCTGCCGGGAGCCAACACCGTAGGGTCGCTCTGGACCTGGCTGGCGGTGGATCTGGCCCGACCGTTCGATGGGATAGTCGGGGAACCTCCTCTCCCAGCCGCCAGGGGGTGAAGCCTGCTGAGGGAGCTGGGGCCAGGGATGCCGGGGACTCTGAACACCAATCAAAGCCTTACGAACTGCAGCGCGGTGTGAGCACAGCGCTCAGCCGTTGTGCTCATCCAGCCAGGCCGTCAGATCAACGGGGCCACTGAAATCAAGTAGGGCCTCGGTCAGCGCCTCCAGCTGCTCCAGCAGCAGCCTCGGCGGCGCGGCCACGGGCTTCTCCGCGCGCTTCGCCTTCCAGCCGGCCTTCTTCGATCCAATTCTGGGCGAAACGGGTGTGGCGCAGGTGATTGGTGGGGAGATTGATCAAGGCCATGATTTCCTCGCGAGTGAAATGGGGAAACCACTTCCCAATGATAGAGACAACGGTCTCGAGCAGGTCGGGGCGGGGCCCCAGGATTTTCTCGGTGGCGCCGGGAATCTCCGGCTTGGGCAACACCGACAGGGTGAGAAGGCCAACCAAAAGATCAAGCCCAGCCTGCCGGCCGAGCTCTTCCAGGCTGAGCCAATGCACACCCCCAAGGCACCCTTCCAACTGACCGGGCACCCGATCTGAACCCAACCTCAGCCGACGATCCGGCACGACAACCACCACCTCCAGGTGCTGCACCTGCGGGTGCAGTTGGGCGAAGCGGGCCGTCTGGGCCCAAAGCCGGTGCTTGAACTCGGCCTTGGCGTGCATCTGCACCTCCAGCAGCACCACCGGTTGATCGGCGGTTCCGGCTCCTATCGCTACGTGCCCGAGGGCGGCGCCGACCAACGGAACCTCCAGGCGGTGCACGCGGTTGGATGTTCATATCTGAGCCACTGCATCCTTGCCCTGGCGACCTGTAAAATTGTGATGGCGAAGCAGATGCACTTGTATTGCTTCTGCCTGTTTATGTTTCTTTGATCTATACGGCCCCACCAGGGCGGGGCGCCTGAGATAAGGCTTCCGAAATCCAAAACTCTGGGGTAGGATCATCCAAAAAGGTTTGGCTATGAAAAGCGAGCTGAAAAAGATCGGTGATGTCTGGGATTCAAAAACAGGGGCTTCAGGGGCGAGGCGCCCCGCCGGCGGCGGGAACTGGTGGGGGAATTCCCTTGTTCAGCGCCATGTGAACAGGCTGATCTGCGGAAGGCCCCTGCCGGGGGGAGGGGCAGGAGTGAGGGAGCGGATGAAGAGCATCCTGGAGGGGAGGCCTGGGTTTGGGCGAGCAGTTTCAATAGGATGCGGTACCGCTGAAAAGGAGCTGCGCTTAATATCTGAGGGGATCGTGAATCATTTTGATCTCTATGAGCTGAGCGAAAAAAGAGCGGCCGCTGGTCTTAGCAAGGCTAAGGCGGCTGGCGTAGAGGATCAGGTGACCTTCTGCGTTCGCGATGCATTTCTGCAGAGAGAGGAGGGTAAATATGACTTGGTGTATTGGGACAATTCTCTCCATCACATGATGGATGTCGATGATGCCTTGTCATGGAGCAAGGCCTGCTTAAGGCCTGGTGGATGGCTGGTGATGAATGATTTCGTTGGGCCTTCCAGATTCCAGTGGGAAGATTACAATATTGAAATGTGCAATCGGGTCAGGTCCATGTTACCCGACCATTATTTTCAGAGGCCTGGCAATAATTCCGGAACATTTAATCGCTTGATTTCACGCCCAACACCGGACAAAATTATTGCGCTGGACCCAAGCGAAGCTGCGGACAGCTCCCGAATCATTCCAGCGCTCAACAAGTATTTTCCTGGGGCGACTATTTCACCAACAGGTGGAGCAATTTATCACATTGGCTTTGCAGGGTTGTATGGAAACATGGATATGTCGGATAATTACGACCGGAGTGTTATTGATTGGATGTTGCTTGTTGACGAAGTTCTGATGAAGCAAGGGATGACTCATTACGCTTTTGCCGTTTGCCAGGTGTAATCAGTGCAAGCCACCTCCTGTTCAGGACAGTTGACGCAGGGCTCCAGCCATTCCACTGATGTCTTCATTCAGTTCGGATGGGCTCCAGCTGGGAAGTAAAGTTTTAAGCTTGCATCGCAGTGCCAGAGCTTCTGCCTGGGTGAGCAGCAGTTGCTGATCCTCGCTCAGATTCACGCTGCTCTCCAGCATGTCCAGCCTGGCACTGAGGTGCACCATCAGTTCAAGGGTGCTCGCCTTGATTGCTTCCAGTAATGAGAGCGACACTTCGCGGGGCTTCGGCTTTCTGCCGCGAGCCTTGATGGGATAGCCGAAGGCCAGGAAGTCCTGAGCATAGAACTTGTGGATCAGTGCCAGAGACTCGGCTGAAAGCTTTGCTTCCGCCAGCTTGCGGGCATTGGGGAAGGTGCGAGAGTCTTTGAGATGTTTTGCCTTGGCTGTTGAGGCCTGCTCGCTGGCGCTGAGGTAGTAGCTGCAGATTGCGTTGAGGCTGTGTTCGATGGGGAAAATCTCGACCGGGATGCCGGGATCAAAGAAGTCAACCATCGGACGGAAATGATTGTCCTGATAAGTGATGTCATCAGCAGCGATGGCCAGATTGTTGCTTAGCCATTCATTCGCATCCGGAATGGTGCCGGGTTCGCTTTCTCGGTGGGTCCAGCGGTATTCCGAGAGCAGGCGATCCACGGGGTGACGAACAACGGCAAATACCCGATCAATCTGATCAAAGCGCACCATGCTGCGCAGATCGCTGCAGGTGAGGTGCTGGGGGGTGGTGCGCATGAAGGAGCGAATCGGTTTGCCCCTGATTTCCAGCTCTGTTTCGTAGCCTGCCGCCCGAAAGGTTTCCACCACTGAGGAACCACCACACTTGGGGATGTGCAGAAACAGGATGGTGTGGCCATCCTTGCTGAGGATGGTCATTGGCTGATGCGTATGGTGGCCAGATCCTATCGCCCAGTGGCAGTGAGCCCGGCTGGCAGCTGTGTAGCGGAGGTAGGGGATTTCCCCTGGATTGCTTCAGCGCAGCTGACCCATTGCCGGATTGAGATGTTGCAGCAGATCGCGCAGTTGCCCTGAGGCCGGCCTGGGCGCTCCCAGCGCCGCAGCTGCAGCGGCTGCCAGGCCGGGCACGACGGCGGGCAGGGCATAGGCCGCGTCGAAGCCAGCCCGGGCCCTGGCCCCCTGCGCTTGCCGCCGCTGGGGGTTGGCCAGCAGGGCGGCGATCTCATCGCGCAGCAGGCCGGGGTCCTGGGGGGCCGGCAGCACCCATCCCCCGGCCAGCGCCTGCTGCAGTGGCGGCACCGGCCGCACGAGCACCGGCAGACCCATGGCCAGGGCATCGCTGAGTTTGGCCGGGCTCTGAAAGGCCGCCACTTCGCCGCTGTTGAGCAGCACCACCAGGTCGGCCATGGCCAGCACCTCCCCGGCCCGGTGCAGGGGCTGGTTGCCGAGCAGGCGCAGGCGCCCCTCCGGCAGCCTGCGCCGCAAGTCGGCTTCCAGGCCCCGGTCCTCCGGGGCAAAGGCTCCCGCCACCACGAGCAGCGGCTGAAGGACCTCTGGCTGCTCGGCCACGGCGGCCGCCACCTCCAGCACTCCCTTGTGGCGCCGGGGCGTGCCGAAGAACAGCACCACGCCAGCCTGGGCGGGGATGCCGAAGCTCTGGCGGGCGGCCAGCCTGCGCTCCGCCGTGGCGGGCTGGAGAGCAGCCGGGTCGCGGCCATGGGGGATGCAGGTGCCTCCGTAGCGTTGCTGCAGTGGTCGGTTGGCCACCGTCACCCCATCGAACCCCTGGGCCAGGTGCACCGCCAGGCGGGTCCACAGAGGCCCCATCAGCTGGCGTGGCTCCGGCCAGCCCTCCCCCCGGCGCAGGAGCTGCTCGGGACTGAGGGGCTCGCGCTCTCCCACGAACAGCAGTTCCTCGTCGTCGATGTCCACCAGCACCGCCGCCCCCCACGCCAGCTTGTAGAGGAGGCCGAACACCAGGGCCGGCAGGCGTGGCTTGCTCAGGTGCACCAGGGGCGCCGGGTGCTGCAGCACCAGATCCCAGGCCTGGCGCACAAACTGCGGCTCGTGATCCACCACCAGCGTGTGGATGGGCAGGGCCACGCCGCGCAGGGGCTCCCAGATCTCGCTCCCCCATTGGGGGAAATGGCTGCCGAGCAGCTGTACGGGGTAACCCAGATGGCCATGCAGCTGGGCGAGGGTGTAAGCACGGCCAGCGGCGTTGTGGCTCAGTTCCGCCGCCGCCACCACCACCTTCGCTGGCGTGCCGTTTGCCCGGGGGCCTCCCTGTTCAGCCCACCACTGGCTTCGGGCCCGCTCCAGGCTGGCCGCGTAATGAGCGGCCAGGGGGGGCTGCTCCACCAGGCCCTGGCCGAAGGCCTGGATCGCCCCATCCCAGGCACCGGCAGCCATCGCCTGGTGGCCGAGGGCCATCCAGCGGCCACGCCGGGCAGGCAAGCTGGAGGAGGCGCTGCGCATCGCTGCAGGCTATGGCCGCTCCCTGCCGGGCCCCCATGACCGTGACCGAACTCCGGCAGCAGCTCCCCTGGCAGCGGCCGAATGCCACCGAGGCCTATGCCGCCGAACAGCTCGGCGTCCCGGCTGGGCGGGCCAGCGGGGGTTATCTGGCCTTCCCCTGGGCCAGCTGGATCGACGTGGCCCGCGACCATCCGGCCCCAGCGGCGCCTCTGCTGGCGCGCCCGGCTCCTGAGCCCCTGGCCAGCGTGGGCCAGCACATCGAGATGCTCCGGCACGCGGCGCTGTTGCGCCGCTGCGGCGTGAGCGACCTGTTCTGGAGCCACGCCACCACGGGTCAGCACCACCACCATGGTCTGCGCATCCATCCCTTTCCCCTGTTTCCGGTGCGCTGCGCCAGCCATCCGCCGGCGGAGGGAGAGATGCCTCTGCACGCCCGGCGCTGGCTCTACAGCTTCCAGGGGGTCTACCGCCCAGAGCTGTACCTCACGCCGGTGCGGCAGTGGATCCTGGCCTTGCCTCCGCGGGCCGACGCCCTGGTGGAGGGGCGCAGCGAGTGGCACTTCGAGCAGCAGGTGTACCGCGAGCAGGTGCACGGTGAGCCGCCGGACCCGGCCCGCCATGCCGAGCTGGAGCGGGAGGCCGACAGCTATGTGCAGACCCTGCGCCACAGCCTGTTCGCCCTCTGTCCCTCGGGCAGCGGCCCGAACTCGATACGACTGTGGGAAGCGCTCGGCCATGGTGCGATTCCGGTGCTGCTGGCCGACACGCTGGCCCTGCCCGGCGATCCGGCCCTGTGGCGGCAGGCGCTGGTGGTGGCTCCCGAGACGGCGGCGGCTGTCGCGGCTCTGCCCGCCCGGCTGGAGGCCCTGGCGGCGGATTCCGCGGGGCTGGAGGCCCTGGCCGCGGCTGGGCGGGAGCTGTGGCGGCGCTATGGCCTGCCGGATTTCTGCGCCGATGTGCGGGACTTTCTCAGGGATCCCCGGACAGTGCTGCTGGCCGGCGCCCGCCGCCGCCTGGCCGGAGCCGCCGCCCCCCCGCACCTGCACAGGGCCGCTGATCCGGCCAGCCTGCCGCTGGAGCTGTGCCGGGTGTTGGTGCAGCTGCCGCAGGAGCAGCCCCTGCTCGTGGAGATCGTGGATGGGGCACCCTTGCCGCTGCTGGAGCTGCGCTGGCGCAGCGCCCTGATGCTCTGCCGCGGGCTGATGGCGGGTAGATCCTGGGCCATCAGCTGTCGTAGCGCCGCGCTCGAGCAACTGGTGCTGCCGGAGCAGGATCAGCGCTTGGCCACCACCACCAGCACGTAGGGCATTTCCGCGCCCAGCACCCCGTAGCGGGCTGAATGCAGGGCATGCACGCCAGCATCACGGAAGCCCGCGGCCCTGAGCTGGTCGAGCAGGTCCCAGCCGGGGATGCGGTACACCAGGGAGCCGGTCTCGGGTGCCACCGGATTGCCATGCCACTCCGGTTCCATGAACAGTTCCGGTTCCTGGCCTTCACCCCGCCAGAGGGCCTTCACGATCGCATCGTGCTGGCCGTAGGCCATCGGCACGGTGACCAGCATGTACCCGCCGAGGGTGAGCACCGAGGCCATCGATTCCAACGCAGGAGGGAGTTCCTCCACGTGCTCCAGCACCTCATTGCAGATCAGGCACTGCATGGAGGCCGGCGGCAGATCGATCTTGCGCATATCCCGATGGGGCACCACGCCGCGCAGGGGATGGTCGGGATCGGGCAAGTATTCGCTCCAGCGCAGGCCTGGGCAGCGCTGGCGGAGGTAGTCGGCGTAGCCGGTGACCGCCTCATTGGCATAGAGACGCAGCTTGGCGAGGGGCGGCAGCTCGCCGCGGCCCATCAGCCAGCGAAGCACCAGCAGCTGAGCCCGCTGACGGCTCACCAGCCCGCCAGCCTGGATGGTCTCGCGCAGGTTCGGCCCGTTCAGCTCCAGCTGCCAGGGAGGCGTGGGGGCGTCGCTGAGGGGGTCGTGCACACCGGCCAGGGCGAGGCGCACCAAGGATTGCCGGCTCACCTGGGGCCACTGCTGATGCTCCCGTTGCCAGAGGGCCTGGAAATCCTCCAGCCGTTCCAGCACCAGATGGGTGGTGTGTGCCAGCTCGAGGGTGGCGGCGGGCGAGCTGGGGGAGAGGGTGGACGTCATGCCAGGGGGAAGGTAGGCCGGCTGAAGGTGGCGGTTCGCCGGGCAGGATCCCCATGACGGATGCCATAAAATGGATTTTATGCCAGATGCACCAATCAGTTCGGCGCCCCCGACGGCGACTGATCGCCAGGCCGATACCCAGGGCAGTCGCGAGGCCGAGCTCCAGAGCCAGCTCGATCAGGCCCGGGCAGAGGCCCAGCTCACGTTGGAGCAGCTCCAGCGGGTGCAGGAGGAGCTGGAGCACTACTTTCTGGCCCATGAGGAGGCAGCCGCCAAGCTGGAGCGCTTTGGCGAGGAACAGCGGCGGGCCGAGGCTCTGATCGACGCCCTGCTGGCCCGCATCGAGGCCCGCGGCTCTTAACACGCCAGCGCCAGCCGTCCGGTGGCCCTGTCGAGGAAGGCGGCGAAGGCGTGGGGATCGCCGCCAGGGGCTTTCTGCTGGCCGGGAGTGGGCAGGGCGATGCCGTAGCGGCCGGCCACCTGGCTCAGCCGCGCGGAGAACCGCTCTAGGTCGGCATCGCTGCCGATCTCAGCGCTGGGGGGTTCGTCGGCCAGTTCCAGATGCCATTCAGCATCGCGCCGCCTCTGGCGCAGCAGCTCCACCAGGTCGGCGTCGCCGGCGGCGGCGCTGATCGCCTGATCCCAGCTGTCCCTGGCCATGATGGGCTGGCCCTGGGCCAGGGACAGCCTGGCGCGGATGTCGTGCAGCCATGGGTTGGCGCCCTGGGCTGCAGTGGCCTCCGCCAGCACCGTCTCGGCACGCCGCAGAGCACCACTCTGCAGGCTGAGATCGGCGGTCTTCAGCCGGGCATAGTCCCAGCCCGGGCAGCGACGCACGATACCGCTCCAGAACAGTAGAGCCTGTTCGGGATCACTGGCCACCACGGCCTCGCCGATGGTCTGCACCAGGGTGGGTTCCAGGTCTTCGCGCAGCTGCTCCGCCGCGCCGCCAGGGGCCAGCACGAGGGCCAGCAGCCCCAGGGCGGAGGGCTCCAGCAGGCGGCGCCAGGCGCTGGACGCGTCGGTGTCGAGGGCCTGCTGCAGCTGCTCCCGCCAGAGGCTGAGGGCCGGGCCGGGCCCGCCGTGGCGCAGGGCCAGGTAGCGCCGCAGCAGCTCCTGGACCCCCTGGGCATCGGGCGGGGCAGAGGGCCGCTCCCCCAGGAGCCCCCAGGGGTCCGGCGCCAGGCCCAGCTCCGGCTGCAGGGCGTCGCGCTCGATCAGCAGATCATCCCCCCGGCTGGCCTCGCCGGCCAGCCAGAGGCCGATGGCCAGGGGCAGGCAACGCTCGGCTGGCGCCTCGGCCTGCTGGCTCACCAGGAGGTCGAGATCGTCGGGGTGGGCGGGCCAGAGCAGCGGCCACCAGTCGTCAGGTACGGCCGCCAGCAGGGCCAGGGGGTCGAGCAGGGCCGGATCCGGTTGCCCGGACTGCGAGGAATCCATCAGAACCATCCGCGATCGGTGGTGGCCAGGCGAGCTGGAGCCCATCATGGGCCCCACACCTGGGTGGGCATGGATGGGGGCTCCTTCGGCCAGGCGCGTGGTGATCGTGGATCCTGGCCACTCCAGCTCCAGCGGCCACCATGCCGAAGTGAACAGCCAGCTGCTGGCCGCCGGCCGCAGCGCCGGACTGGCGATGGAGTTCTGGGTCGACAGGGACCTGAACCATGACGATCCCGCCTTCCGGCCGGTGTTCACAGACTGCGGCTACGGGGATCCGCGCCACTGGCTTGACCTGGGCGGCAGCCTGCACATAGCCCGCCGGCTGCGCCAGCAGCTGGGGGCAGCGACGCCAGGACCCGAAGCCGAGGATCCGGTGGATTGCTGGATCGCCCACAGCCTGCTGCCCTTCCAGCTGATCGGGCTGGCGCAGCTGCTGCAGCATCAGCCGGCGGCACGGCTGGAGGTGGGCATTCTCTATGCCCCGGCGGAACGGCTGGCCGAGTCGGCGCAGCCTGCCACGAGCGAGGCGGCGCTGGAGCGGCAACGGCAACTGGCGATCGGCAATGCACGGGCGGCCTGGAGCGCCCTGGCCCAGGCGGTGCAGGCCGCGGGCCACCAGCTGCGGGTGGGCTGTTCGTCGGAACTCCAGGCCGCCCTGCATCAGCCCCTGCTGGCGGCTGCCGGGCTGCCGCCGGCGGTGCTGCAGCCGGCGGTGGTGGGGGCGGGTTGGCAGCCCAGAGCGGGCGCGGACGGGAACCCTGGGGGGGAAGAGCCGTTGGTGCTGCTGCACTGGGGAGACCTCAAGCCAGGCAAGGGCCGCCAGGAGGCCCTGGCGGTGCTCGAGCACCTGCTGGCCGGAGGCTCCGTCAAGAGGCCCCCGTGCCGCTGGCTGTTCCATCACTGCAGCAGCCAACTTCCCGACCCGGCCGAGCAGCACCTGCTGCAACGGGCGGCCGAGCAGCTGCCTGGCTTCCAGCTGTGGCAGGGGGAGGTGAGCGCCGAGCGGATGCAGGCCGCCCTGGCCGCGGTGGAGGTGGCCCTGCTGCCCTACTGCCCCAGCGCCTATGCCGAGCGCTCCTCCGGAGTGCTCTGGTGCTATGGCGCCGCCCGGCTGGCGACGGGTCAGCCGGCCCGGGTGGTGGGGCACGTGCAGGGCTGGCTGGCCCGGGAAGCCAGAGCGCTGGGCTTCCACTGGGAGGGGCTGGAGGCCAGCCAGCCATCGGGGCCGGCCTGGCTGGCGGTGCTGGAGCGGGTGCTGGAGGAGCAGCCGGCCGCCATGTTCACGGCCTATGGTCTGAAGGTGCTGGGCCGGAGCTATCCGCGCTGGTTGCTGGCAGATCTGTAAAAATCAGCCCATCAGTGGGCTAGCGGGTCTTGGTTGCAGCTATCAGCCAGAGCATGTCCAGCCAGGGGCTGGATGGCTTTCTCAGCCAGCTCTGCACCGTGCAGGAACAGCTCGAGCAGGAGCACCTCAGAGCTGAGCAGCTTGCGGAAAGCCTGGCCCTCTGCGAGGCCGAGCTTGCCGAGCTGCGCCGCCAGAGCGAAGGCAGTGGTGAGCACCAGAAGGCCGTGGAGGATCCCACGGCCCAGCAGCTCAAGCAGGAGCTGCTGCTGGCCGAGCAGCGCAGCCAGGCGGCCCAGCAGCTGGCCCGGGAGACGCAATCGCTGCTGAACACCGCGCAGAAGATGCTGGAGGGCCAGGCCAACCACCTGCAGGACATGAGTCGGCGTGAGGAGGAAGCCCAGTTGGCGCTGGAGCGCGAACGGCTGTTCGCCGCCGAATTTCTCTACTTTTTTCAGAACTGCACCACCACCTCCGGGCTGGACCCGGAACGGATCCCACGGCTGCGCAACCTGCTGCAGAGCCACAGCAGCGAACTGCAGAACACCCGCTGAGGGTTCTGGGCTCAAAGCCGGTCGGCCACCTCGTCGAGGCCGCTGAGCAGGAGGGCCTCGCGCAGGCTGAGGAGCAGCGACTGGCGCTGGGCCGCCCGGATGGCCTCCTCACTGGCCCCGTGGTTCCGGGCCTGCAGGAAGGCGAGCGCTGCCTGCTGCTGCTGCCTGGCCTGATCGGCACCGGGCGTGAGCGTCTGCAGGAGGGCGGTCCCGTAGCGGAGCCACTCCTCGGCATTGGCACTTTCCAGCGGATGGGCATCCGCCACAGCCTGCCAGTTCTGGCGGGCCTGGCCAGCGGCCTTGAGCTTGCGTTCCAGGCTGGCGATCTGCTGCTGGAGCTGACTGATCATTGCCTCCTGGCTGCTGCTGGCCTTGGTTTGCTGCTGGAGGGCAGTGGTCTGGCGGGAAAGTTCGTCCTGCAGGACTTCGTTCTGCTTGCGCACCGACTCGAGCCTCTCCAGCAGCGACCGTTTGTTGCGCTTGAGGTCGTTGAGAAAGGCGTCCACCTTGGAAATCGCCTCAGCGGCAGACTCCTGGCTGGAGATGATCTCCTGGAGTGGGGGGGTGGAAGGGCTCTGGTTGGAAGAGCTCTGCTCAGATGGACTCTGATCTGTAGGGTTGGTCACCTAAGCAAGCCTCGGAAGACTACAGCTCAGCATATCAACAGCGAACTTGTGACCAATCTGCAGATGAAGGGGGCTGCTGTAGCAGGGAACTCCCCCAAGCTCAATCACCGACCACAAAGATCTCATCAAGCCTCAATTTAATTCACATTTGCAAGAAGAATTACGAATTACAGGCACTCTAATCATTGCCAGGGCATTCCTGTTCTATTGTTTGTGTACAAGCAGAATTGACTTTGCTTTTCATTCTATGGGAAACACGCGAGTAAACGCACTAATAGATTAGCAACGGGACACTTGATTAGGTAGCAAGCTCCGCTTCCCTCAGTAGGCGCTCCGGCCTCGCAGTGCAATTGCAGACGGCATGGACAATCCGTTCGGTCAAGCCTTCCAGGTTAAAGCGCCGATTGAAGCGATAGCAGATCGCCCCCACGTAGCGATCACCATACTTCTCAAAGCTTAGGGCATGGAACGTACCGCTGAAGCTGGTTTTTAAGTTGCTGATAACGGTATTGATCCACCGGAATTCTGGTAGATCCTTGGGATGGCGTCCATTAACGATCACAGCCTGGTGAGTGCAGCCCACCTCTGTAACAGCACGAAAGCACGCCAGCCCATCGGAAATTACCTCACAACCTCGTGCCAAGGCCTCCTGGGCCCAATCGGCGATTGCTGCAAAGGAGAAGGTTTCAACCTTGGCCAGCTTCACGTGGATGGGATGGCCAACGTCGTCAAGGGATACGGCGGTGACGATCGGCAACTTGTTCTCTGAACCTCGACCGGCCTTCCCACCATTGCGTTCTCCGCCAAGGCAAGCATCATCGATCTGAACTCTTCCACGCAACACGTAAGCCTTCTCACGCTCACTCATGGCCTGCATAATCTTATTGTGAACCAGTCATGCAGTGCGGTAATTGACGCCCAGCATGCGCATCAGAGAAAGCGAGGAAATACC
>JBIIXY010000051.1:0-15073 GCA_044347105.1 Prochlorococcaceae cyanobacterium
GTAGGCTTCAACGGTGGAATCCCATTCGGTTTCGGTGATCAGGCTGTATCCGATCACATTGCCGGATTCGTCTGTGCGATCAACCCGCACTGTCGGTGCATTATGGCTATCCGGCTGATGGGGATCTAAGGGGTGACCCTCCAAGTGCGACGAGCTGGCCAGGGGCATGGATGGAGTGGGGCTCGAGGCTGAGGTTTGAGGACTCGATGGCCAGTCCAATACAGTTTATGCCCTGTTCTCGCTTTGGCCACACAGGATTGTTCAGATGCTGGCGTGAGCAGATCCGGCGATTGGGGCATCTGCGTACGCCCGCTCTCGCCGTTCAGCCCTGATTGCCGTGTTGGGCTCCTGCCCCGGGGAGGAGCGCTGTCGCCAGCCTCCCCAGGTCCGGATTCCAGCGATCCTGCAACTCCAGTTCCACCATCCACGCTCCCAGTGGCGGGCGGCTCAGCCGCTCAGGCCACTCCATGGCCAGCAGGGCTCCACTGGCCATGGCCACCTCCTCTTCCTGAAGGAGAAGTTCGTCTGCTGAGGCCGGTTGCTCCAGCCGATAGAGATCAAGATGAATCAGGGCGGTGGGCCTGCCATCGGCCCAGCCCTGATAGTGCTGCGCCAGGGCGAAGGTTGGACTGGTGATCTGCTCTTCAATTCCCAGGCCCGCTGCCAGGCCCTGGACCAGGCAGGTTTTGCCGGCCCCGAGATCACCCTTCAGAAGCAGCGGGGGTCTGGGGCCTGGGGGCAGCCTCAGCCAGTGGGCGGCGATCCAGCGACCAAGCTCGCGGGTCGCCGCCGCATTCGCCAGCCGATGGCGTTCGGGCTGGGCTGGAGTGCCGCCTTTCCCGGCTGCCGGTTGATCGCGGTTCACGCGGCACAGATCACTGTCTGTAGATTGCCCGCCAGCGAGCCCGAAGCCTCGGCGTCTCTGCAGATATTCCCCAACCTCGCCCTCCCAGCCGGGAGCGAGCTGTCCTTTCGGAGCAACAACCCATGGTGGCCACCCCCGCCTCCCCCTCTGCGCTGCAGAGCACCAACACCTATGTGATCGCCGATCTCGGCCAGGCCGACTTCGGCCGCAAGGAGATCGCCATCGCCGAAACCGAGATGCCCGGCCTGATGGCACTGCGGGCCAAGTACGGCGCTGAGCAGCCCCTCAAGGGCGCCCGCATCGCGGGTTCGCTGCACATGACGATCCAGACCGCCGTTCTGATCGAAACCCTGGTGGCCCTCGGCGCCGAGGTGCGCTGGGCCAGCTGCAACATCTTCTCCACCCAGGATCACGCCGCCGCCGCCATCGCCGCCGCCGGCATCCCCGTGTTCGCCTACAAGGGCGAAACCCTCGATGAATACTGGGCCTTCACCCACCGCATCCTCGAGTGGCACGACGGTGGCACTCCCAACATGATCCTCGACGACGGCGGCGATGCCACCGGTCTGGTGATTCTGGGCACCCGGGCCGAGAGCGATCCCTCGGTGCTCGACAATCCCTCCAACGAAGAGGAGACCGCCCTCTTCAACAGCATCCGCCAGAAGCTGGCGGCCCAGCCCGGCTTCTACTCGCGCATCAAGGCCCAGATCCAGGGCGTCACCGAAGAAACCACCACCGGCGTTGCCCGTCTCTATCAGCTGCAGAAGAGCGGTGAGCTGCCCTTCCCGGCGATCAACGTCAACGACTCGGTGACCAAGAGCAAGTTCGACAACCTCTACGGCTGCCGCGAATCGCTGGTGGACAGCATCAAGCGCGCCACCGACGTGATGGTGGCCGGCAAGGTGGCCCTGGTGCTGGGCTATGGCGACGTGGGCAAGGGTTCGGCCCAGTCGCTGCGCGGCCTCGGCGCCACCGTGATGATTGCTGAGATCGATCCGATCTGCGCCCTGCAGGCCGCCATGGAGGGTTACCGCGTGGTGCGTCTCGACGACGTGGTGGGCGACGTGGACATCTTCGTGACCGCCACCGGCAACTTCCAGGTGATCCGCCACGAGCACCTGATCCAGATGAAGGATCAGGCGATCGTGTGCAACATCGGGCACTTCGACAACGAGATCGATGTGGCCTCGCTGAAGCAGTACCCCTGGGACAACATCAAGCCCCAGGTGGATCACATCACCCTGCCCAGCGGCAACAAGATCCTGCTGCTGGCCGAGGGCCGGCTGGTGAACCTGGGCTGCGCCACCGGCCACCCCAGCTTCGTGATGAGCAACTCCTTCACCAACCAGGTGCTGGCCCAGATCGAGCTGTTCACCAAGGGTGACCAGTACGCCAACGAGGTGTACGTGCTGCCCAAGCACCTCGACGAGATGGTGGCCCGCCTCCACCTCGAGAAGATCGGCGCCAAGCTCACCGAGCTCACCGCCGAGCAGGCCGCCTACATCAACGTGCCCGTTGAGGGGCCCTACAAGCTCGAGCACTACCGCTACTGAGCTGGTGGTGCTGGAGCCCGCGTCGGGCGAACGCCGCCCTCCTGCGGGCTCCAGCACCCCCCCCCCCGGTTGGGCGTGGGCAGGCCGCCGGTTGCGGTGATTGTCTGTCTCTGGCTCTGGCTGGGGGCAGCTCTGATCACCCATGTGTCGTAGCCCCTCGCCAACCAGTTGCAGACACCCTCGCTCCGCTGCGGAAGGCCGCCGGGCAGAGCCCGCCCATCCACCGCGTGGTGGGGCGGGAGACCCCGGCGGCCTTCCGCAGCGCGGGGGTCAGAAGGGCACTTCCTCCTCGCTGGGCTCGCCGCCGAAGCCGCCGCTGGCGCCCCCGCTGAAGCCGCCTGCTTCCGCGTCCCGCTTGGAGCCCAGCAGCTCCAGGCGATCCACGCGGATCACGGGTTTGGTGCGCTCCTCGCCGCTGGTGCGGTCGGTCCAGCGGTCGAGCTTGAAGCTGCCGATGATGCCGAGCAGGGAACCCTTGCGCACATAGTCGGCGGCCACCTGGGCCTGCTTGCCCCAGATCTCCAGGTTGAACCAGTCCGGTTCATCGCCCGAGCTGCGGCGGTTCACCGCCAGGGTGAGGTTGGCCACCACGCTGCCGGACTCGAAGTAGCGCACCTCAGGGTCGCGGCCGGCCCGGCCGACCAGGGTGATGGAATTGACGCCCATGGCGTGTCTCCTCTGTTGGTTGGATCAATGATGCGGCACCCCTCGGGACGCCACCGTTGATTCAGTTCCACCCTGGGGCCTGTCTGTCACACCCCCCCTATGATTCGGCGCTTGCCGGTCAGCGCCTTCCCCGTGTTTTTCCGTCGCTTTCAGTTTTCCCGCGACATCGGCATTGATCTCGGCACGGCCAACACCCTGATGTATGTGTCCGGCAAGGGCATCGTGCTGCAGGAGCCCTCGGTGGTGGCCCTCGATCTGGAGCGCAACACCTGCATGGCGGTGGGCGAGGAGGCCAAGCTGATGCTCGGCCGCACCCCCGGCAACATCCGGGCCGTCCGGCCCCTGCGCGACGGCGTGATCGCCGACTTCGACGCCGCCGAGCAGATGATCAAGTCGTTCATCCAGAAGGGCAATGAGGGCCGCGGCATCGTGGCGCCCCGTCTGGTGATCGGCATTCCCAGCGGCGTCACCGGCGTGGAGCGCCGCGCCGTGCGCGAGGCCGGCCTGGCTGGAGCCCGCGAAGTGCACCTGATCGATGAGCCCGTGGCGGCGGCCATCGGTGCGGGCCTGCCGGTGACCGAGCCCGTGGGCACGATGATCGTGGACATCGGCGGCGGCACCACCGAGGTGGCCGTGCTCTCGCTCGGTGGCACCGTGCTGAGCGAATCGGTGCGGGTGGCTGGGGATGAACTCAGCGACGCCATCGGTGTGTACCTCAAGAAGGTGCACAACCTGGTGGTGGGTGAGCGCACAGCCGAAGACATCAAGATCCGCATCGGCTCGGCCTTCCCCGACGACGAGCACGACGAGATCGCGATGGATGTGCGCGGTCTGCACCTGCTTTCCGGCCTGCCCCGCACCATCAACATCCGCGCCGGCGACATCCGCGAGGCGATGGCCGAACCGCTCAACGTGATTGTGGAGGCGGTGAAGCGCACCCTCGAGCGCACCCCCCCCGAGCTGGCGGCCGACATCGTGGACCGCGGCATCATGTTGGCTGGCGGCGGCGCACTGGTGCGCGGCATCAGTGACCTGATCAGCCACGAGACCGGCATCCTCACCCATGTGGCCGAGGATCCCCTGCTGTGCGTGGTGCAGGGCTGCGGCATGGTGCTGGAGGACTACAAGACCCTGGAGCGCGTGCTCGATACGCCTGACTTCGTGCGGCCGATGGCCTGAGCCCGATGGCGTCTCAGGGCCGTTGGCTGCGCCTTCCGCCACGGCGCCTGGTCAGCCTGGCCTGGCCGTGGCTGCTGGTGATGCTGCTGTTGGTTGGCCTGCGCCTCAGCAAGGGGGCCGGGGTGCTCGATCTCTATGCCCTGCTCAGCCGGCCGTTCTGGCCGGGCAGTGCCCAGTCGGAGTGGCTCATAGCTGCCCAGTCACTCGACCGACAGTCGCGTCTGCAGCAGCTGGAGGCCGATAACCGGCGCCTGCGCGGGCTGCTGGATCTGGAGCGGGGAAACCCGGCACTGGTGAGCGCTCCAGTGATTTCCCGCCAGGCCGAGGGCTGGTGGCAGCAGCTGGTGATCGGCCGCGGCGGGTTGCAGGGGATCGCTGCCGGTGATGCCGTGATGGCACCGGGCGGACTGCTGGGGCGGGTCGCCAGCGTCACCCCCACCACGGCCACTGTTCTTCTGCTCACCGACTCCTCCAGCAAGATCGGTGTGTGGGTGGGCGCCCGCCAGCGTCATGGCCTGCTTGTGGGTGCCGGCAGCCAACGGCCGCTGTTGCGCTTCATTGAGCAGGATGGGGGCGTGCGGCCTGGGGATGTGGTGACCACCTCGCCCGCCAGCACGCTGCTGCCCCCCAATCTCACGGTCGGCGTGGTGCAGAGCGTCAACGAGCGAGCGGTGCCCGCGCCGGAGGCGGTGGTGCAGTTGAGTGCCCCGGTGAATGCGGTCGACTGGGTGCAGGTGAACGTGCAGCGAGGTGGCAAGCGCCCATGAGTGTGCTGCTTCGCCAGCGCTGGACGCCGCTCACGGCTGGGCTGGTGCCATTGCTGATGCTGGCCTCCCCGGCGCCGCTGCAGCTGGCGGGCGTGCCCCCCTCCTGGGCGGCACTGTGGCTGCTGCCCTGGGCCCTGGTGGATGGTCCCTTCTCCGGTGTGTTGGCGGGGGTGGTCCTGGGGCTGCTGCTCGACGCACTCCATGCCGGGCCGGTGAGTGAGATCCCTGCCCTGGCCCTGCTGGGCTGGTGGTGGGGGCGGCTGGGTCGCCGGTCTTCGCCGATCGAGCGCAGCTTCAGTCTCGGCCTGCTGGCCCTGCTGGGCGCCGCCCTCCAGGGTGTGCTGATCTGGCTGCAGCAGCTCTGGTGGGGTGAGACCAACGTGGCGGCACTCCACACCCTCCTGGCCCAGACCCTGATCACCGCTGTGCTGGCTCCGGCGCTCTGCTCTCTGCAGCTGCTGTTCTGGCGCCAGCTGGGGCCTGCTGTGGGGGCTGATCCGATCAGCCGAATGCGATGGACGCGAAGCCGATGACCCCCAATCCGATCGTCCCGGTTCACCAGCTGAAGCGACGGGAGCTGCTGCGCTTGCTGGCCCTGGGTTGTGGCTCGGCGGCCCTGGCGGCCTGCGGGTCCCGGCGGCCGGGTTCTGGCGAATCCGGCCGCCTGCTGAATGTGTGGACCCTCGATCTGGCGCCCCGCTTCAACGCCTATCTCCAGGCTGTGATCGCGGCCTGGGAGGCGGAGAATCCCGGCGTGCGGGTGCGCTGGACCGATGTGCCCTGGAGCGCGGTGGAGCGCAAACTGCTGGCCGCTGTGTTCGCCCGCACCGCTCCGGATCTGGTGAATCTCAATCCTCCGTTCGCGGCCAACCTGGCCAGCAAGGGGGGACTGCTCGATCTGGCGCCATGGCTGCCTGCCAGTGCGCCGGCCAGCTTTCTGCCCTCCATCTGGCAGGCCGGCCGTCAGGACGGCGCCCAGTTCGCCCTGCCCTGGTACCTCACGGCCCGGATCAACATGGTGAACGGTCAGCTGCTCCAGCGGGCCGGCTACAGCGCGCCGCCGCAGCGCTGGCAGCAGCTGCCCGCCTATGCGGAGGCGGTGCGCCGCCGCACGGGCCGCTACGCCCTGTTCATGACCGTGGTGCCCGACGACTCGGCCGAACTGCTGGAGACCTTCGTGCAGATGGGGGTGCAGCTGCTCGATGGGCGGCGCCAGGCCGCCTTCAACACGGCCGCCGGCCGCCGGGCCTTTGCGTTCTGGACCGATCTCTACCGCCGGGGCCTGCTGCCCCGGGAGGTGGTGAGCCAGGGCTTTCGGCGCGCCATCGAGCTCTACCAGTCCGGCGATCTCGCCCAGGTGGCCACCGGCCCCGACTTCCTGCGCAACCTGCAGACCAACGCGCCGGGCATCGCCAGCCACACCCGGCCCTACCCGCCGATCACCGGCGAGGACGGGGTGGCCAACGTGGCGATGATGAACCTGGTGGTGCCGCGCCAGAGCGCCATGGCGGCCGAGGCGGTGAGCTTCGGGCTGCACCTCACCAATGCCGCCAACCAACTGGCCTTCGCCCAGGAAGCCCGGGTGCTGCCCTCCTCCCGGGTTGCCCTCACCCAGCTGGAACAGGAGCTTGCCCAGGAGCAGGCAGGGGAGCCGGGCGCCCGGCTGGTGGAGCAGGCGCGCCTGCTCTCCGCCCGCACCCTGGCCAGGGCCAGGGTGCTCGTGCCCGCCATCCCCGGCGTGAAGCGCCTGCAGGCGATCCTCTACACCCAGTTGCAGCGGGCGATGCTGGGTCAGGCCGAGAGCGATCGGGCCCTGGAGCAGGCCGAGCAGGAGTGGAATCGCTACGCCACCGCCCGCTGGCCGGATGGGGGGCAGGGGGCTGGACCAGAGGCCCGGTAGCAGCGGTGCTGGCTTTTGTCTGTTTCCGCAGAAATCCTTAAGCCTGCCCAGATCGACCAGCTGGAGCGCGTTTGCGGGGATGACCGCGGGGCGACCTGAGGGCTAGGGTTGCGAATCTTCACCCTGCGGCACTGCGCCCATGCCCTCCGCGGACATGTCGACCCCGCCGGCCGATCCCAAGGCCACCCTGCTGGTCGTCGACGACGAGGCCGCGGTTCGCAGGGTGCTGGTGATGCGCCTGCAGCTGGCGGGCTATCGGGTGATCTGCGCCGAAGACGGCGAGGAGGCTCTCACCCTCTTCCACCAGGAGCAGCCCGATCTGGTGGTGCTCGATGTGATGCTGCCCAAGCTGGACGGCTTCGCGGTGTGCCGGCGCCTGCGGGCCGAATCCTGTGTGCCGATCATCTTCCTTTCGGCCCTCGATGCCATCGCCGAGCGGGTCTCGGGCCTCGATCTCGGCGCTGACGACTACCTGCCCAAGCCCTTCAGCCCCAAGGAGCTCGAAGCCCGCATCGCCACGATCCTGCGCCGGGTGGGCCGGGGCTCGGCCGGCAGTGAGCCGCGGGAGGTGCCCAGCGGCAGTGGCGTGCTGCGGGTGGGCGATCTGGTGGTGGACACCAACCGCCGTCAGGTCACCCGCGACGGTGAACGGATCGCTCTCACCTACACCGAGTTCAGCCTGCTGGAGCTGCTGTTCCGTGAGCCGGGCCGGGTGGTGCCGCGGGCCGAGATTCTCGAGCAGCTCTGGGGCTACCCGCCGCGGCGTGCCGCCGACCTGCGGGTGGTGGATGTGTACGTGGCCCGGCTGCGGGGCAAGCTCGAGCCCGACCCCCGCAATCCCGAGCTGATCCTCACCGTGCGGGGCACCGGCTACGCCTCCCAGCGCATGGGCGACGGCGGCATGGCCGCCAGCGCTGCCGGCTGAAGTCCCCTGAAGATGGCCCCTGGGCCGTGCTCCTGCAGGATGGCCGGCAGCTGAGCTGATCCGGTCCCTTGTCTGAGCTGCGCGAGACCCGCCTGGAGAAAGGCAAGGCCCTGGCGGCGCTGGGCCAGGGGCCCTACGCCCTGCGTTTCGAGCCCAGCCACCGCACCGCCGAGCTGCAGGCGGCCCACGCCGATCTGGCCAATGGTGAGGAGCGCGATCTGGCTGTGGCGGTGGCCGGCCGGGTGATGACCCGGCGGGTGATGGGCAAGCTCGCCTTCTTCACCCTGGCGGATGAGAGCGGTCCGATCCAGCTGTATCTGGAGAAGGCCACCTTGGCAGCCTCGATGCCCGACGATCCCGAGGCCTTCGCCCATCTCACCACCCTGGTGGATGCCGGCGATCTGATCGGTGTGCAGGGAACCCTGCGCCGCACCGACCGCGGCGAGCTGTCGGTGAAGGTGCAGCGCTGGCAGATGCTGAGCAAATCCCTGCAGCCCCTGCCCGATAAATGGCACGGCCTGGCGGACGTGGAGAAGCGCTACCGCCAGCGCTATCTCGACCTGATCGTTTCGCCCCACACCCGCGAGACCTTCCGGCGCCGGGCTCTGGCGGTGAGCTCGATGCGCCGCTGGCTGGATGAGCGCGGCTTTCTGGAGATCGAGACCCCCGTGCTGCAGAGCACCCCCGGCGGCGCCGATGCCCGCCCGTTCGAAACCCACCACAACGCCCTCGATCTGCCGCTCACCCTGCGCATCGCCACCGAGCTGCACCTCAAGCGGCTGGTGGTGGGCGGCTTCGAGCGGGTGTATGAGCTGGGCCGGATCTTCCGCAATGAGGGGGTGAGCACCCGCCACAACCCCGAATTCACCTCGGTGGAGATCTACCAGGCCTACGCCGATTACGGCGACATGATGGATCTCACCGAGCAGCTGATCGCGCACGTGTGCCAGCAGGTGTGCGGCAGCACCCGCATCAGCTACCAGGGCACCGCGATCGATCTCACGCCTCCCTGGCGCCGGGTCACCATGCACGAGCTGGTGCAGGAGGCCACGGGTCTGGATTTCCATGCCTTCAGCAGCCGTGATCAGGCGGCCACTGCGATGCGGGCCCAGGGGCTGGAGGTTCCGGCCCTCGCCGATTCGGTGGGGCGGCTGCTGGTGGAGGCGTTCGAGCAGCGGGTGGAAGCGGCGTTGATCCAGCCCACCTTCGTGCTCGACTATCCGGTGGAGAACTCGCCCCTGGCCCGGGCCCACCGCAGCAAGCCCGGACTGGTGGAGCGCTTCGAGCTGTTCATCGTGGGTCGCGAAACCGCCAACGCCTTCAGCGAGCTGATCGATCCGCTCGATCAGCGCGAGCGCCTGGAGGCCCAGCAGGCACGCAAGGCCGCCGGCGACGACGAAGCCCAGCAGGTGGATGAGGACTTCCTCCACGCCCTCGAGGTGGGCATGCCTCCCACCGGCGGCCTGGGCATCGGCATCGACCGCCTGGTGATGCTGCTCACCGACAGCGCCTCGATCCGCGATGTGATCGCCTTTCCCCTGCTCAGGCCTGAGGCACGGGAGGGAGCCAGCGGGGGCTGAGGGGCGCAATGAGATAATGGTTTGGCTAGGCAATTCCCCCCACCGGGGGCAAGGATCCCATGAGCGGCGAGCGCGTCGGATTTCGCTTTCAGCACGCAGATGCGGTGGTGAAGCGCAACCCCCAGGGGCGCTCCCGCCGGGGCTGGGTGATGGAGCCGGTGGAGCAGACCACCAGCCGCGGCACCAAGATGCCCGCCTATCGCATTCGCTGGCGCGACAGTGAGCGCCCGGAGATCGTGCTCCAGCACATGCTGATCGCCGATCCCGATCCCACGCCGCCGCCGGAAGGCGTGAGCCTGGTGCCGCCGGCCCCCAAGGTCTGATCAGCACACCCGGATCAGCTCCCCTCAGCCACCCGCCTGCCGCCGGCGCAACTGCTCCAGGTCCTGCTCCGCTTCGAACCTCGACCAGGCCTGCTCCAGGTCTTCCGTGGTGGCATTCTCCGCAGCAGAGGGCGTTGCGGCCGGGCCTCTGCCTGCTTCGTTGGCGCCGCCTGTTGTGCGGCCCTCGCTCAGCTCCTCAAGCTCCTGCTCCACCTGGCGGTAGTCGTCGCCCAGTTTCCCCAGGGCCTGCCAGCGGTCGCGGCCCCGGGCCATCAGTTCAGCCCTATGGGCTTCGGCCCGTTGCGCCAGGGCATCCGCCCCCGCTGCGCGCGCCCGCTCCACCCGCTCCTGCCACTGGCGGATCTCCCCCGCCAGCTTGAGCAGGTCGGCGCGGGCCCGCTCGGCACTGGCCTGCAGGTCGAGGCGGCGGCGGCGCAGGCGCTGCAGGCGTTCGCGCTGCTCCTGCTGGCGCAGCAGTTCCTCCTGGGCGGGATTGGCCCGCAGAAACGACTCCAGCTGCTTCTCCAGTTGCTGTTCCAGCTGGCTGAACCAGTCGGTGCTGCTGCTCATGGTTGGCTCGGGCTCTCGGGTGCGCGGGTGATCAGGGGGGCTTCGATTTCCTCCTGCAGGGGGGTGATCGCCGCTTCCCGGGAGCGCAGCAGCAGCTGGGTGAGCCGGGCGATGCCGCCCTCGCCCAGGTTGTGCTCGGTGAGCTGCTCGAAGCTGGCGGCATAGAGCTGCTCCAGCTGGGCGATCAGGCCCTCGCGCAGGGCGCGGATGGCCTGGCGTTGCTCTTCCCTCGACATCGCGGCAATCGGATGGGGCTCAGGGGGAGTCTGCCTGGGCCAGCAGATGGAGGGAGAGATCGTCCTGGGGATCGCTCCAGCGCCCCAGGGGCTGCCAGCCGGCGGAGCCGGCCAGCTGCTCAAAGGCGGCCGGGTCGTACTTCACGCTGTACTCCGTGATCAGGGCCTCTCCGGCCTGGAATGGCCAGCTGCGGCCCGCCAGACGCACCTCCTGGGCCCGGCGGCTCACCAGGGCCATGGCGATGCGGCTGTGCAGGGCGTCCCAGCGGGCCTGGTATCGGAAGCTGGCGGGATCGAAGTTGCCCTGCAGCTCGCGGTTGAGGCGCACCAGCAGATTGCGGGCGAAGGCGGCGGACACCTCGGCCCGGTCGTTGTAGGCGGCCTCCAGCCGCTCCACGGCCTTGGGCTGGTCGACGCCGATCAGCAGCAGGCCTGAGGGACCAAGCAGGCGGCGGAACTGCCCCAGCAGGGAACGGGCCTCGTGCGGTTCGAAGTTGCCGATCGAGCTGCCCGGGTAGAAACCCAGCCGCCGCCGGTCGGTGAGGGCTGCCAGGGGGGGCAGGCCGCTGGCGCCGGCGTAGTCGCAGCAGATGCCCAGCACCGCGGTGGCCGGATGGGCCGCCTGCAGGCTGGTGCAGGTGGCCTCCAGGGCGCTGCGGCTGATGTCCAGCGCCACATAGGCCGGCGGCTCCAGGGCCCGCAGCAGGGGGCTGGCCTTGCGGGCGTTGCCGGCCCCGAACTCCAGCACCACCGCTGGCTGCTCCTGGCCGTTGCGGAGCGCAGCGGCAATCGCTGGGCCGCTGCTCTCCAGCAGGGCCACTTCGGTGCGGGTGAGGCTGTATTCGGGCTGCTCGCAGATCGCCTCGAACAGGCGTGAGCCCTCGGCGTCGTACAGCAGCCAGGCGGGCAGCTGGCGTGGCTGACGCTCCATGCCCTGCACCACCAGGGCCTCCAGATCGGCGGCGGCGGGGTGCAGATCGATCAGCTGGGGGGCAGCGGTGGCGGGCACGGCCATCACACCTGATCCTCCTCTGCCGTGGTTGCGCCGTCGCGGGCCAGCCGCACCCCCGCCGCCATCCAGCGGCTCGCTGGCGGAAAGAAGTTGCGATAGCTGTCGCGGCCATGGCCGCTGGGGGTGAACAGGCAGCTGCCGCGCAACACGAACTGGGAGGTCATGAACTTGCCGTTGTATTCGCCCACGGCCCCCGCTGGCGGCTGGAAACCCGGATAGGGGCGGTAGGGGCTGCCGGTCCATTGCCAGAGCAGGCCATGGGCCTGAGGCAGTTGGGGCGCCGCCACTTCCCACTCCGCCTCGCTGGGCAGACGGGCCCCGGCCCAGCGGGCATAGGCATCGGCCTCGAACCAGCTCAGATGCCGCACCGGTGCCTCCGGCCGCCGCGGCTGCAGGCCGGCCAGGGTGAACTCCTGGTCCTCTCGCCAGTAGCGCGGCGCCTGCCAGCCCCGCTGCTGGCACACCGCCCAGCCCTCGCTCATCCACAGCTCCGGGCGCCGGTAGCCACCGTCGGCGATGAAGGCCGCGAATTCGCCGTTGCTCACCAGCCGCCGGGCCAGCGCGAAGGGTTCCAGCCAGCAGCGATGGCGGGGAGCCTCGTTGTCGAAATGGAACGCTGCGCCCGCCTGGCCGATCTCCACCAGTCCTCCGGGGAAGGTGAGCCAGTGCGGTTCCGTTGGCTCCAGGCACTGCCGCCAGAGCGCTTCCGGGCCGTCGTCAGCCGTGCTGTAGGCGGGCAGCAGCGGGTTGCGGCTGAAGCCATCGAGCAGATCCATCAGCAGCAGCTCCTGGTGCTGTTGCTCGTGCTGCAGGCCCAGCTCCAGCAGGGCGAGGCTCGACTGGCGACGCGGCGCAGGCTGGCGCTCCAGAAGGGGCGGCAGCTGGGCCAGGGCCTGATCCACCCGCTGCCGCCAGGCCAGCACCTCGCCGATGCCCGGCCGGCTGAGCAGCCCCCGCTGGGGCCGGGGGTGGCGGGCGCCCACCGCGTCGTAATAGCTGTTGAACAGGAAGCTCCAGCTGGCCGGTGCCGGCGCGTACGCCAGCGCCAGCCCCTCCTGGATCAGCGGCCCGAGCAGGAACTGCTCAAAGAACCAGGTGGTGTGCCCCAGGTGCCACTTGGGCGGGCTGGCATCGGCCATTCCCTGCAGGCAGAGGTCCTCGGGCTCCAGGGGGGCGATCAGCTCCTCGCTCCGGCGGCGCACGGCCAGAAGCCGCTCCAGCAGGTGGGTGCTCATGCAGCGTCGCTCCTGCGGGTTCCCGCCCAGCCCTGACCTTAGGGAGCTTGCCTACGATCCCGCCAGGCAAGGGCCACGGCATGGGCGGCAACACGGGCACCATCACGGGCGTGGGCAACCCGCTGGCGCGGATCACGCCGGGCTTTGTGGGGGCTGTGGGCCAGACCCCGCTCATCCGCCTGCACGCCCTCAGCGAGCTCACGGGCTGCGAGATCCTCGGCAAGGCCGAGTTCATGAACCCCGGCGGCTCGGTGAAGGATCGCGCCGCTCTGGGCATCCTGCTGGAGGCGGAGGAGCAGGGCCTGCTGCAGCCCGGCGGCACCGTGGTGGAGGGCACCGCCGGCAACACCGGCATCGGCCTCACCCACCTCTGCAACGCCCGCGGCTACAGGGCGCTGATCGTGATCCCCGACACCCAGTCGGCCGAGAAGATCGGCCTGCTGCGCAGCCTCGGCGCCGAGGTGCGCACGGTGCCGGCGGTGCCCTACCGCGACCCCAACAACTACGTGAAGCTCTCCGGCCGCATCGCCGCCGAGACCCCCGGTGCCGTGTGGGCCAACCAGTTCGACAACCTGGCCAACCGCCGCGCCCACTACAACTCCACCGGCCCGGAGATCTGGGAGCAGACCGCGGGCCAGGTGGATGCCTGGGTGGCGGCCACGGGCACGGGCGGTACCTACGCCGGCGTGGCGCTCTACCTCAAGGAGAAGAACCCCGAGGTGTGCTGTGTGCTGGCCGATCCCCACGGCAGCGCCCTCTACAGCTGGGCCAAAACCGGCGAACTGGCCAGCGAGGGCAGCTCGATCACCGAGGGCATCGGCAACAGCCGCATCACCGCCAACCTGGATGGGGCGCCGATCGATGACGCCGTGCGCGTCGACGACCAGGCCGCCCTGGAGACGATCTACCGGCTGCTCTGGCAGGAGGGCCTGTTCCTGGGCGGCTCGGTGGGCATCAACGTGGCCGCGGCGGTGGAGACCGCCCGGCGCCTGGGCCCGGGCCACACGGTCGTGACCGTGCTCTGCGACAGCGGCGATCGCTACCGGTCCAGGCTTTACGACCGGGACTGGCTAGCTGGGAAGGGTTTGCGGCAACCTGAGCGCTCTGCGCTCATCACCGGCTGATGCCCTCCGATCCGGGTCATTCCCCTGTCGACGGCCAGCCCGGTGAGTGTGCCCAGCTGATCGGCGAGCGCTACCGGCTGGAGCAGCAACTCTCCCAGGGGGCCCAGGGAACCCTCTGGCGCGCCACCGACCAGCTGGCCGCCGCTGCGCCGATGGTGTTGCGCCAGCTGGGGCCTGAGCTGGATCAGCAGCGGGCCCGGGAGCTGTGGACCCGGCTGCAGGGCGTGCTCCACCCCCAGGTGCCCCGGCTGGGGGGCGCCCTCAGCCAGGACGGCTGCCTCTGGCTGGTGCGCGAGTGGCAGGCCGGCCGCACCCTGCAGGAGCTGCTGGATGCCCGGGCCGAGCGCCAGATGGTGTTCGGTGCGGGCGAGGTGCTGCTGCTGCTGCGCCAGCTGCTGCCGGTGCTGGCAGCCCTGCACAGCCAGGAGCTGGTGCACGGCGATCTCTGCCCCGCCAACCTGCTCCGCCGGGACAGCGATGGCCTGCCGGTGCTGCTGGACTTCGGCCTGGTGGTGGACAGCGACGCCGTGACCCCCGGCTACGCCCCGCCCGAGCGCGCCCGCGGCCAGGGAGCCGAACCCTGGATGGATCTCCATGCCCTGGGCGTCACGGCCCTGGTGCTGCTCAGCGGCGATCCGCCGTCCCGCCTGCTGGAGCCGGGCTCGCTGGAGTGGCGCTGGCCCGCCAGCCTCAGCGACCAGCCCGATCTGCAGGCCGCCCTGGCCCGCCTGCTCTGCCGCGACCCCGGCCAGCGCTTCGCCTCGGCGGCCCAGGCCCTGGCGGCCCTGCAGGCCCTGCCGATGCCGGAGACCACCGGGCCGGTTCCCCGCGCCGACCGCACCGTGGCCCTGGTGCCGCCACCGCTTGCCGCCGCCGGCCCCCCCCCATCCCCTGAGCCGGCGCTGGCCGAACCTCCGCCCGCCTTCCATCCGCCGGAGCAGGAGTCGTGGTCGGAGTCTGCGTCGGAGTCGGCCCCGCCCGTGTTCGAGCCGGCTCTCCCGCGCCCGCCCTCCAGCCTTCCGCGGCTGCGCGGCGAGGACCGGGAGCTGGCGGCCGAGGGCGGTCTGTGGCCCGTGGTGATTGCGTTGCTGATTTCGGCCGTGGTGGGCACCGCCCTGGGTTGGTGGTGGCTCAGCCG
>JBIIXY010000052.1:0-14967 GCA_044347105.1 Prochlorococcaceae cyanobacterium
GGTCGTAGCCCAGGCGCCAGGCGATCGCCTCCTCGAAGCGCTCCAGCACCACGCCGTTGAAGCCGCAGAACAGGGGCCGCCGCGGCCGCCGCTGTTGCTCGCGGCTGAGGTGATAGGTGCTGCGGAACTCCGCCAGTTTGCTGCCGGTGAGATAGACGCCGATGGCGGCAAAGCCGTCCAGTCGCCGATCGGCGAGCAGTTGTCGGAGCGTGAAGCGCCACAGGGGGCCGCTGCGCTCCAGGGCCTGCAGCACGCTCGCCGGTGTCCCCTCCCGGGGGATGGCATTCACCGTGAAGCACACATCCCGTTCATCCCCGAAGCGCGTCAGCGCCTGACAGGCCAGCAGCTGGCTGTCGCTGTCGGCCACCAGCAGCACGTTCAGGGTCATGGCCGCAGCTCCGCTAGCCCGCGCAGCAGGCGGGCCGGGCCATCGGCGATCGCCCAGCCCCGGGCGGCCAGCCAGTCGGCGTTCACCGCAGGGCGCTCCCGCAGGCGCTCCAGGGGCAGGCAGTCGGCGAGCCGGGCCAAGCAGCCACTGCCGAAGAAGAAGGGCCCGTTGAACTCCGTGCGGATGCCAAAGTCGCCCAGCACCACCGTGGGCTTGCCCCACACCATCGCTGTGATCAGCCAGCTGGAGCCGATGCCCAGGCAGGCGCTGGCCTGCATCAGGGCGAGGGTCAGGTCGTCCCCCTCGCCCAGCTGCAGGTTGGCCGGGCGCTGGCGGTCCTGCAGGCCATGCCAGAGCAGGGAGGTCTCGGGCCAGTCGGCCGGGTCGGCCGGCAGGGGGCCATCCGGCTGGAGCCGCACCTGCCAGGAGGGGGTCTGCAGGGCGATGCTGCGCAGCCGCTGATAAAGCATCCCATTGGCGAACGGGGAGGGCGGCACCTGGGTCTCGTCGAGCACCAGCAGCACGGGATCAGGCGTGGTGGCGGAGCCGATGGGCTCAGTCGCCAGACACCACAGCCCGAGAAGGGTGTGGGCCTGAGCGCTCCGCCCGCAGCTCCTGAGCAGCCACTCCAGCTCCTGCCGCTGGGCATCCCCCTGCAGGGCGATCAGGTCGTAGCCCAGCCGGGGCAGCAGGTCGGCCATCAGGGCGTCGCCGCAGAGTGGACGGACCGGCCCGGTGAACAGCAGGCAGGGCGACTGCCCCCGCAGCGCCGACGCCTGGCGATGCGCCGCTCGGAACGCGGTGACCGCGTTGCCCTCCAGAAACACCCCCAGGGCATCGAGGCCCTGCACCAGGTCACTGGTCGCCGCGGCCAGGGGCTCCAGGGGGAGCCAGCCCAGTGCGTCCTCGGAGTCTTCCTCGGCAGCGGTCGGGAGGCACTCCGGGGGGGCAGTGGACATCAGGGTCACGGCCGCACCCTCCTGAACCAGGGCGCGGCCCAGACGTCGGCAGGCCCCCAGCCCCGGCTCTCCGTCACAGATCAGCCCCAGCCTCATCGCCCCTTGAACACGCGCTCCAGCAGCCAAAACCCCACCAGGTTCTGGCGGATGCGGCGTAGCAGGTCACGCCCCCGGTGGCTGGCGACCTGGCGGGAGCGGGCGCCGGCCGAACTGAGCATGCGCCGCCCGCCCTTGACCAGGGCGTACGACTGCCAGCCCGTGCTGCCCCAACCGGCGGGACCGGGCCTGGGCAGGGCATCGCCACTGGGGGGCGAGGCGAGCCGCTGGGCGAGGGCCTTCACGAAGCGCTCGGCGCCATCGGCCCGGTAGCCCTGGCGCTCCAGCCAGCCCGGATCGTGCGCCGGTGTGAAGGGGTCGCGCTCGATTGCATCGAAGCTGGCCAGGGCGCCCGACTCCAGGAAGTAGTGGTTGCCCAGGCTCTCGTTGATGCCGAGATCGGCCACGATGCGGGTGCTGATCCCCAGCGCCATCGCCTCCATGGCGGCGGTCGATGACACGGTGATCGCACATCCGCAGCGCTTGAGCAGCGAGAGGCTTGGCTTGTAGCTGATCTCCAGGTTGGCGATCCGGCGGCTGAGCCTCTCCACCCGGCTGGCCATCTCGCCATGGTGGCGATGCAGGGTGGACTCCACCCGCGATGTGCGCGGTTTGAAGATCACTGGGTGCTGGGGCCAGGCCTTGGCCAGCTTCGCGAGCCGGCGGCAGAGGTACTTGCGCTGAATCGGGTTGTCCGGCACCGAAGGCTGCTCAAAGAACACGATCGCCGCTCTGTCCGGCACCTGCAACCGCGGCTGCAGCGGCCAGAGGATCGGCAGCCCGGTCACCTCCGCATTGCTGCTGTCGATGCCCAGCGCCGCGCAGCCCTGGCGGTAGAGGGCGGCATCGCTCTCGGCATTCAGGCAGAGCAGATCCGCCCCGGAGCGATCCATCATTCCTTCCAGCTGGTGGCGGAAGAGGATGCCCGGATAGGCACTCACCAGCACCGGGCGGCGCTCCTGGCCGGCCCAGGCCGACTGGAGCAGCAATTGGGTCTCGCGGGTGCGGCGGCCGTCAAGCCCGAGCACCAGTGCATCGAGCCGGGCCAGGTCGTCGCGCAGCTCCCGCAGCTGGGGCCACTGCCGCTGGTGGATGCGGGTGCGCGGATCGATGCGCCGGATCTCCAGCACCTGGCGGCGCGAGAGCTTCCGGCCGGGGAGTTCCAGCAGATAGAGATGGGTGTCGGCCCCTTCCTTGCGCGCCACCTGCAGGAGGTTCATGGCGGTCTTGCCGAAGGAGTCGAAACAGGCCACGGCAGCCACCTGGCGCCCCTCCAGACGGCCGCTCATCGGGGGTCCCCCCCCGCGCTGGTCGCGCGCGCTGCCGCCGCCGAATCATCCAGCAGCGGGGCCAGCTGCTCGCAGACGGCCAGGTCGTGGGGGCTGTCGATCTCCGGTGCCAGGGCCTCGATCGGCACCGGCAGCACGGGCCTGACGAAGCGGTTGCCCTCCTCCAGGAACGGGGCCGTGCGGATCGCATAGATGGCGCCGGTCTCCAGATAGGTGGGCTCGAGATCCTGGCGGCGCTGGCGGGGCTGGCGGGCGTCGTGGTTCACCCCCTCCCCATGGCCCAGGCGGTCATGGCGCCAGAGAAAGCCATGCCAGGGCATCACGCTGAAGGCCATGTTGGTGTCGCTGCCCTCGAGGGCCTGCACCACCGCATCGATCTGGGCGGCGGTGGTGAAGGGCGAGGTGCATTGCAGGAACACGAACAGCGGCGGCAGCGGACCGGACCGGCCCAGGGTGCGGAGGGCGTGCAGCAGGGCCGCCTCGGAGGAGGCCTGATCGCCGGCGATGGCGGCTGGGCGCTGCAGCCAGCCGGCCCCTTCCCGCTCAGCCAGGGCGCCGATGGTCTCGTCGTCGCTGCTCACCCACACCGCACCCAGCCGGCTGGCCGCCTGCGCGGCGCGCACGCTGCGGGCCAGCAGGGGGATGCCCCCCACCGGCCTAAGGTTCTTGCCGGGGATCCCCTTGGAGCCGCCGCGGGCCGGGATCAGGGCCAGGGCGGGCAGCTGGGGGTCGATGGAGGCTGGCAAAGGCTCTGGCATTACGACCTTCTCCCCGAGCTTGCTTCAGCCGCTGCGTGGGGAGCTGGAGGGCGCAGCCTGCCGTTGGCGCCAAGCGGGTAGTAGCGCAGGCGGTCGGCAGCGGACCCCGACGCGGAGGGGGACTCCAGGCCGGGATCCGCTGCCGCCGGCGGAGCTGAGTTCATTCTACCTTCACGGTGGAGCCTCTGGGCGAGCTGGAGCACCTTGCGCACCCGCCCTTCTGGAATGCCTGTTTCAGCTGCCACCTCGGCGCAGAGGGAGGCCAGAGCTTCGCCCGAAAGCTCCTTGCCCATGGTCTGACAATCGGCAGAGTTGCTCGCTGAAGCGTCAGTCTGCAGGGGAGGAACCTCGACCTTGCCCAGGATCCCGAACAAACCGGCGACTGCAATTGGGGTGGGCCGAACGTAGCAGTGGTCCTCCATCGGTAGTTTGGGGCCCCGCCGCTGGCGCCTCGCCCCTTTGACCCTTCCCCCCGCCGCTGCGCGCCTGGGTCTGCCGGAGACCGGCATGCTCCGCCATGCCACCCTGCCGGCCCTGCTGGCCCCCCGCACCCTGGTGCGGGGGGCGGGCCGCTGCCGCCGGGAGGCCCTCGACGGGCTGCTGGCCTGGGGACGCAAGCCCAGTGCCCGCCTGGCGGAACGGATCAGTGCCGGTCGCTCCCTGCCCCTCTGGCGCTGCGAGGACGGCTTGCTGCGCTCCCTGGGCCTGGGACCCGACAGCCCGCCCCTGGGCTTGCTGCTCGACGATCTGGGTGTCTACTACGACGCCACGGCCCCCAGCCGCGTGGAGCAGGCGATCGCCCGCCCCCACTCCCCGGCGGAGCTGGAGCGGGCCGAGGCGCTGCAACAGCTTTGGTGCCGATCCCGCGTCAGCAAATACAACGGCGCCCCGGATGCCCCGACCCCTGCTGGCCCTTTCGTGCTGGTGGTCGACCAGACCGCCGGCGACCTCTCCATCGCCCTCGGGGCCGCCACGGCCGCCAGCTTCAGCGCCATGCTCGAGGCCGCCCTGGCGGCCCATCCCGGGGCCACGGTGGTCGTGAAGACCCACCCGGATGTGGTGGCGGGACGCAAGCGCGGCCATTTCAGCCCTCGCCAGCTGGCCGATCCCCGCATCGTGCTGGAGGCCAGCGGCGGCCATCCCGCCGGCCTGCTCGAGCAGGCCGAGGCCGTGTATGCGGTGACATCCCAGCTGGGCTTCGAGGCCCTGCTGCACGGCAAGCCCGTGCATTGCTTCGGCCTGCCCTTCTACGCCGGCTGGGGCCTCACCCACGACCACCTCCCCGCCCCAGCCCGCCGCCGGGCCGCGGGTCCCCGCCGGCTGGCGGACCTGGTGCACGGGGCCCTGATCGAGGCGGCGCTCTACATCGATCCCCACCGGCGCCGGCCCTGCCCCGTGGAGGAGCTGGTGGCCGCGATCGGCCTGCAGCGCCGGCTGCGGGCCTCCCTGCCCGAGCCGATCGAGGCCTTCGGTTTCACCCCCTGGAAGCAGCGGGTGTTGCGTCGCTTCCTGCCGGTGCGCCGGCTGCGCTTCCGTTTCCCCTGGCAGCGCCCGGGGGCCTCGGCTGCCCTGGTGGCGATCTGGGGGCGGCGGGCCCAGCCCGGCCTGCTGCGGGCGGTGGAGCGCCGCCGGCTGCCCCTGCTGCATGTGGAGGACGGCTTCCTGCGCTCGGTGGGCCTCGGGGCCGACCTGATCGATCCCATCTCCTGGGTGCTGGATGGCCGCGGCATTTACTACGACGCCAGCGCCCCCAGCGACCTGGAGCACCAGCTGGCCCATGGCCACTGGGGCGAGGCCCAGCTGGAGCGGGCCGCCCGCCTGCGCCGGCGGCTGGTGGAGGGGGCCATCACCAAGTACAACCTCAGCGCTCCGGCCTGGAGCCGCCCCGACGGGGTGCGCCGCGTGGTGCTGGTGGTGGGCCAGGTGGAGTCGGATGCCTCGATCCGCCTCGGGGCGCCGGGCCTGCGCGGCAATCTGGCGCTGCTGGAGGCGGTGCGCCGGGCTGAGCCCGAGGCCTATCTGGTCTACAAGCCCCATCCCGATGTGGTGGCCGGCCTCTGCCGGGAGGGGGAGGGAGAGGCCCGGGCCGCCCAGTGCTGCGATGAGCTGCTGGTGGAGGCCTCGATCCAGCAGCTGTACACCCAGATCGATGCCCTGCATGTGCTCACCTCGATCGCCGGTTTCGAGGCGCTGCTGCGGGGGCTAGAGGTGCACACCTGGGGGCTGCCCTTCTATGCCGGCTGGGGCCTCACCCACGACCGCTGTCAGGCGGAGCGCCGCGGCCGCCCGCTGCCCCTCGAGGCCCTGGTGCATGCGGCCCTGATCGACTACCCACGCTATGTGAGCCGCCACAGCGGCCTGTTCATCGAGCCGGAGCAGGCGATCGACGAACTGCTGGAGTGGCGCGCCGCCCCGCCCCGGCCCCTCAGCCTGCGTCAGCGGATCTTCCGCCACTGGGGCCGCCTGCGCCGGCGTTGAAGCGCTGCGGGCACGTGGCAAAGTTGGGCCCTGCTGAGCAGGGTGAGCAAACGTTGACCGCAGATCGGGCTTCAGCCCTGGTGCAGGTGCGGATCGACGGCCCGGTGCTGCTGCTGATGGGACCCATCGGCCTGTTCTTTGCCCGGTTCTGCCGTTATCTGCGCGGTTGTGGGATACCGGTCACCAAGGTGGCTTTCCCTCTCCATGAATTTGGTTTCCCACGGGAGGTGAAGGTTCCCTTCTCCGGGGATATGGAGGTATGGCGCCCCTTCCTGAGGCAGCTGCTGCTTGAGCGGGGAATCCGACACATCTTCATGTACGGAGATTTCATCATTCCCCACCGCATCGCCATTGAGGAGGCACAGAGCCTGGGGATTGAGGCCTGGGTGTTTGAACTGGGGTATATCCGACCCAATTACGTGAGTCTGGAGCGGGATCGGGTGAATGCCCGCTCCAATCTCAACAAGCCTGTGGAGTTTTACAAGGCTCTGTCGCCTGTGAACCGGCTCCCCGGCGGTACCCTTAATCCAGGATGGCGCTGGCGCAAGATCTGGAAGGCTCCCACCTTCATCCAGCATGCCTTCACCGACTATCCGATCATTGAAGGTGAGCACAAGCTACAGCCTTCACCACGCTTCCTCTGGTGTCAGCTCAGGGGCAGCTGGCGCTACTGGCTCTACCGCTGGCAGGAGCGCAACCTCAAGCGCCGCCTGCTGGAGCATCTCTCCTTTTTTCTGGTGGTGCTCCAGGTGTCCAGCGATTCCCAGATCCAGCTGGGCTCCCCTTACAGGGGTATGCACGAATTCATCGAGGATGTGATTTGCTCATTTGCAACCCATGCTCACGAGTCTGATCACCTGGCGTTCAAGCATCACCCGCGTGATCGGGGTTACAACCACTACGGGCGCCTGATCCAGCTGCTGGCTCTGCGTTATGGGGTGGCTGATCGTATTCACTATTTCCATGACGGTGCTCTGAGCCGCTTTCTGCGCACCTGTCGCGGTGTGGTAACCGTCAACAGCACAGTTGGATTGCAGGCTCTTTACCATGCTGTTCCCACCAAGGTGATGGGCAGCACCTTCTACAACTTGCCTGGCCTGACCGATCAAAAGCCCCTCGACCAGTTCTGGCAGGAGCCCACCACCAGCGACCGTCCGCTCTTCTACCGGTTCTATGCCCACCTGGTGACCAGCACCCAGGTGAATGGCAACTTTGATGGTGATTTCCCTTTCCGGCTCACCTTCCCGATCGGGCCGGAGGCCAGGCGGCTGGCCCCGGCACCCCGGCTGCCCGATGCTCCCCGCGGCACGGCAATCGGCGGCTGGGCTGTGCCCTGGCGGGTGCTCCGGCGCGCCTGCTGGGGCGTGTCCTACTTCATCGTTTACGGGGTCCAGTTGCTGGCCCTGGCCTTGGGCCGGCGCCGGCTGGCCGCCAGCCTGTTGGTGGTCACGGCTCAGGTTGGCCTGCGGGCGCTGGGGGTGAGCGTGGTGGTGGACGACAGCCAGCCGGCCGAACCGGCGGGAAGACCGGTGGTGCATCTCTGGAACCATGAGAGTCCCGTGGATGTGCTGGTGGTGCAGGGGGTGCTCCGACTGCCCAGCATCACCACGGCCAGCCTCCATCTCAGCCGGATCATGCCCTGGTTCTCGGCCTCTGCCGCCAATGCCGGCCACGGCCTGATGGATCATCGCGACGGCCGCTCGCGCACCTCCGCCCTGTACCGAGCCTCAGCCACCCTTGGAGCCCGCGGGCAGGTGATGCTGGCCCCCAATGGATCACTGGTGACGCCGATCAGCCAGCGGGTGTCGGCCAGTGCCCTGCTGCTGGCACGCAAGCATGACGCCCTGATCGTTCCCTGGACCTTCACTTACTACGGCCTCTCCACATCCGCCGAAGCGCTCTATCGCCCATTGAAGCTGCTGGTCTCCCGTCTCAAGGCGCCCCTGGCCACGATTCACTGCCGCAGAGGGAGGGCGGAGGATCTTGGCCTGCCGGAGGGGAGCTGTGATCGCGACACGTTTGTGCGAGCGGTGCAGGCCTACTACGCCCGCACCACCTCGCTCGGCCCCGGAGCCCTTACGCCGCCAGAACCCAGCTGATGTTGTGCCCCCCGAAGCCGAAGGCGTTCTTGAGGGCATAGCGTTCGCGCCCGTCGCCACCCAGGGTCTGGGGGCTCTCCTGGACCACGGCCAGATCAATCGCCGGATCCACCGGGGTGCAATTCACGCTCCGGGGCACCACTCCCTGGCGCAGGGCTCGCAAAGCCAGGATCGTTTCCACGGCTCCAGCGGCCCCCAGCAGGTGGCCGAGCTGGCCCTTGGGAGCGGTGACCGGCAGGGAGTCCAGCGCAGAGCCCAGGCCGCGACGCAGGGCCCTGGCCTCCGCCAGATCACCCACCGGGGTGCCGGTGGCGTGGGCCTGGACGAACGAGAGATCACCCGCCTCCAGCCCGGCTCGCCTGAGGGCGTCGCTGATCGCCTGGCTGGCCTGCAGGCCTTCAGGTTCCGGGGCCACGATGTGGTGGCCATCACTGCTGCTGCCGCAGGCCTGAAGCCATCCATGGGCCGGTGGCCCTTCCCTGGCCAGATCGCCAGCCCGTTGCAGCACCAGCACACCCGCCCCCTCCGAGAGCACAAAGCCATCCCGCTCCTGGGAATAGGGTCTGGAGGCCAGCTTCGGTGCGTCGTTGCGGCAGGAGAGCGCTCGCATGGCGGCAAACCCCACCAGGCCCAGGCGGTTCACAGGGGCCTCACTGCCACCGGCCAGCACCACATCGGCCCGGTCATCCTGCAGCAGCAGCTGGGCGAGCAGCAGCGCCTCGGCCCCGGCTGCACAGGCTGAAACCGGGGTGTGGGCCCCGGCATGCAGACCCAGGTCGATGGCGATCTGGCCAGCCGCCGCGTTGGGGATCAGCATCGGCACCGTGAGCGGATTCACCCGGCCGGGCCCGGCCTGAAGCAGGTTGGTGTGCTGGCGCTCCAAGGTGGCCAGGCCGCCGATGCCGGTGCCGATCACCACCGCCACCCGGCGGGGATCCACCCCCTGGCAGTGGGGGGCAGCCTCCAGCCAGGCCTGACGGGCCGCCAAAAGGGCCAGCTGGGCGCACCGGTCGAGGCGCCGCTGCTGCAGCGGGTCAAGGCTGGCATGGAGATCATCCTGCACCCGGCCGGCGATCCTGGCGGGCAGATCGGCGGCCCAGCTGTCGGTGACCGCCGAAATGCCTGACTCACCGGCCAGGGTGGCTGACCAGGTGGCATCCACACTGGCACCAAGAGGAGTGATACAGCCCCAACCGGTGACGGCCAGCCGTTCAGTGGGGCTGGCCATCAGGGGTCTCCAGGGTGCGCAGATGATTCTGAATGTCGCCCACCGTTCGGAATCGGAGCAGATCCTCCTCGCGGATCTTGATGCCCAGGCACTCGTCCGCCTCGATCAGGATCTCGTAGAAGCCGAGGGAGTCGATGCCGATGTCCTCGATCAGCCTGGCGTCCGGGGTGATCTGTTGAGGATCGGCTCCTGAAATCCGCTGGAGGATCTCCTGGAGACGCAGCTGGAGATCGTCAGAGACCAAGGACGGATGAAGAACCGGGGCCCGCTCGATGATGCCAGCCTCAGTCCTGGAGGGCACGGCTGTTCCGGAGCACTCATTCTCAGGGCCCCCTGCCATCACCCCGCCACGCCCCTGCTGCAGATCCATGGAAACGTACCAGTCCAGAGGGGTCTGGTCAGCCGCCGCGGTACCAGCTGAAGCTCCGGTAGACGGGCTCGTGCGGGAAGTTGATGAAGTGCTGCAAGCGGCCCTTGGGGATCCGCCTCAGGTCGGCGGCCATCAGGATTTCGGTGATCTGGTTGAAGTCGCGGGCGAGCGAGAGATTGCGCACCCGTGCTCCCATCAGGTTGATGTACTGCCGCAGCAGAACGGGCAGGCGGAATGAGGGAGCCAGCTGGCTGCGGATTTGCTGCTCCAGCTCCTGGATGGTCCGGGCATTGCCTGGACGCTCGTCGGACTCAATCCCAGCCAGGGGGTGGCGGGGCTGGGGACAGGGATGGCGGGTGTCCCGAAACGGAGGCCGCATCAGGCTGCTGAGGAATCGCTCGTTCACCGCATCGGCATGCGCGAAATGGTTGTACGAGACGAGGCCATGAATCGTCTCGTACCCCGAGCTAACTGCCACCTGCAGGCCCCCACGGAACAGACACATCAAGGTGTGGGGCAGACGCTGAAAACGAGGGGCCAGGGCGACGCGGCCGATCTCCAGGTGGTTGCCATCCCGGGCCAGGTCGGCCTTGATGCCGGGGTAAACATGCTCCAGATAAGACTGCGGCCCCTGGGGCAGCTGAGATGGGCTGTTCCCTTGGGCGAGCTGGGGCACGAACTGCAGTCGGGCGGAGCCGGCCAGCTCGCCACTGGTGGCTTCCACCAACAGGAAGTGGTCGTAATGGGGATCCCTGCTGTCAAGGTCGTGGCTCTGCCCGGAACCGGACAGCTGCTGGCGGTAGGTAAGCTCCCGAAGAATGCCCACCGCGCTGGAATAGGGAGCGAAGCACTCTCCGGGCAGGAGATAGAGATCCAGTCCTTCGGAGCTGTAGAGGCGCAGGCGGGAGAGGTCGCGTTCGACCTGCGGGAGCGGAAGGGAAACCGGGCCAGGAGGGACGGGCATGGCTCCGCTGGGTGGATTCCCTTCCGTAGCCTTCACGGTCGGTTGCGATGTGGGGGAAGATTACCCCCACCGGCCCCTGCGACAGGCCCGCGTAGAGCTCCCGATCCGTCCCTTCGCCCGACCACCTTGTACCCTGCAATCCTCCATCGAGCCTGCCTCCGCGGACCAGTGGCTGGGTTGGTGTCTGTGCTGGGTGCGTTTGCTGCTCTGCTGCCCTCGGCAGCCCTGGCCCAGCGGGTGTCTTTTCCACTGCCTGAAAGCCCTGCCGGCCAGGGCAGGCCCGTTGCCCCGCAGCGCCCGTCCCCCTCCCTTCCCGCGGTTCCCCCGCTGCAGAGGCCATCCATCGCTGTTGCGCCACCCGTCGACCCAGGCCGTTACTTCCGCTATCGGCTTGGTCCCGGGGACAGGCTGAGCATGTCGGTGTTCATGGTGGAGGGCTATGCCGCAGAGGTGGAGGTTCTGAGCGATGGCACGATCAACCTGCCCAGGCTCGGTTCCGTGCCGGTGTGGGGACTCACAATGGATGAGGCGCGCCGTCGCATTACGGCGGGCTACGATCAGTATCTGCGCCGCCCCCTGGTTTACCTTGACCTGATCACTCCCCGCCCGGTGCGGGTGACGCTGGTGGGCGAAGTCCAGAAGCCGGGCTTTTACAGCCTTACTCAGGCGCCGAGCAGTGCCAATCTCCAGGCGGCCGGGCCCGCTGCCAGTGGCACCCAGATTCAGAGCGCCGGTTGGCCCACCCTGGTGGATGCCGTGCAAAGGGCCGGGGGCATCACTGCCTTGGCTGATCTCTCCAACGTGGTGCTGCAGCGCCCCAGTGCCGCGCCAGGTGGGGCACTGGTGGAATACCGCTTCGATTACCTGCGGGTGTTGATGGAGGGCAGCAGCTCGGTAAATCCGCTGCTCTACGACGGCGACATGATCCTGGTATCCAAGGCCGACGGAGTTCAGCCCAACGACGTGCTGATCCGAACAGCTGCCTCCAACTTTGCTCCGGACACCATCGGTGTGACCGTGGTTGGCGAGGTGAAGGCCCCTGGCCTCCAGCGCGTGCGCTCCAACAGCCCCCTGGCTGCTGCGGTGATGGCAGCCGGCGATGTCAATCCCCTGCGTGCCAACCCCCGCGACATCCGGCTGCTGCGTCTCGAGAGCGATGGGACGGTGTCGGCCCGCACCATCGTGTTTAACCCCGCCGCTCCCCTGGATTCGCTGGCCAATCCGGCACTCCACAACGGTGATGTGGTGGTGGTTCCGCGCAATGGCTGGACCCGTGGGAACGACTTTCTTGCCCAGGCGGTTGCCCCGTTGGGCCCGCTTTTGAATGCGGCATCCCTGTTCCGGATTCTTTCGGGCAACTGACCTTCATGTCTGAGTGCATCAGATCCCCAGCCGATCCCAGATCACGTTCAGGTTGGCCTGGTGTAGGTCGGTCGAGAAGCACTCTTCCAGCTGCCCCGGGCTGAGGCGGGAGGTCACTTCGCTGTCGGCCTCCAGGTTGCCACGGAAATCACCGCTGGTTGCATTCCAGGCGGTGTGGGCGTTGCGCTGCACGATCCGGTAGGCGTCTTCGCGGCTGATGCCGCTCTCCACCAGGGCCAGCAGCACCCGTTGGCTGAACACGACGCCGCCGTACACGTTCATGTTGCGGGCCATGTTTTCGGGGTACACGCCCAGTCCCTTCACCACGTCGGTCATCTCGCGCAGCATGAAGTGCAGCGTGGCCGAGCAGTCGGGCAGCATCATCCGCTCCACCGAGCTGTGGCTGATGTCACGCTCGTGCCAGAGGGCGCAGTTCTCCAGCGCCGCCACCACGTAACTGCGCAGCACCCGCGCCAGGCCGCTGATGCGCTCGGAGCGGATCGGGTTGCGCTTGTGGGGCATGGCCGAGCTGCCTTTCTGCCCCTTGGCGAAGTTCTCCTCCACCTCGAGCACATCGGTGCGCTGCAGGTTGCGGATCTCGGTGGAGAAGCGTTCCAGGGCGGCGCCCACCAGGGCCAGAGTCTGGATGTATTCGGCGTGGCGATCGCGGGCGATCACCTGGGTGCTGGCCGTATCCGGCACCAGGCCCAGCTTGCGGCAGGCGATCTCCTCCACGCGCGGGTCGGTGTTGGCATAGGTGCCCATGGCTCCGGAGATCTGGCCCACGCTCACCACCCCCTCCAGGCGCTCGAGGCGCTCCTGATTGCGCACCACCTCCGCCAGCCAGCCGGCCACCTTGAAGCCAAAGGTGATCGGCTCGCCGTGGATGGCGTGGGAGCGGCCGATCATCACGGTGGCCTTGTGGTCGCGAGCCAGCTCGCGCAGCGCATCCGCCAGCTTGTCGAGTTCGGTGCGCAGCAGCTGCACCGAGGCCTTCATCTGCAGGGCCAGGCCGGTGTCGAGCACATCGGAGCTGGTCATACCCACGTGGATGTGGCGGCCGGCATCGCCCACGTGCTCGTTCACGTTGGTGAGGAAGGCGATCACGTCGTGGCGCACCTCGGCCTCGATCTCGAGGATGCGCTCCACGCTGAAGGCGGCCTTCTCCTTGATTGTGGCCACGGCCTCAGCCGGCACCCGGCCCAGTTCGCAGTTGGCCTCGGTGGCGGCGATTTCCACATCCAGCCAGCTCTGGAACTTGGCCTGCTCGCTCCAGATGGCGCCCATTTCGGGCAGGGTGTAACGCTCGATCAAGGCCGCTGCGGCTCACAATCTCCCCAATGTATGGGGCGCCGGGATCAGCTCCGGGGGCACGGGGCTGGAGGATCAAGCCCTTTGTCCGGCGGGGCGGAGCGGGGATGCAGGGCGGGTCAGGCGGCGGCGCTGGTGAGCTGCTGGTGGGCCACTTCCCATTGCACAAGGGTTCCCCAGGTTTGCTGGCGCACCCAGCAGCGGCCGCCGCGGCACTGGATGAGCTGGAAGGGGGGCAGGTCGGCCGGCTGATTGCGAAGGCGCACAAAACTGCCTGGTCGCAGCATCTCCACCACGGTGCCTCGGCCCGAGGAGGGGTTGGCATGGCGTGAATCGGGCAGAGCCATGGCAGCAGGCAGGGGGGAACCGATGTCCAGTGCAGCAATCTTCCGGCGGTTGGGGGATGGCCTCGCGCTTCCTTGGACTTTGTTCCGATTGCTGTGTGGAATGATCACAGCTATGGCCCGCAAGCAACGTCTCGACCTGGTGCTGGTGGAGCGCGGTCTGGCCGTCAGCCGCCAGCAGGCCCAGCAGCTGATCCGCGCCGGCCGGGTGCGCAGCGGCACCCGGGTGCTCGACAAGCCGGGTCTGGATGTGCTGCCCGACCTCGACCTGGAGGTGCAGCAGCCCCAGCGCTACGTGTCCCGCGGAGGCGAGAAGCTGGAGGCCGCCCTGGCGGCCTTCCCGATTGCTGTCGCCGGGCGGGTTTGCGTGGATGGAGGGATCTCCACCGGCGGTTTCACCGATTGCCTGTTGCAGCGGGGAGCCGCCCGCGTGTATGGCGTGGATGTGGGTTACGGCCAGACGGCCTGGAGCCTGCGCAGCGACGCCAGGGTGACGCTGCGGGAGCGCACCAACCTTCGCCATCTCTCGGCCGCGGAGCTGTACGGCCCGGACGATCCTGTGGCCGACCTGGCTGTGGCCGATGTGTCCTTCATCTCCCTGGCCCTTGTGTTGCCAGCCCTGTTGGGCTTGTTGCGGTGCCCCAAGAACGGTGGCCAGCTCGATCTTGTGGTGCTGGTCAAGCCCCAGTTCGAGGTGGGCAAGGGCCGGGTGGGGAAAGGGGGCGTGGTGCGCGATCCAGGCGCCCACTGCGACGCGATCGCCGGGGTGGTGGCTGCGGCTCAGACCCTGGGGCTGCGGGCGTCCGGACTGGTGGCTTCTCCGATCACCGGGCCGGCCGGGAACCACGAATACCTGCTCTGGCTCCAGGGAGGCGGCGAGGGCACGCACAACCAGCCAACCTTGGCTCTTCAAGCGGGTGCAAAACCGTATGCGACGCCTGACTCCGCGGTTCAGCGGGAGATGATTGAGGCGGTGGTGGCCACCACGCTCGGCGGCCACCCCTGAAGACTTGAATTCAGATGGCGCCGCTGTCGCGATCGCCGGTGCGGATGCGGATCACCGAGTCAATGGTGCTCACGAAAATCTTGCCGTCACCGATCTCGCCGGTGCGGGCCGCGTCCTGGATGGCGGTCACCACGGTGTCCACCTTGTCGTCATCGACGACGATCTCCAGTTTGAGCTTCTGCAGGAACTCCACGGTGAACTCCGAGCCCCGGTAGCGCTCCACCTGGCCCTTCTGGCGGCCGAAACCGCGCACTTCGCTCACCGTCATGCCGACGATGCCCGCATTCACCAGCGCGATCTTGACGTCCTCCAGTT
>JBIIXY010000145.1:0-4751 GCA_044347105.1 Prochlorococcaceae cyanobacterium
GGTCCAACATGCTCGTACATTCCCACCGACACCACCCGGTCGAATGGGGCGCAGCCCAGTTGCCCCAGCTGCCGGTAGTCGCAGCGCTCAAAGCGCAGCGGCAGGTGGCCCCAGCGGCTACGGGCCAGCCGCAGCTGTTCCGTGGAGAGGGTGATGCCCACCACCTCCACGCCGAAGTGGCAGGCGGCGTAGGCCGCCAGGCCGCCCCAGCCGCAGCCGATGTCCAACAGGCGCTGGCCGGGGCTGAGCTCGAGCTTGGCGCAGATCAGCCGCAGCTTGTGCTCCTGGGCCTCCGCCAGCCCATCGGCCCGCTGCCAGTAGCCACAGCTGTACTGCAGCCAGGGGTCGAGCATCGCTGTGTACACGGCCGGGGCGATGTCGTAATGGCGGCGGGCCACCAGGGTGGAGCGGGCTGGCGTCTGCAGATTCACCAGCCGTTCCCGCAGCAGCCAGGCGGCGCTGCGCAGCCGGCTCCCCTGGGCCAGCCGGCTCTCACCCTGGGCGAGCAGCAGGCGGGTGAACAGCTCGTCGAGGGCGCTGCAGTTCCACAGCCCCTCCACGTAGCTGTCGCCGAGCCCGAGAGAGCCCCGCTCCAGCACGGCCCTGATCAGGCGGCGGCTGGCTGCCGTGTCCGCCAGCTGCAGGTCCCAGGGGCGGCCTCCCCCCAGGCGCACATCGGCTGCGCTCAGCACCGCCTCCAGTACCCGCGGAACAGACAGCGTGGCCATGGCCGGTTGCCCCCCGGACAGTCGATCAGGAGTTGATCGAACGCTATCGACGTTCTGTGATGCCATCTGCTGCATCGGCGGGGCGCATCGGCCCGGCTGCAGCGGAAATGCCCCCGTTTGGGGGGCTCACGCGGGCCGCTCAGCCCTTGAGGATGGACCTCGATCCAGGGGTGTCGGGGATGAAGCGCACAACCAGTCACCAGGCGGGGAGCTGTCTGGGGCGCACCTGCCTGCAGTGGGGCCGCGACGGCGAACTGGCCAGCGTGGATCTCGAACTGGTGCTGGAGCGCCTGGCCCAGGTGGATGAGGATATGGCCGCCGAGCGCCAGCGAACCCTGAGCCCCTGCCCATGTCCCTCGATCAGCTGAAGGCGTTCCTCACCCGCATGCAGCAGGAGGATGGCCTGCGCCAGGCGGTGCTGGCAGCGGCCACGGCCGACGACGTGGCCCAGATCGGTGCCTCCCTCGGTTATGAATTTTCCGGAGATGAGCTGCTGCGCTTCTCCGGCAAGAAGGTGGGCCGGGTCACCGTCACCAAAAACGACATCCCCGGCGAATACAACTGAACTCTCGGAGCTGGAACCCCGGCTCAGGGCCAGCTGGGGAACGACACCGGTTCGTACTTGGCGACGTGAATCCGCCAGCCCCGGATCACCAGCCTGTTCAGCCCGTCAAGTAGCGCCGCCGTGTCGCCGCTGTTGATCCAGCTGGCCTTAAGCAGCGGCAGCTGCTCGCTCATCACCTCCAGCGGCAGTTCCACCAGCAGCAGACTGTTCGCTCCCGCCGCCCGGCGCAGGGAGCCGTCGTCGCTGCGTTGCCAGATCCGCAGCAACAGCTCCAGCGCCAGGCCGCGGCCGGTGTCGCCGGGATCGGCAGCAGCAGCGGCGGAAGCAGGCTGGGATTTGCCGCAGAGCGGCAGGCTGCGCCTGCCATCCTGCTCCATCAGGGCCAGGGCCACGAGATAGGGAGTGTCAGCCATCGGCGCTTCTGTGAGTCAACCTCACCATGCTGCATCTTGACGCTGTTTTATGATCTTCAATAGCAGCAAAATGCCCCCAAAAGGGGGCATCGCCCCTTGCAGATTCCGGCCGAATCTGGATGCCATGACCCATGGCGTTCCATGCCGCAGCCAACCTTCACCACCGCCCTCACCCTCGAGGAACTGGAGGCCAATCACGAGATCTACTGCAAGGCGCTGCGGATTCTGATCCGGGAGGACACCCCGATCGAGCGGATTCAGCGCAGCGTGTGCTGGCGCCGGCTGGACACGCTGCACCGCTCGCTTCCCCATCGCTATGGCAGCCCCGAGCGGCTGGTGCTGCAGATCAGGGGCAGCCTGAGCCGCCTCCAGCACGCCTCCCCCGGGCGGGCCTGAGCCCGATCCGGCCGGTTCCCCGTATCAGACGGCACCGGCAGCAAGGCGCTCCCGGGCCAAGGATGGAAGGGAGTGAATGTCATACCGCCATGCGAGAGGTTGTGTTCCAGGTGCTGGCCGAACGGCCGGGCCATCTTCAGGCCAGGGCCGAGGACCTGCCCCTTGTGATTTCCGCTGCCACCCTGGAGGAACTGCAGCACGAGGCCCGGGAGGCCCTGATCGAGCAGTTCGGTCCGGCCCATTGCGCCTATCGCGTGCGCATCCGCCGCCACCCCCGGCCCGTGCCCGCTGGCGCACTCCATCTGGCGCCACTGCCATCGCCACTGCCCCTTTCAGCCGCCTGCAGCTGAGATCGCCATAACGGCTTCAGCATCCTCAGCCGTGGCATGGCCGACAGCCCCCAGCCCTCCGCCGCCATCCCGCGCCATCACCAGCGCACCCTGGCGGCCCTGTTCGCCCACCCCCTGCACCGCGACCTGCGCACCTCCCAGGTGGAAGCCCTGCTGCGCTGCCTGGGGGCGTCGGTCACGCCCCTCTCGGGCCGGCGCCTGCGCATCCAGATGCCCGGGGGCGAGGAAACCTGGATTCACACCAGCTGCGGCCTGGGCCGGCCCTTCCTCGATGCCGATGCCCTGATGCGGGTGCGCCATCTGCTGCAGGCCGCCGGCGTGGGTCCGGATCACCCCTGCGCCGAGGTCCGCGGTCCCCGCGGCGACCAGGCCCGCCGGCTGGTGCTCCATCTCAGCCACACCCACACCGATGCCTTCCTGCTGGAGGGTCACAGCGTGGAGCACGCAACACTGCGCCCCCACGGTCTCTGGGGCAGTGGTGAGAACCTCAGCCACCGCCACGACCGGGACATCGCCGGCCAGCGGGCTCCCCTGGATCATGCCTACCTCAGCCGGATCGCGGAGGCGATCGAGCAGGCCGACGCGGTGCTGCTGCTGGGGCATGGCACCGGTGAAAGCGACATGCGCCAGCTGCTGCTCCACCACCTCCACAGCCACCATCGCCCGCTGCTGGAGCGGATCGTGGGCGTGGTCACCCTTGACCAGGCCCACCCCAGCGAGGGCCAGCTGCTGGCCCTGGCCCGGGAGCATTTCGGCAACCTGCCGGAGCGGCGCCAGCTCCCCGGCGCCGCTCCGCCGATCAGCGGGGCTCCGCGCTGAGGTCGATGCGCTTGTACACGTGCTCGGGCAGGTTGCGGGAGATCGGGCAGAGTTTCATCCGCTCCTGCATGAAGGCGATCGCCTCGGCATCGGCCAGCTGGCGGTCCTCGGTGCTGGCGGCGGGATCCAGGCGGATGCGGAAATCCCCCTCCACCGCAGCCACGATCCAGTCGCTGCTGGTGGTCACCACGAAGTCGGCCTCCACCCGCTCCAGTGGAATGCCCTTCTCCTGGGCGTTGGCCACCAGGTAGAAGTGCTGGCAGAGCAGCAGCGAAATCAGGTAGATCCGGAAGCCTGGCGTGCTGAAGCTCAGCTGCTGGGGTTGCCACTGGCCGTTGTCGTTGAGCAACTCCACCGTCAGGTTGCTGGTGGAGCGCTGGGGGGGCAGGTGGCTGCTGTGCAGCCGGAAGCGGAACGTGCGGTCACTCATGGCAGGGCGGGGCTGGCGAGGGAGGGTTTGGACAGAGAGGGCCGGGCGAGGGTTTGGGGGCAAGCCGAGGATGTGCCGTTGCTGGCGGCGTTGCTGGTGTGGCGCCGCCAGGCCTCGCTGCCGCTGAGCAGGGCCGAGCCGATCAGCAACAGCGAGAAGCCCTGGCGCAGGCGGCGGTCATTGAGGTGGGGGGCCAGCCGCTGGCCCGCCACGGCGCCGATGGCCCCGCCGATCAGCAGCGGCAGCAGCAGCGGCAGGCTGGCGGCCGGCCAGTGGCCCAGGGCGCCCAGGGCCACCAGGGCATTCACGGCGATCAGCAGCAGGCTGGTGCCGCTGGCGATGGCCATCGGCAGGCCGGCCAGCAGCACCAGGGCCGGCACGATCGCGAAGCCGCCGCCCACCCCGGCGATGCCCGTGAGCAGACCCACCAGCACCCCCTGCACCGCCAGCAGCAGGGGGCGGCTGCGGCGGCTGGCCCCCACCAGGGCACTGCGCCGCGTGAGCAGCCAGGAGGCCAGCAGGGCTGCGGCGGCGAACACCCCCAGCTGCAGCGGTTCGGGCACCAGGCCGGCCTTCACCCAGCCGCCGCCGATCCAGCTGCCCGCCAGGGCCGGCAGGCCCAGCACCAGGGCGGGACCCGGAGCAAACTGGCCGCGGCGCAGATAGGGCCCCAAGTTGGCCAGGGCCAGCAGCATCACCACCAGCAGCGACAGGGGCACCGCCTCACGGGTGGGCAGGGCGGCACCGCTCACCAGCAGCGGCAGCAGCAGCATCGAGCCCCCAGCGCCGAGCACCGAGAGTAGAAAGCCGATCAGGGCGCCGCCGCCCGTGAGCAGCACCACACTGGCGCCATCCATCAGATCCGCACCCGGTTCCAGGGCATCACCGCCAGCAGGCGGGCCATGCCGCAGAAGCCGCTCACCCCGGCAAACACCAGGCCTGCGCCCACAAAGCCGCTCAGCCAGATCCAGCCCGGCGCCAGCGCCTGGCTGAGGATCACCCCCAGCAGCACCAGCGAGCCGGCGGCGATCTGCACCTGGCGCATCAGCG
>JBIIXY010000053.1:0-14880 GCA_044347105.1 Prochlorococcaceae cyanobacterium
TGAAGGCGGCACGCCGCCGGACTGACCCGATTGTAACGCGTAGTCAGTCCGCATAGGCTCCTTTGCGCATAGCGTAGTCTGCGATTAGCGGAAATCCTGCGGCCGCGTGTGGTGCCCTGCGGTGTAAGGTTCCCATCACGAAGCCTTTCCGGGTGCTGACGGAGGCTTCACATGGCGAACATCCCATCAAGCGGATAGTTCACAGGCTCCCAACTCCTGAAGCAGGGTCGACCAGCTTCAGGACAGGTCAGGCAGCTCCCGCAGCCAGCTCCCAACCGGCGCCCTGCAGTTGATTTGAGTCGGAAGAGCCTTCAAGAGCGTTCAGCAGATGCTCTGGTAACGGCAATGCTGGATCGCGTCCATCACGAGGCCGCCTTACCCGCGATCGTTCGTTTCTGTGACGCGTCGTCACCGCCATGTCCAATCCACAGCAGTTCCCCGTTTTGCAGTCCACCCCCTTGAACAGACAACACCGCCGTCGCCAGAGCGCCAGCAACCAACCCATGAAACCAAAACCCCGCAATCCCAATCCTGCGAGCCGTTGCAGCACGCCGCAGAACCACCAGCGGATCGCCCCCGGAGGGGAGTCGGTCATGCCCCATGGCACAGCCCCCACCTGGATCGAACTGTTGGGTGAGCGCTGAGTCGATCAGCGTTCAGCTGGAGGCTGCTCCGTTGGCCAGCAGCCGTCCGCCAGCACCGGACAGCCACGCACCCGGGCAGGCCGCCCCAGATACACCCAGGCTTGCCGGCCGTCCGCCAGGGCAACCAACCGACGCGCGTACTCCCGCGGATGGTCCTCCAGCACGTCCAGCTGGGCCAGCACCTGCGCAGACACGGCGTAGAGCTCCGCTGCCACCAGGGCCCCGGGGTCGGCACAGGCCACGGCCATCGGATAGGGACCGAGGTCGTGAAGGCGCAGTCCGCTGAGCAGTACCGGCCCGAGCCAGTGGCTGCCGGCCAACAGCCGGTGGTTGCAACCGCCGCGTTTGAGGGTGCCGTAGACGGCCACCAGCTCCCCTGCCGTCAGGTTCATCGCGGCGCCTCCCCCTGGTCACCCGTCACCCCCACCCGCAATCGGGAGCCCCCTTCGCTGGCCATCACCTCGATCCCACTGCGGATGCGCTCGCGCAGCGCGGCCACATGGCTGATCAGGCCGATCAGCCGGCCCCCATCCCGCAGACGCTCCAGTTCATCCATGGCCAGCTGCAGGCTGTCCGGGTCGAGGCTGCCGAAGCCCTCGTCGATGAACAGGGCATCCAGCCGCACGCCGCCGCTGTGGGCCTGCACCGTGTCAGCCACTCCCAGAGCCAGGGCCAGGGAGGCCTGGAAGGTTTCGCCTCCCGAGAGACTGGAGACATCCCGCTGCTCGCCGGTGAAGGCATCGAGCACCCGCAGTCCAAGCCCCGCCTTACTGCCCCGCCGCTGGCCGCTGCCATCGCTGAGCAGCAACTGGTAACGACCGGAGGTCATCTGGTCGAGGCGCTGGTTGGCATAGCCGCAGATCTCCTCCAGATAGGCCGAGAGCACCCAGCGCTGCAGGGAGATGTGCGGACTGCTGCGCCCCAGGCAACGGTCTGCAATGGCATGAAGCTGGTCGGATTGCTGCTGCTGCAGAGCCACAGCAGCGCGGGCGGCTTCCTGCCGCTCCGCCAGCTCCTCCAGGGCCGAGCGCGCTGCACTGAGCTGGGCCTGACGGCGCAGCAGGCCATCGCGCAGCTCCTGGGCCTGGCGCAGATGCTCCGCCGGCACCTCCAGGTCAGGGCACTCCCTGGGCAGATCCTGCAGGTCGGGGTCGGCCAGCTGGTGCTGATGGTGCTGCACGCTCTGGTCGTGGGCGCGGATGCGCTGGTGCCAGCCCTGGCGCTCGCCCTCGGGCGCCAAGGCATCCAGCAGTGCCGGGGCATCGCTGAACCCCGCTGCCGCCAGGTCGGCCGCCAGCCGGCTGGCCAGCTCGGCGGCCCGGCCGGCGAGCTGGTTGCGCTGCTGCACGCCGTCGGCCAGCAGGTCCAGCTGCGAGCGCAGCTGGACCTGCTGCTCCAGGATTTCCGCCGGGTTGCGGCCAGCATGGGGCCCCAGGGCCTGGCCCAGCCGCGCCTGCTGCTCGGCCAGCTGCACCTGCAGCCCGCGCAGGCGCTCCTCCTGCTGGCTGTGCTGCAGCCGCCGCTGCTCCAGCCGTTGCTGGTAGCCCGTCAGGCGCTGCTCCAGATCAGCGTGTTGCTGCTCCAGCGACTGCTTTTCGCTGGCCAGGGCGCGCGCCTGCTCCAGCTCCAGCTGGGCCTGGGCCGCAGCACCATGCACCGCCTGCGGGTCGCTGAGGGCCAGGGGCCAGCGGCGGCCGAAGGCCTGCAGCTGGGCGGCGAGGGCACTGGAGCGTGCCCGGGCCTCCTGCACGGCGCCTTCGGCCCGCTGCTGCCGCCCATCAGCCTGGTTCAGGGCGCCGTCGCTGATGGTGCCGTCCGCCGCCTGGGCGGGCCGTGGATGGCGCGTGGACCCGCACACCGCACAGGGCTGGCCCGCGACGAGAGCAGCGGCCAGACGGGCCGCCATCCCCTCCAGTTGGCGCTGGCGCAGCTCCAGCACCTGGGTGCGCGCCTCCTGCTGGCGCCGCTGGGCCTCAAGCAGGGCCGCATCCGCCTCAGCGCTCTGCTTCTGCGCCATCTGCAGTTGGTCCAGCCCGGCAAGTTGCTCCTGGCTGGAGCGATGGGCCTGCTCCAGACCGGCCAGGCGGTCATGGGCGCTGCGCGCCTGCAACAGGCGCTGCTGGCAGGCGGGCAGGGCAGCCTGCACCTGGGCCAGCAGCGCCTCTCCCTTCAGCACCTGTTGGCCCAACTGGGCCAGTTCGGTGCTGGCCACCTCGATCGCCTGACTGGTGAGCTGCCTGTCGCTCCAAAGCACCACCAGCGCCTGCAGCTCGCTGATGCGGGCGGCAAGGGCGGCCAGGCAGCGGGTGAGCTGGCCGGGATCGGGCAGGCCGGTGAGCTCGAGCTCCATGATTTCTGCGGGCAGCAACACCAGCCGGTGGCGCTGTTCGGCCAGGGCCGTCACCCCGGCGGCCAACTGCTGGTCGCGCTGCCGCAGTTGCTCGGCGGCTGCCTGTTCGCGCTCCAATGCAGGGCGCAGCTGCTCGGCCCGCTCGGCGGCGACCCAGCGCAGGCGCAGCTGCTCGATCGCCTCCTGCCTGTCAGCAGCATCCTGCAGCCCCTGCGCTGCAGCCTGGCGCCGACGCCAGCGCTCCAGCAGCCGCTCCCGCTCGGCCAGCTCGCGGCGCAGAGCTTCGGTGCGCGTCTCGGCCTGCTTCAACCCGGCAGCCAGCTGATCCGCTAGCTGGCTGAGGTGGTTCTGCAGACCATCCAACGCCGCCGCATCGCTGGGATCGGGCTCAGAAGGCTGTTCGCCCAGCCATGGCTGGGCGATGCCCTGGGCCTGTTCGGCCAGGGACTGCAGCTGGCGCCGACCCTCGACCAGAGCCCGATAGGCCTCGCCGGCGCGGTCATCCAGCCAGCGGCTCACCCGTTCGTAGAGCACCGTGTCGAAGAGGGTCTTGAGCAGGGCCTCGCGCTGCTCGGCGCCGGCCCGCAGCACTTCGGCGAACCGTCCCTGGGGCAGCAGGATCACCTGGCGGAACTGGGCGGCATCAAGCCCGAGCAAGCGCTCCACCTCGCGGCGCACCTCGCTCACGTTGCCGGCCGCCGCCTCGGCCGTTTGGCCGTTCGCTGCGCCTGCTGGTCGATCAAGCCGCCAGAGGGCCGCGCGGGCGGGTTTGGTGGTGGTGCCCTCGCCGCGGCTGCGCGGCACCTCACAGGCCGGCTGGCGTTCCACCCGCCAGCGCCCCCCGCCTGCGGAGAACTCCAGCATCACCCGAGGCACCTGGCCGGGGGCGGCATGGTCAGACCGCAGACCCTTGACGCTGCGCTCGCCGGAGACTTCGCCGTAGAGGGCAAAGCTGAGGGCATCGAGCAGGTACGTCTTGCCGGCGCCTGTGCTGCCGTGGATCAGGAACAGGCCATCGCGGGCCAGCGGGTCAAAGTCGACGCGCACCGCCTCGGCAAAGGGCCCTAAGGCCTCCAGCTCCAGCACGTGAGGCCGCATCAGTCGTCCCTCCGGCCGGCCGCAGCGAGGGCCTGGCGCAGCAGCTGCACCTCCGCCCGGCTGGGCTGCCGGCCCTGCTGGTCGCCATAAAAGGCCAGGATTCGATCGAGCGGGTCGCGGGCCGCGCGGATCTGGCGCGTGCGTTCACTGGTGGCCAGGGCCTCCTGCCGCTCGGGCCGGTGGCGAAGCTCCACGGCGTGGGGGAAGCGCTGGCGCAGGCGGTTCATGGCCTGGCGGGGGAGGTCGTCGTCAGTGAGCACGGCCCGAACCCAACAGCCCCGGGCCTCCTCCAGGCCTGGATCGGCCATCAGTTGCTCCAGCGGTCCCTCCAGGCTGCGCAACGGACGACCCACCGCCAAGGGAATCACCTGCACCGCGGCCAGACCCGTGGCGTCGATCTCCACCAGACGCACACTTTTCTGCTGCCCCTCCTCGGAAAAGGAATAGGCCAGAGGGCTGCCGGAGTAGGCCAGCCTCGGGCCGTCCAGCTCCTGGGGGGCATGCAGATGGCCCAGGGCCACATAGTCGAAGCCGGCGAAACTGGGTACCGCCACCACCTCCACGTTGCCCACCGACAGATCCCGCTCCGACTCGGAGCAGCGGCCGCCTGCCACAAAGCCGTGGGCCACCAGCAGCGAGCGCTGGCCCGCACGGGTGGCCTGGTCCGCGCGGATCCGTGCCAGGGCCAGGTCGAGCACCTGCTGGTGACGGCGTCCCTCCCCCTCGGCCTGGCCAGCCTCCAGAGCCAGGGCCGGGCCATCGAGCAGGGGGTCCAGATAGGGGAGGGGGTACACGGCCAGGGTCGCCCCGCCGCGGCGCGCTGGCACCAGCAGCGGCTCATTGCTGCGGCGCCAGTCGCCGCGCACCGTCACCCCCAGGGCCGTGAGCAGTTCGTCGTACACGGCCACGCGCACGTGGCTGTCATGGTTGCCGGCGATTGCCACCACCACCGCCCCATCGGCCCGCAGCCGGCGCACGGTGTCGGTGAACAGAGCCACAGCCGGGGCGGGGGGAATGGCCCGGTCGTAGAGATCGCCGGCGATCACCACCAGGTCCACCTGCTCCTGGCGGCAGAGGTCCACGATCCGATCCAGCACCAGCTCCTGCTGGTCGAGCAACGAGGCGCCGTGAAAGCCGCGGCCCAGGTGCCAGTCAGAGGTGTGCAGCAGTCTCACCGGCGTCAGTCCCAGCGGGTGGGATCGGAGCTGGGCTGGAAGCGGCCGAAATCCAGCTCACGCTGCATCAGATCGGCGGTGATCGTGCTGCAGAGGGTATTCAGGGGCAGGGAGAAGCAGCTGCCGTCCCGATCAAAGGGGCCCTCCACGTAGGCACCGATCCGCTCGGCCATCAGGAAGCCGAGAAACAGCACCGCCCCCATGCCCATGGGTCCCTCCACCTTCACCTGCAGCAGCAGCTGCAGGCCGTAGAGCCAGGTGATCAGCCGCACGAACACGTCGTAGGAGGCGGGAATGGGCGTGTTGCGGATGCGCTGCAGGCCGCCGATCGCATCGAGCAGACGGTTGGAGACGTCCACCAGTTGCAGGCGGCCCCAGTCGTTCACCCAGCCATCAGCGTGCAGGTCATGCACCGCCTGGGCCCGGCGACGGCAGAGCTCCTGCAGGCTCAAGCCGCTGGGCAGATGGAGGTCGGCCAGCAGACCATCGATCGTGTTGCGCAGGTCGGAGCGCCAATAATTGCGCAACTCGAAATTGAGCAGCCACACCTGGGCCACCTGGTACTCCAGCAGCCTCCGGCCGCGGGTGCTGCGCACCCGCTGGCCGCCCACATGGGCCAGCAGAGTGTCACGCCACTGCCGGCTCTGGTTCACGACCACACCCCACAGGCCCCGCGCTTCCCACCAACGGCCGATGGCCTGGGTGTTGCGGAAGGCGATGAAGATCGACACGGCGATGCCGAACACCGAGAGGCCCAACGGCGTGATCTGCCAGGGCAGGGCCCGGGAGCCGCGCAGCCAGGCATACAGGCAGAACGCCAGCCAGAGCAGCAGGTCGTAGCGCATGCGCCAGAGCAGCTGCAGCAGCACCACGCCGTAGTCGAGCCGCTGGGTGCGTGGCGGATCGCCATGGGGGCCGACGTGGATCGGAACGGAGGCCATCGCGGGCTGGAGAAGCGCCCCACCCCTAGCGCAGAGCCCGATCCCGGCGCGGTCGCCCCCGGCTCAGGCTCTCACTCCGATCCGAACCCGGCTGCGGCCGTAGCGCGGATCGCGGCAAGCTCCTCGGCAGGGATCTTCTCCAGCTGCCTGATCACCAGGGCCATGCGCGGGTTTCGGCGCAGAGTCTCCTGGTGCCGGGCCAGGAAATCCCAGTAGAGGGCATTGAACGGGCAGGCGGAGGGACCCTGGCGCTGTTTGGGGTTGTAGCGGCAGCCCTTGCAGTAGCTGCTCATCCGGTTGATGTAGTTGCCGCTGGCGGCGTAGGGCTTGCTGGCCAGCAGGCCGCCATCGGCGAACAGGCCCATGCCGAGCACATTGGTCTGCATCACCCAGTCGTAGCCATCGATGAACAGGCGATGGAACCAGGCCGTGTAGGCCTGGGGATCAAGGCCCGCGATCAGCCCGTAGTTGGCCAGCACCATCAGCCGCTGGATGTGATGGGCGTAGCCGCTGCTCTCCAGCTCCTCGAGCACTGTGTCCATGCAGGCCATGCCGCTGCCGCCCAGCTGCTCCAGCCACAGCGGCAGGGGCCGATCAGCAGCAAAGTGGTTGCTCTGGGGGTAATCGGGACCGAACCACCAGTAGAGGCCGTGGGTGTATTCGCGCCAGCCGAGGATCTGGCGGATCACCCCCTCCAGCGACGCCAGTGGCGTACCGCGCTCCAGCCCGGCCTGCTCCAGCCTGCGGATCACCTCCAGGGGGCCCAGCAGCCCGAGGTTGAGGTAGGGCGACAGCAGGGCATGCCAGAGGGTGGGCTGTCCCTTCACCATGGCGTCCTGGTAGGGACCGAAGCCATCGAGGCGGGTGGCGATGAAGTGCTCCAGCACAGCCAGGGCCTGCTGGCGCGTCACGGCCCAGCTGAACGGTTCACTCTGCCCTGGCAGACCGGGTTCGCCCCTGGTTTCCAGCTCAGTGTTGAGCCGCTCCACCTTCACGATCACGGCCTGGGTGATGGCATCGGGCTCGAACTGCAGGGGCGCAGGGCCCACCAGGCCCTTCGGCGGAGCCTTGCGGTTGTCGTGGTCGTAGTTCCACTGTCCGCCGAGGGGCTGGAAGCCTGGCGATTCAGTGGCTTGCTCCATCAGCACCCCAAAACGTCGGCGCCCCTCCCGATAGAACAGTTCCAGGCGCAGTTGTCTGTAGGGCCGTGCCCAGGCGGCGAAGGCGTCCCGGCTCCACAGGAAGGCGTTGGAGGGTTGCCAGTGGAGCGGGATCGGCAACGAGAGCCGTTCGATCGCCTGGCGGAAGGGCCGCTCGGCCGGTTCCATCACCGCCAGGGCGTTGATGCCATGCTGCGCGATCCAGCCCGCCAGACCCTCGCCGAAGCTGTCGGCCTCCAGGTGATCCACCATCCAGCCGGCGCTGCGCAGCTCAGCGGCGAAATGGCGCATGGCACTCCACACCAGCACCAGCTTCTGGCGGTGGTAGCGGCGCCAGGCCAGCACCGAATGGCTCTCGATCAGCAGTACCCGGCCCTGGGTGCGGGCTCCCGCAGGTCCGTGCTCCCGTTCCAGTGCCAGCAAGGCGGGATGGTCGGGGCTGAGCTGGTCGCCCAGGATCCAGATGCCGTTGGTCATCGTGGGTTGCGGGGCTGAGGGCCTGCCACCAGCATCCCTGGCGGCGCACCGTCCCTAGCCTCAAAGCTCCTACCACCTGCCGTCAGGTGACCGTTCCTCCCCAGCTGCAGCGACTGGATCAGGCCCTGTTCGATGCCGTGGCCCAGCAGGCCCGCGAAGCGCCGCGGCGGCGCCGGAACCACAACCTCCATCAGGAGAGCGAGGTGGTGCAGCGCTTCCTCAACGTGCTGCAGCCCGGCACCTACGTGCGCCCCCATCGCCACCTGCGCGAGCAGCCGGGCACCGGCTTTGAGTGTTTTGTGGTGCTGCAGGGAGAGATCGGCCTGCTGCTGCTCGATGGCGATGGCACCGTGATCGAGGGCCTGCGCTTGCAGGCCGGGGGCCCCCTGCGGGGCATCGAGCTGGCGGAGGGCCAGTTCCACACACTGGTGGCCCTCTCCAGCGATGCCGTGATCTTCGAACTCAAGCAGGGGCCCTATCAGCCGGCCAGCGACAAAGACTTCCTGCCCCAGTACCCGGCAGAGGGAACGGCCGCCGCCGCCGATCAGGAACGGCGCTGGCGCGCCCTGTTCGATACGGCCGCCTGAGGAGCCAGGCCGAGACGCTGGCGACCCCGGAACGGCTCCAACCAGATCACCACCGCCAGCCAGTGGATCAGCACCGGCGTCCAGAGCGAGCCGGTGAGGCCATAGGCCAGGGAGCAGGCCACACCGAGCAGCGTGGCCTGCACCAGGAAGCGCGGGTCGTTGAACAGGGCCCGGGCCTGCGGGTACCAGAGCCGGGCGGCCAAGGGGTGGTAGAGCACGAACAGGCCAAGGCTGAGCAGCATCCATGCCAGCTGCGCTGACCAGGGGAAGCCCTCCCCCTGGGTGGGGATCAGCAGCACCCGGAACAGCAGTTCCTCGCCCAGGGCCGGCATCAGCAGCAGCCCCGCCATCCGCGGCAGGGCCTGAGCCAGGGGGGGCCACTGCCAGGGGAGGGTGAGGAAGCCGCTGGCCACGCCCAGACCCAGCGCCAGGGCGCCATAGGCCAGGAGCACGAAGACGCTGCTGATCAGGTCGCCGGACTGGAAGGGCGGCAGCAGGCTGGCCAGCACCCGGTTGAACAGGGTGCCCAGCACGGGGAGGTGGCCCAGCAGGGAGGTGGGGGCCACGGGCAGCAGCTGCGGCGCTGCTGAGGGGATCTGGTTGGTGCGGATCAACCAGAGGGGCAGGCCGGCGCGCACGATGTCCGCGGCCATGGCGTCGTGGGCGCGGCGTGGCAGCATCGAATTCCAGCTGAGCAGCACGTCGGCCAGCTTCTGGCTGCTCTCAAAGCCACCGCTGCCACCATCGAGGCTGCGGGCCGCGTTGTGCCGCCAGTCGGGGCGGGGACGGCCCAGGGGGGTGAGCCAGCGGTCGAGGGCCGTGCCCAGCCTGGCCAGCTGCCGCTGTTCGTCGCCGCTGAGCGTGCTCAGGGCCTGGCCCTGGCGCAACTGCTGGATGGCGATCCACAGGGCCTGGCTGGAATCCTGCACGCAGGAGGTGGCCGCAGTGACCATCGCCACCCCGCCGCCGTCTCCGTTGCGGTAGCGGGCGGCCAGGATCTCAGCCTGCAGAGCCAGGGCGTCGAGCACCTGCGGCTCCAGCGGCACCAGCACATCGGAGAAGGGTCTGGAACCCAGCCAGCCGCGCTGCAGGTTGCCGGCGTAGGCGCTCCAGTGCTGGCTGCCAGCCACGATGCCGTTCGGATTGTTGGCGTAGATCTGGTGGTAGCGCACCGCCAGGCGTGGCTCACCGCTGATGGGGTCGCGCGTCACCTCGGCCTCACCGAAGGCGAAGTGCCCCGTGGTGGTCCAGGCCGGACTCGGCTCGGCCTGGCTGCCGCCGATGCCGCCGAAGCTGTGGATCAACAGGGCCCGCTCCCCGAGCTGCAAGCCTGGGGGAACTGCTCCATCCGGCACAAGGGTGGTGGTGTGAAGGCTGCCGGGCTGGCTCTCGGCGGCGCTCCAGTTGGTCACGCGCAGATGGTTGAGGCTGGCGGCCGTGCCATCGCGCTGGCGCTGGGGCGTGAGGGCGGTGATCTGGCGGGGCTGCAGGGCCTGCACGGTGAACACCCCATCGCTGGCGGGAGCACCCTGGATCTGCCAGCCCTGCTCGTTGAGCGGCGAGTCAACCAGGCCGGACAGGTTGAACATCTGGCGGCCGAAGCGATCGGGAGGCAGGCGTGGAATCCGGATGCGCTCCTCGGGGCCGTCGAAGCGGCCGCTGGCGGGATTGAAATGGCGCACCAGCACGGGCTCGTCGGCCGGGCTCTCCAGCACCTGCACCAGCCCCTGCCAGCGGCCGCTGATCTGCACAGGCGGACGGCTGATGCGCAGGCCGCCGGAGTCCAGGCTCACCCCATCCAGGGCCACGGTGAGATCATCCACCGGCCGGGCTCCGGCCAGTGACTGCAGGGGGCCCACCTGGTTGCGGCCATTGAGGCGGCTGGGCACCCCATTGTGGGCGGCCTCCACCCTGCGGGCGTTTTCGCCGAACCGCACGTCCACGGTCACGGCGTCAACGATCCGTTTCAGTTCGGCGGTCTCCGCCCAGCGCAGCCGCCGGGGCCTGCCGATCAGGCCCTGCTGGTCAGGCGGTGCCTGTTCCAGTTCGATCCAGACCCAGTCACCGGGAGTGGCGGCGGCTTCGGCGGCACTGGGCAGAATCAGCCGCCCGAGCCATTCGGCGCTGGGGTGGTAGCGATCCTGGGGCGGTCGCAGCGAGAGGGGGTAGGACTCCGGCCGGTTCCAGGGCGACTGCCGCGCCAGGGCATCACTGCTGATCGGCAGGGGATCGGCGGGTGTGCCTACCGCTCCGGCAGGCAGCTGGAAGGACGGCAGCAGACCAACCATCACCGCTAAAGCCAACGCCCAAGTGAACCAGCGGCAGGAGCCGCTGCGGGCCCATCCAGATGGCACGGTTCAGACCTCCCCGGCCAGACGACAGGCCCGCCGGGCCATGGCGGCGGCATAGCCCCGGTCCACCGGGCCGGCCTGGGGACTCAGCACACCATTGCGGCAGTCCACCACCAGGCGCTCCCGGTGTCCTTGTTGGTCGTTGACCCGCAGGCGCAGTTGCCAATGGTGCTTGGCACTGCGGGTGATCTCATCACCGCACACGGGACCTACGCAAAGTCCTGGTGAGGCCAGGGCCGCTCCCCTCAGGGGAAGGGGGGCCAGCAGGAGGGCCACCAACAGGCCCAGCATCAGGCTGCTCCAGAGCAAGGCGTGCAGCAGGGGCCTCAACTGGCCAACTCCAAGGGAATCAGCTGGCCATCATCCCCCGGCAGTTCTTGGCCAGCCGCAGCGGCCTCCGGATGGAAGTACTCCCACACCTGCTGGGCCAGGGCCGGCCCCATGCCAGGCGCGGCCGTCAATGTCTCCACGCTGGCCAGTTGGATGGCGTCGATGGAGCGGAAATGGGCCAGCAGCTCCTTGATCCGCTTCGGGCCCAGGCCGGGGATGTCGGAGAGCCGGGAGCGGGTCATGCGCTCCCCGCGCTGCTGGCGGTGGAAGCCCACGGCAAAGCGGTGGGCCTCATCGCGCAGGCGGCGCAGCAGCTGCACGCCCAGCTGGTCGGCCTCGCTCTCCAGCGGATCCTTCGCTCCAGGAAGGAACACCTCCTCCCGTTGCTTGGCCAGGGAGCACACCACCAGCTCCTGATCGAGATTGAGCTCCCGCAGGGCCTCCATCACCGCCGAGAGCTGGCCCTTGCCGCCGTCGATCATCACCACATCCGGCCAGTCGTTCAGGCCGCCGGTGTGCAGGGCACTGCCCGCCGCCCGGCGCAGTTCGCCCAGATCGGCGCCCTCGGCCTTGGCCAGGGCCCAGCGGCGGAAGCGGCGGCGGATCACCTCCGCCATGCTCATGAAGTCGTCCGAGTGGCCGGCCCGCACGGCGGCGCTGCGGATCTTGTATTTGCGGTAATGCTGCTTGGCCGGCAGCCCGTCGATGAACACCACCTGGGAGGCGACGGCGTCGCTGCCCTGGATGTGGCTGATGTCGTAGCCCTCGATCCGGCGGGGTGCGCTCGGCAGCTCCAGCAGCTGGGCCAGGTCTTCGGTGGCCAGCAGGTTCTGCTCGCTGGCCCGCTGGGCCCGCTGCAGTTCGTAGCTGGCATTGCGCACCACCAGTTCAATCAGGTCGGCCTTCTGCTGGCGCTGGGGCACGGCCAGCTTCACCTTGCGGCCCCGCAGCTCGCTGAGCCACTCCTCGATCAGCGCCTGCTGGGGCAGGGGGTGCTGCACCAGCAGCTCCGGCGGGATCTCCACCCCCTCCACCTGGCTGTAGTGCTCCTCGATCACGGTCTGCAGGATCCGGCCCAGGGCCTCGCGCCGTTCCGGCGAGGGGGGCAGTTCACCCCCGGCCCCTTCCTCCGCCTCCGGGGTCCCCACCGCATCGGCCGTGTAGCCCAGCCGGCCCACCAACTTGCCCGCCCGCATCTGGAACAGCTGCACCGCCGCCACCCGCCCATCGGCCGCCAGGGCGATCACATCGCGACTCACCGAGCTGTCGCCGATGCTCATCTTCTGATCGGCCGTGAGGGTGTCGAGGCCCTGGAGCTGGTCGCGCACCCGGGCGGCGCTCTCGAAATCCAGGCGTTCGGCGTAGCGCTCCATCTGCTCCTGCAGCAGCTGCAGCAGCTCCTCGTTACGTCCCTGAAACACCATCGCCACCTGGCGCAGGGTGCGGTGGTAATCCTCCGGGCTGATCCTTTCCTGGCACACCCCCGGACAGCGGCCGATGTCGTAATTGAGGCAGGTGCGCTCGCGGTAGAGGGGCTGGGGCCGCTGCCGCAGCGGAAACACCCGCTTCACCAGGGCCAGGGTGCGCCGCAGCAATCCCACATCCACGTAGGGCCCGTAGAAGCGATCGAGCGGGGAGCGGAAGCGGCGCTTTCTGGTGATGAAGATGCGCGGGTAGGCCTCGCTCCAGGTGATGCACAGGTAGGGATATTTCTTGTCGTCCTTGAGCAGCACGTTGAAGTGCGGCTGGTTCTGCTTGATCAGGTTGGCCTCCAGCGCCAGCGCTTCGGCCTCGCTGTCGGTGACGATGAATTCGATGTCGCACACCTGCCGCACCATCAGCCGGATGCGGGGGCTGTGGCCGTGCCCACTGCCGCTCTGGAAGTAGCTGCGCACCCGGTTGCGCAGCACCTTGGCCTTGCCGATGTAGAGGATGCGGTCCTCACCGTCGCGCATCAGATAGCAGCCCGGCTCGGAGGGCACCTCCTTGAGCCGGGCCTTGAGCCGATCGGGTAGCTGCAGCAGGGGCAGGGCGCTCATCACAGGCGCCGGGGTGCGCTGATCAACCGCCGTACTGCCAGCCGGTGGCGCCCAGCTCCAGGGCAGGGGCGTCGGCGTGCAGGGTGGCGGTCTTCACCTCGCCCACGAACACCGTGTGGTCGCCATGGGCCACCTGGCCCACCAGCTCGCATTCCACGCCGCCGATGGCGTCGTTGAGGATCGGCAGCCCCAGCTCACCCAGCGTGAACGGGGCGGCATCGAAGCGTCCGCCCACCCCCTTCTGGGGCTTGAAGAACACGGCGGCCAGGTCCTTCTGGTCGGCCTTGAGCACGTTGAGGGAGAAGCGGCCGGTGCGCTGGATCATGCCGTTGCTGGTGCTGTCGGCCCGCACCGCCATCACCACCAGGGGGGGCTCAAAACTGCCCTGGGTCACCCAGCTGGCGGTAAAGCCGTTCACCTCCTCGCCCTCGGCCACACCGCAGATGAACACACCGTGGGGAATCTTGCGCAGCAGAGTTTTCTTGGCGTCGGCGTTCAAGGTGGGGGCCATGGCGGGCAGGGTGCGCGAAAGCGCGGTCAACCACTGAACTCTAGAAACGGGGCCGGTCGCCATAGGCTGCACAGATGCGTGCCCTCTATCCCGGCAGCTTCGACCCACTCACCCTCGGCCACCTCGACCTGATCGAGAGGGCCTCCCGCCTGTTCGATGGGGTGATCGTGGCCGTGTTGCAGAACCCCAGCAAAACGCCCGCGTTCAGCCTGGAGCAACGGCTTCAGCAGATCAGCCTCGCCACCGGACACCTGCAGGGCGTGGAGGTGGGCAGTTTCGATGGGCTCACCGTGGAATTCGCCTGCAGAAGCGGCGCGGGGGTGATCCTGCGGGGCCTGCGGGCGATGAGTGATTTCGAATTCGAGCTGCAGATCGCCCACACCAACCACAGCCTTGCGCCGGGTGTGGAAACCCTGTTCCTGGCAACGGCAGTGCAGCACAGCTTTCTGAGCAGCTCTGTGGTGAAGGAAGTGGCCCGTTTCGGCGGAAATGTCCGTCACTTGGTGCCCACAGGTGTGGCGGAAGACCTGGCGAGGCTTTTTAATCGGACGGATTCACCCCGTGGCATCAATGGCTGAGGCCAGCATCACCGTGCTTGATCAGCTCGACCAGCTCGAGGAGGTCGTGCTGGAGGGCACCCGCGTTCCGTTCAGCGGCGGTCGCCTGGTCAACGAGCAGGACGCCATCGAGGTGATGGATGCCGTGCGGGAGGCCCTGCCGGCCCAGATCACCCAGGCAGCCGAACTGATCCGCCAGCGCGAGGAGTTCATCGCCCAGGCCCGGCGCCAGGCTGACGAGATCGTGGCCAACGCCCAGCGTGAGCGCGAGCAGCTGATCAACAACGCCTCCATCCGCCAGGAGGCCGAGCGTCAGGTCTCCGACCTGCGGGAACAGGCGCGCCAGCAATGCGAGCAACTGCTACTCCAGGGTCGCCAGCAGGCCGCTGCCGCCGAGCAGGAGCATCAAGGCCGGCTCGCCCAGATGGAGCAGCAGTTCGCCACCCGCCGGCAGCAGCTGGAGCAGGAAGCGGCCGAGCGCAACCGTGCGCTGCTGGAACAGCACGAGCGCAACCGCCAGCAGGCGATGGCCGAGCTTGAGCAGATCCGCCAGGAAGGCCTGCGCATTCAGCGCGAGAGCCAGGCGGAAGCCGAACGTCTGCAGAACGACGCCCTGCAGTTCCGTCAGCAGACCCAGCAGCAGTGCGACCAGCTGGTGAG